>JANOMG010000305.1:0-40764 GCA_031420175.1 Nitrospira sp.
CGAGGCTTGACCGGGGAGGAATTCCGGCGCAACGCCCATGTCCACGGCGCCCTGCTCGTTCGGCTCCTCTGTCACCGTACTCACGCCGCAGCCAGGTTGGCCTAGCTTGCCGGTGATCCATGCGAGGTCAATCAGTTTCAAGACGTTCTGATACCCGTCGGACTGGCGAACAATGCCTTCAGCGCAGAGGATGATGGAGCGGGGCGCTTCGGCGAAGATCGCCGCAGTGTCGTTCAAGGCGTCGACCGACATACCGGTGCGCGCCGCCACCTGCTCCAACGAGACGTGGGCCACGGCGGCCTTCAAGGCCTCGAAGGCCTTCGGGTGCTTCCGGGTGCTGTCCTCGTCGATCAAGCCCAACTCCAGGGTGGCCTTCACGAGTCCATCGATCACGAGCCCTTCGGTTCCGGGGTTGATCAGAACGGGATGGGATGCGAGCTTGGCCATGTTCGTGATGGCGGAATCGATGACCACCACTTGCGCGTGATAGACACGAATCGCTTCTTTGATGCGCACGGCCGTGAGCGGGTTGGTCTCCGTGATGTTGGAGCCAATGAGTACAATGGCGTTGGCCTTCGTCAGGTCTTCCCAGTCGTTCGGGCTCCGCCCGATGCCCAAGGCGTGCCGGGAGGCATGCACGAAATTGAGGTGGCCGTAGCGCGCACTGCTGTCAAGATGGTTGGTCCGGAACCCGGTGCGCATGAGTTTCTGGAAAAGATACAGTTCCTCGTTGGTGCAGCGGGCGGTAATCAGGCCGGCAATCGCGTCGGGTCCGTGCTTGCGTCGGATTTCGGAAAACCGCTCCACCACCTGATGCATCGTCTCGAGCCAGGGGGTTTCGACGAGCTGATTGCCCTTGCGGAGGAGCGGTTGCTTCAACCGTGCAGGACTATCGATGTACTCGAACCCAAAACGCCCTCGCACACAGATCCCGCCGTGCCCCTTAGCCGTATCAGCCCGGTCACCCCATTTGTTCTCCCAGGACAGCGGCGAGGTCACGCGGACGACTTCAGCATCCTTGGTCTCGAGGTACATCTGGCAGCCATCCCCTCAGTAGTTACACGTCGTCATGGTCTTTTTCATCTGCCACGGCTTGTACAAATACTTAGAGAATTTATTCGTAATGGCGCCGACCGGGCAGACCGCGAGGCAGTCTCCGCAAAACTCACAGGAGAGTGCGAGATCTCCCTTCGGCACCACTTGATTGAAGCCGCCCTTCTTCATGAACTGAAGCGCGTCGATCATCAACACGTCTTTACAGACGTTGATGCATTCCGCACAGGCAATGCAGCGGTTCATATTGAAGTCGAGCACCGGGCTGCGCGTATCTTCCGGAATGAGTTTTTGCTTCGCGTTGGCCAGGTTTGTGACCCCGTGCTGGAAGGCCATGTCTTGCAGTTCGCAATGGCCGTCGGCGTCGCAGACCGGACAGTCGAGCGGATGGACCGAGAGGTGTTTCTCTACGGCTTTTTTGCGGGCCTGGAAGAGATCGTCCCCTTTGGTTCTGATGATCATGCCGGCCGTCGCTTTGGCGGTACAGGAACGGACCGGCGATTTCTTCCCTTCCTGCATGACCAAACACATGCCGCAGGAGCCGAAGGGATCGAAGGTATAGTGGTAGCACATGGCCGGGATGATCGTGCCCGTGCTCGAAATGACGTCGTAAAGCGAGACTCCGTCCTTTGCCGCCACGGATTTCCCATCGATCGACAGTTCGATCGCGACCGCTTCCACGTCAGGATTCGTTGCCGACTTCAGTCCCATTCTATATTCCTCGTGAAACGCGAAACGTGAAACGTCTGGCCGGTCCTGCATTGCTTCTTCTTACGATTAACAAATAACGCTTCATGTGTAACGTCCTTACCTGTCGCACTCCCCCATCACAATGTCGTAGGACCCGAAGAGCGTGATCGCATCGGCGATCATGTAGCCTCTGGTCATATAATCGAATGCACCCATGTGAATAAACGAGGGGGCGCGAATTTTCAAGCGGTAGGGTTTCCCGCCGCCCGTACTGACGATGTAGAACCCCAACTCCCCCTTGTGCGCTTCGGTCCCGCAATAGATCTCTCCCGGAGGGGCGTCAAAGCCCTGCGAGAAGAGCTTGAATTGCTGAATCATGGATTCCAGATTCGTAAAGACCCGCTGCTTCGGTGGCAACGTGACGCTGGGGACATCGGCCATGATGGGACCGTCCTGCATCTGCTCTAGACATTGTCGAATGATTTTCACGCTTTCGTAGAGTTCCTGCACACGAATCCAATACCGATCGTACGTGTCACCATTCTTGCCAAGCGGCACGCTGAATTCACACTTAGGGTAGGCCGAATAAGGCTCGGCTTTACGGAGGTCGTAGTCGACGCCCGAGGCGCGGAGCGTCGGCCCACTGAGACCGAAACTGACAGCGTCTTCCGCCGAGATCACGGTCACTCCCTTAGTCCGCGCGACCCAAATCCGGTTCGTCTCCAGGAAGATCACGTACTCGTCGATTTTTGGCGGAAAATAGTCCAGAAATTGCTTCAGCTTGTCGAGCAACGAAGAGGTGAAATCCCGCTCGACGCCGCCGATGCGGTACCAGCTGGTTGTCAGGCGCGCGCCGCAGAGCTCATCGAACCAATCCAACAGAATTTCTCGATCCCGGAAACAATAGAAAAAAACGGTCATGGCTCCGATGTCGAGCGCCTGGGTGCCGAGCCAGAACTGATGGCCGATAATCCGTTGGACCTCCGCCACGATCGTGCGCAGATACTCTGCGCGATCCGGCACGGTGATGTTCATGAGTTTTTCGACCGCGCGGCAGTACGCGAAATTGTTGTACATCGCGCAGACGTAGTCGAGCCGGTCGGTATGGGGAATAAATTGGTGATAGGTGCCATCTTCCGCGAGCTTCTCCACTCCACGGTGCAGAAATCCCAACACGGGAGTAGACTTAACGAGGCGCTCTCCTTCCAGCTCCAGAATCACTTTCAGTACCCCATGGGTGGCGGGGTGCTGAGGACCCATATTGAGCAGGAGTTCCTCCGTACGCAGGGTCGGGAGGGTCTCGCTCTCCGGATGGGCCGGGTCGACCTTGTAGACGGTTGTTCGCTGATCTTCAAAAGCCATCGTCTGTCCTACCGGGCCGTTTCATCCAGGAACTCGAACGTGTCACGCCAGCCCTTGCCACGGAGGGGAAAATCTTTTCGTAATGGATAGCCTTCAGTATAATCGTCCGGCATGAGGATCCGGCGGAGATCTGGATGGTGCCGGAAGCGGATCCCCATCATGTCGTAGACCTCACGCTCCATGAAATCCGCGCCTTTCCAGAGATCCGTCAAAGAATCCACGATGCAATCCGATTCCGACACTCTAGTCTTGAGCCGGATGCGCTGACGTTTTTTGATCGAATAGAACTCGTACACGACTTCAAATCGCTCTTCATCATCAGGCCAATCGACTGAACTCACATGCACGATGTAATCGAAATCCATGGCCGGATCGTCGTGGAGAAACTGTGCGACCTCATGGAGGCGGTCCCGCGTCACGGTCACCGCAAGGTCACCACGCCACTCAACGGCTCTCACCAAGCCGGCGGGAAAGGTATCCTGTAATTGACTGGTTATCTGCTGCAATGACATTGATCAGGACCTGTCTCTAGATCTTAAGGCCGGGCTTGACCTGATCCGGCTGTTTCAGGAACACGCGTTTCAGCATGATCCGTTCTTGCAATTTGAGGATGCCGTCAAAGAGCGCCTCCGGTGTTGGAGGGCAACCCGGCACGTAGATATCCACCGGCACAAAACGATCGACGCCCTGGACGACGCTATAACTGTCGTAAATGTTCCCCGACGTGGCGCAGGATCCCATCGCAATGACATACTTTGGCTCGGGCATCTGGTCGTAAATTTTACGGATAACGGGAGCCATCCTGCGGCAGACGGTACCGGCGACAATCATGAGATCCGACTGCCGTGGAGAGGCCCGGAAGACACCAGCCCCATAGCGGTCCATATCGTACCGCGACGACACCGCCGCGATCATTTCGATCGCGCAGCAGGCCAGACCAAACGTCATAGGCCAGAGGGATCCCTTGCGAGCCCAATTGACCGCTTTCTCGATCGTTGTGGTCACGACGTCGGGGGTGCCGTCTTTATCGTGACGACCGATTTGTATTAGTCCCATTCCAGGGCTCCCTTACGCCAGGCATAAATATAGGCCACCAAGAACAACCCGATGAAGACCAGCATTTCAATCAACCCGATCAACCCTATTTTGGTGAAGACCACTGCCCATGGATAGAGAAAGATGACCTCGATATCGAAAATCACAAAGAGCATCGCGAAGATGTAGTACCGAACCGGGAACGGCATCCGAGCATCGGAAAATGGCTCCGATCCGCACTCATAGGTGGAGAGCTTCTCAGATTCTGGATACTTCGGCTGGACCAGATAACTGAGGATCAGCGTGACCACGCCGAACGCCAGCGCCACGAACGTGAACAGCAGAATCGGAAAATATCGTGTCAGGTACTCAAGGAGTAACTCAAAACCGCTCATAGGGCTGATCTTTCAACACCTTGAGAGATAAAATAAAGCCGGATTTTAGACCCTGGGTTACGGGGATAGCAAGCGTCCAAAGGACCTACGGTCTCGACCCGAAAGTCCTAGGGTCTGTGGCGTTACGTGCGGTGTCGCTCGGTCAAAAGCATACGAAGGTGTTGTGCTGTTGATGCAATCGGCGGCCAGGACTACGCGCTACCCGAAAACCTGCTCTGCTCACGATTCTGTTATAGGCTGGAGTGGCTTATTTATGAGGGACTCTTCGATTTGTTGGGTGGGGTAGGAGCCATGCGGCCTGATGGCATGCGCAGGTGGGAAGGTGGCACTTGCTCAATGTAATCCCATTCAGATTCCAAGGCCGAGAAGGCCTTAGCCTTCTTACGTCGGTGAATCTGGGTCTCGATACGAGGACGATCTTGAGGGGGAGCGTCGTGGGCGGGAGGCTGGTCAGGCACCATGAATATTCTCCCTGCGTGAGAAACTCTATCTACAGATTCACCTTAGCATCGCGTGAATTGGCGGGTCAACGAGGGCAAGACCTCAATATTCTTGACAATACAGGACTATTTGCTATGGTTCTGGCAGCATTACTTGCCTCACATGAAGGACAACCACCATGGCTCACTATTCAATGAAATGTGTCGTTTCTCTCATGGTCTGGACCTTTGCCACGCCGCTCCTTCCTTTGGCTTGGGCAGCGGACGATCTTAATTCGATCCGATTCGGAGAACAGGCCTTAGCCTATTCCTCTGGGTCCATTCAGCGATCGACTCCCCAAGATGGGTTCGTAAATGTGATCACCGGTGACAATCAGACCACTGGAGATCGCATGATCCTGGGAAGCCGGGATGTCCTGTATCTCCGACTGAAGAATTCCGGCGATGTCGCGCCCGGAGATCTTTTCACGATCTACAGACGGGCACACAAAGTATTCCATCCCATCACCGGTCAATACATGGGTCATTTGGTCAATCGACTCGCGGTGGTTCAGGTGAGTCAAATCGACAAGGGCTTGACCACTGTTGAGATCGTCCGCGCCTACGCAACGGTATCGCCAGGTGACCCCGTGATGAAGTTTGTGCTTCCGACTGAGGAGGGAGCAGCCGCTGGTCAGCCATCCGCCGGTGATGTGGAGGGACGGGTTGTAGAGTTCCAGTCCAACTTGGGCATCATGAACATGGTGGCGCAGCGGAATGTCGTCTATCTGGACCGGGGACGGGAAGACGGGATCAGGCCCGGGGATCGCATGGATGTGGTTCGGTCCGGAGGGAGCCTTCCTCAACGGGTCGTGGGAGAATTGAAAATCCTGTCTATGGAGGACCGAACTGCCTCGGCGCTGATCACAAAATCGATCTCCCGCATTCTCAAGGGCGATCGCTTCCGCGTGAAGATTCATGCTCCTCAGGCCATGCCAATCTCTCAATCACCCCAGCAGCCGCTGAATGTCTCCTCTATTGCGGCTCCTTCTTCAAGCAAACTCCAGGTCCAGAATGTTGCCCACGAAACCAGAATCAGCCTTGGCGACTTAATGAAGCAGCTTCGGTTTGAGTCAGGCGAGGCCACGATCAAACCCGAAGGCTATCAAGTACTCAATGAACTGATTGTCTACCTCAAGACCACCGCCGGCGATCAGCAGATTCGCGTCGAGGGCCATGCGGATAACCGGGAAATTGGTCCCTCGCTCAAGTCGCTGTACCAAACGAACTGGGACTTGTCGAAAGCTCGGGCCGGTATCGTCCTTCGCTACTTGACCGAAAAGGGCGGAATCGATTCGGCGAAACTGTCGTCGGTCGGCTATGGCGATACCAAGCCGCTGGCCAGTAATGCGAAGGAACCGGGCCGGCAGAAGAATCGCCGCGTGGACATCGTGCTCTATTCACCCGATTCAGCGAAAGAACAGTCTGCATCAACGGCGAAGCCAGTTGAGACCGGTGAGAATGGATACAACATGTCCCGCCTCAGTTCAGCGGAAGACGGAGCTCCGATCTCTCCAATGGACACAACAATTCCAGTGGCTTCAACAAGTCCGTCCATGGCGGAGCCCTCATCTGTCCCTGCAGATCCTGCGATGGAAACGATTCCGGCATCGGTTGATCAGGGCAATTCAGATCAGAACCCTGCTGCTCCAGTTGCTCCCTCACAGTAAGTTCAATGAAGTATCGTGGAGAGGGTTGACGTTGAACCGTCAACCCTCTCCTGCATCCCCTTCCACACCTTGCCGTCTCTCTCGTTGTTCCCACTTTTCCAGTGCTGCTACAATGCCGCATGCTTTCGACACAGGCACCCACTCCACCCATAGAGCCTAAAGCCCTCTTCGCAGATGTCATTGTGCCTCGGCATCTGGCAGGTCCATTCACCTACCGCGTGCCATTGTCACTCCGCCCCACATTGCGCGTGGGACATCGAGTGCTTGTGCCCTTTGGACGATCGATGCTCCAAGGGGCTGTGATCGCCCTCTTTCATGTTCTTCCCTATGGTCTTGATCGGGCACGCCTCAAGGAGATTTGCTCCTTGCTCCCGGAGGGGGCCGCAACAGATGTGTCCTCGAACCTGTTCGAACTCTCACGGCAGGTGGCCGAACAATATGTCGCGCCATGGGGACAATGCCTCAGGTTGGTGCTACCTCCGGCACTCAAACCACGTGTGCAGGTCACTCTCTATGAACTGACGGAGCAAGGGCGAGCTGCTCGTGCGGCCCGCGAGCCCTGCTCGGCAAAGGCACGGGCACTACTCACAAGGTTGGCGAAACAACCGATCGCACTTCGTCAACCGTCCCGCAGTCCTGTGACGGCTGATCTCTTACAAGATTTCAAGGTTCGAGGATGGGTGCTGGAGGTCCACAATCTGTCACCTGCTTCGGCATCGCCTCCCGCCCAACTTTCCAGTCAGGCAGACCAAACCAATTCCAACATCACCAAGCCGCTGTTCCCTGACCCTGCCATGTCTTGGGCAGAGCCGCTGTTTCAGGCGCTGAGAGGCCAAGGAACTTCTCGGATTCTGGTGCAGGCTCCCTGGGCCGATCGATTGGGCCTGTTGCAGCAGGCCGTTCGCCTCGTGCTCGACCGTGGACAAACCGTCCTCATCCTCGTGGGCGAAGCAGAACGGGCCCAATGGGTTGCAGGCTTAATTCGTAATGACGAAAGGGGCATCTCCCCTGTCTGTGTCCATAGCGGTCTCTCAGACCAAGTCAAAGCCGAGCTGTGGGATCAGATTCAGCGGCAAGTCGCTCGAGTCATCGTGGGGACCCGTTCGGCCATCTTTCTCCCATTGACCACCATCGGGGTGATTTGGATCGAGAGAGAGGAAGATGCGGCGTTGAAAGAAGCACAGGAGCCACATTACCATGCACGGGACGTGGCCTGGTTGAGAGCGCAGACTGAACAGGCCCTGCTGGTCCTGAGCTCTTCCCATCCTTGCCTTGAAACCAGAGCGACAGTGGAACAACACGGCATGGTGATACGCAAACTCATGCCGCCTGATGCGAGACCCAACGTGCAGATCGTTGATTTACGCGAGCATGGTTACGGCACGGTGCTGAGCCAGCCGCTCGTTCGAGCGATCACGCAGACGATCAGTCGCAAGGCTGGTGTCCTGTTGTTTCTCAACCGGAAGGGCTATGCCGGCGCCCTCGTCTGTCGTGACTGCGGCCAGGTTCCCCGCTGTCCAGCCTGTCGCGTCGCACTGATGTATTCCCGGCAGGCGGGCCGCCTGCACTGCTCCTACTGCGGGGCAGTGGCACCCATCCCCGAGACCTGCGGCACCTGTTCCGGCCCTCGCATGCAATCGATCGGGGAAGGCACCGAGCGGGTGGAAGAGGATGCGAAACGATTGTTTCCCCGCGCGGCAGTGCTCAGGCTCGATGGAGATACCATGAAGAGACCGGCACAGGCCGAGGCCCTGTGGCGGAGGGTTGAACAAGGAGAGTGGGACATCATCGTCGGGACACAATTGCTGTTGCGGCACGGGCCGCTTCCAGCGATAGGCCTCGTGGGGATTGTACAGGCGGATGCCGGCCTCAACGTGCCGGATTTTCGATCCGCCGAACGGACCTATCACACGCTCCTCGATGCGGTCAGCCTCGCGGCCTCAGCAGGCGCTGGCGGCCAGGTTATCGTACAGACCTCTCTCTCCTCTCATCATGCGATTCAGGCCGTGGCCCAGAATGACGAGTCCGTCTTTGTCTCGGAGGAGCTCTCCCATCGGACGGCATTGGGATATCCGCCGGCAGTCTATCTCATTGCCCTCCTCGTATCGGGAACCGACGAGAACATGGTGCGCAACGCGGCCACAGCATGGGTCGCCCGACTCACTGCCTGCGCGTCGCCCTCCGTGGTTGGACAAAGAGCCGCAGCCAAGACCCACTCATCGGCTCAACCGATCGGTCGTCTCGACCGTCTCACGGTGCTGGGGCCAGTCCCCTCTGCGGTGGCGAAACTCCGGGGACGGTATCGATGGCAAATACTTGTGAAGTCGCTGGAACGGGAAGTGGGACTCGATGCGGTGCGGATCACGGTGAAAGACATGGAACGGACGTATCAGCGCCGGGCGATCAAGTTCGACGTCGACGTCGATCCGATCGAGATGTGCTAGGTGCGATCTTGTTCTGCTGAGGCGGCTCTACGTGCGACACAGCTGAATCGCTGAAGGGCACATTGGGTGATGAGACGACGAGGGGTTGGCCGACTCGCTTGAAGAGCCCATAGGAAAAGGTGATCCAAAAGATTGCCGAGAAGAGGCCCGTCAGCACAGCCGAGAGGATCGTTCCCATCTGATCGTCGGTCGGTTCTGTCGTGACCGACCGGACCTGAACCATCGTGACAATGGGCCAGGCCAGGCTCTCCAAGCCAATCAAGAGGGTGGTCCAGGCCCAGACCAGTCCAATCGTGCGGCCCTGCCAGATCAGAAGTCCTACGACAGCTCCTGCGACGAGAACCATACCCCAGAATGAGAACGAGTCCCACGCCAGCCAAGCGCCAACCGCCACGACAAGACTGCCCAGCAAGGCATTGAGTTGGGGGCTCCACCATGTCGTGACCATATTCATTGCTGTGCTCCGTGGATGATGCGCGAGGCAGTGTGAATTCTGACGACGTGGTTGTCAATGCGGGCTAGTCGGGAAGACGGGGACGAATGAGGGCTACGCCTGCAACTCTGCCTGGATCGTCTCGATGAGGGTCTTCATCTCAAAGGGCTTCTGAAGGGTACGGTGGGCGCCGAGCATTTTGGCCACGTCGAGAAAGTTAAGAATACCAATCATGTCGCTGCCGCCGGTGATCGCGATCACTTTCACCTTTGGGAATTCCCGCCGCAACGTGGCGGTGGTCTCCAGACCATCCTGATCGGGCATCAAAATATCCATCACGACCACGTCAGCCGGGGCCAATCGATATTGCTGGAGGGCTTCCTTCCCATCGCGCGCTTCCGTGACCTGATAGCCGGCCTGCTCCAATGTTTCGCGAATCAATAGGCGGATTTGGTCTTCATCATCGACGACAAGAATAGACGGCATCGCATTCCTCCACTTGGGTGAATGACCCCAGACCTCAGCTCCCCGCGCGCGGGATCTTCCAGAGAGGACCGGCTGACTTTATCATCTCCCTGGTGAGCGGGCAAACAAACAATGCATCCTCGACAAGACGAAAAGGCTTGACTAGAGCCGATTAGCTCTAGCCCGTTATGGGCGTATCGTCACGCTTGACGCTTCACAAAAATCGCGGCGGCCTGGGCGCGCCGTGAGATGTGTAGTTTTTGGAACATGTTGGCGAGATAGTTCTTGACCGTCTTATCGCTGAGGTCCATCGCGACCGCAATTTCCTTATTGGTCAATCCTTTTGCCACCAACGCCAGCACGCGCTCTTCCTGAGGGGCAAGGGATTGTAATCGCACCGGGTTGGCGTTCATCCAATTCAGCGCCCGTTGGGTGAGGGCCGGATCGAGAATCGATTGACCGTTGAAGACGGTACGAATCGATCGAACCAGCAGGCTGGCGTCGATATTCTTGAGGACGTATCCCTGTGCACCGGCCAGTACCGCCGCCAGAACGGACTCATCATCCGCAAACGATGTGAGAAAGATGATGCGTGTCATAGGATAGCTGGCGAGAACCGCACGGCAGGCGTCGACACCGGAACCGTCCGAGAGCCGCACATCCATTAACACGATGTCCGGCCGGAGTCGCTTGACAGCCCGCATGGCGGCGGCCTTAGTTCCTGCCTCGCCGACGACGATAATGCCCTGGTTGTTGTGCAAGACGGTACGCAGGCCGACACGGACGACCTCGTGATCGTCGACTAAGAGCAAGCGAATCGGCTTGGCCTTAGCGGTGGGCAAGGAACGCCTCCTTCGGCAAGTCGAGGACGACGCGTGTGCCTTCGTTCACGTGAGACGAGAGGGTCAACCGACCGCCGATCTTCTGTGCACGGGCGGCCATGTTGACCAATCCGTGACCGGATTTTTTGGCAGCGTTCAGGTTGAATCCGCAGCCGTTGTCGCGCACGCTCAACCGGATCCCCTGTTTCAGCAACTTGAGCGACACCGTGGCCTCTTGCGCATGGCCGTGCCGAATGCAATTGCTCACCGCTTCTTGAATGACCAGGAGCAGGTGCAGGGACTGTTCGGCAGAGAGGGCCCGTGCGGCACGGTCCTCGATCTTGAGGCGCACGCGCGTGGGGTGATGCTTCGTTAAGGTTTCGAGCATGTGGTACAGTGCTGTCGGAAGATCTTTCCCCTGGAGCAGGTCTGAGCCGAGCCCCGCGATAAAATTTCTGACCTCGTGCATGAGTTGGTTTAATTGATCGATGGCCTGATCGAGTGCCGGGCCGGACGTCTTACGTTCCTTCGGAGACATCATCAATTTGGTCGTTTCGAGCGAGAGCCCCACGGCAAACAGCGACTGCAAGATTCCATCATGGAGGTCCTGGCTGATCCGCTCACGTTCCTCGATCGCGGCGCGCAGGTCGCGCTCTCGTTGGCGAAGGGCTTCTTCCATACGCTTGCGTTCGGTGATATCGGTCGAGGCGCCGAGGACCATGATGGCCTGGCCCTGTTCGTCGAAAATCGGCCGCTTCACAGTCTGCAACCATCGCGTCTTGCCCGTTGAATCAGTAATAACCTCTTCGGGAATGAATCGTTCCTGGAGCGAGTCCATCACTTCCAAGTCCTTCTGACGGAAGAACTCCACTTCCTCCTGGTTGGCATTGAAGTTGGCGTCGGCCTTTCCCAGCAAATGCTCCACCGTCGTCCCATAGGCGTCCGCCACCGCTTTGTTCACCAGGGTAAACTGGCCGGTGCGATCCTTCACGAAGATGAAATTCGGATCGGCGTCGATGATCTGGCGGATGAACGAATGAGACTCTCGTAGCTCCTCTTCTGCCTGTTTCCGTTCGGAGATGTCGTGCGACACGCCAATTACCCCGATAATCCGACCAGCACGATCTCGGTAGGGAGCCGTCGTGGTCAAGTAGGCGAGGGTCTTCCCTCCCACGATTCCATAGTTTTCCAGGGTCACCGTCATCCCAGTTGCGATGACCTGTTGGTCTGCTTTCACACAGGAAGCGGCCAGCTCGGGCGGCAATAGGACGTGGTCGTCTTGGCCGATGACCTCCTCAACCGACTTCCCCATGAACTGGGCCAACGCCGAATTGGCCAGCAGATAGCGCCCAGCCAAATCTTTGACGTAAATGAAATCGGTTGCGGTGTCCATGATGACAGAGAGGAGCGAGTGGTTTTTCCTGAGTGCTTCCTCTGCTTGCTTGCGCTCCGTGATATCGAGTGCCAGCACTTGTATCACGGGGGTGCCGTCGAAGGAGGTGGGGATTGCCGTCACGGCCACATCGACCCGTGACCCGTCGAGCCTCACAAACTGTTCATCCAACAAGGGAACCGGCTGCCCGCCATCCATCAACTGGCGCATCCGGTCCTTCGCCAGCTGGTGGAACTCCGGAGCAATCCGGTCCAAGACTGGCGTGCCGATCAGCCGCTCGGCGCTCGGCGCTTTGAGAAGTCGCTGCATCTCCTGATTGGCATAGACGAACCGTCCCGCTTCGTTCACGAAGATGCCGATCGGGGCGTTATCCACTAAGGACCGGTAGCGTTCTTCGCTCTGGCGCAGTGACGCGGTTACCCGCTTGCGTTCTCCGATATCCCGCATGATGGCGCAGTTGTATTCTCGACCGTCGTATTGCAGATATTTGACCGTGACCTCTGTGTCCAAGACGCGGCCGGTCCTCGACCAATGTTTCGACTCGAACGTCATGGACCCTTTCTGCTTCAATTCTTCCCAATGGGCCGACCAGAGTTCCTGAGGAAAAGTCGGGTCAATGTCGTGTAGGGTCATGGTCGTCAGTTCGTCGCGGGTGTATTCCAGCATCCGGCAGGCCGCCTCGTTGACGTTCAGGATCCTGGCATCGGAACCGATCCAGAAGAACCCCTCGACGGCATGGTCGACGGAGAACTGCGTCAGCTTGAGGGCTTCCTGCGCCTGCCGCAACGCCGTAATATCTTCGTTGAGTACAATAGCGCCGAGCACGACTCCGGCCTCGTCATGGACGGGAACGGTCGTGTTGCGAATGGTCTTCATCGTCCCATCGAGGCATTCAAAGTCGAAGGTTTCGTTCAGTGAAGGGACTCCTTTCGTCAGCGCATGGCTCAAGGCCCAGCGATGGAGTCCGTCCGATGGTCCGATCGCCTCCCACCATCCAGGGGTATTGGGGGCATTCTCGATCCTAATCTGTTTGATGCCAGACCAGATCTGCTTGGCGGCGGGATTGGCGAGGACCGGCTTGCCCGATGGATCGGTAAACCAGACCCCCACCGGCAGCGCATCGAGGACCGTCCGGAGTTGGTGTTCGCTCTGTGCCAGGGCCTCTTGGGTCTGCTTCTGTTCTGTGATCTCGATATGAGAGCCGGCCACGCGATACGGCTTTCCTTCGGCATCGCAAATTGAGATCCCCCGAGCCAGTATCCACCGATACCCACCATCCTTGTGACGCAGGCGATGCTCGAGCTCATACTGCGGAATGTCTCCCTTCAAGTACGCTTGAACGGTGGCAAGGGCCCGTTCCAAGTCGTCGGGATGGAGACGCTCCTCCCACTCCGAGAACTCTCCCCTCAGTTCGTGAGCTTCATACCCCAACATGCTTTTCCAGAGGGGTGAGAAGTAGCTCTTGCCGGTCCGCAGATCCCAGTCCCAAATCCCGGTGTTCGAACCATGGACGGCGAGATCGAAACGTTCCTCGCTCGCGCGCAATACCTCCTCTCCATGTTTCCGGTCCGTGATATTTCGCACAAAGGCGCAATGCAGCTCCTGCCCTTCGTAGGAGAGGTAATTGACATTCACCTCGACGGGGATGAGCTCGCCCGTCTTTGAGCGATGGAAGGTCTCAAAGGCCAAGGTCTTGCGTTGCCGGGTTTCTGCCCAAAAACCGGGCCACCTGTCAGCCTGGAAATCAGGGTTCAAGTCGTGGACCGTCATCGCGCACAACTCGTCTTTCGAGTATCCCAGCATGAGACTTGCCGCCTCGTTCACACCCACAATCTGAGCCTCGCGATTGATCCAATAGGCCGCGTCCACGGCGTGATCGATCGTGAATTGTGTGAGCCGTAACTTACTCTCCGCCTGCTTTCGCTCCGTGATGACTTCCGTGAACATGATAATTCCACCGACCGAGCCGGATTCATCAACCCAGGGGCGAACTTCCCAACGAAACCAGTCTTCCTTTCCATCTTCTCGGCACAACCGGTCCTCGTCATTTCGCATGATCTCGCCCGCTAAACACCGACGATGGATGGCCTGCCACTGTTCCATCTTTCGAATTTCGGGGAACACGTCATAATGGTGGAGACCGATGATGTCGCGGTCGCCCAGTCGATAATCCTGGTACCACCGCTTGCTCACCGCAACATAGTTAAAATTTCTGTCGAGCATGGCGACCGCTGCGGGGGTATGTTCGATGAACGATTGCAGAAGCAGCCGATTCTGACGGATCGATTCCTCCACCCGCTTGCGCTCGGTGATGTCGAGGACGGTGCCGGTCATGCTGATCGGGTGCCCGATCTCATCTCGGTGGACATCCCCGCGGCACTGGATCTCACGCACATCGCCGTTCGGGCGGACAATGCGGCATTCGACCTCGTAGGGAGAGGTTCCAATCAGCGCATCGTTGATTGCCACCAGGACGCGATCATGGTCGTCGGGGAGTACGGCTGCCATAAAAGTCTCGTGGACAACGCTGATTGATCCAGGCTCGTACCCGAATATCCGGAACTGCTCATCGGACCACACCTCTTCCCCAGATTCGATGTTCCAGCGCCAGCTCCCCAGATGGGCGAGCGCCTGGGCCTCGACAAGATGTTGCCGTTCCTGTTGGAGTGCGACTTCCAACCGTTTCTTCTCCGTCACATCTCGTCCGATTCCAGTGATACCGATGGGGTCGCCGTCAGAATCCTTGAGCAGTGCACCGGTCCAGTAATAGGGAATGAGGCGGTGATCTTTCGTCAGGAGATATCCATCAAGTTCGGCGTATCCCTCCGTGAAGGCCCGGTGAATGGCGGCGGTGGTGCGGGCTGCTGCCTCCGGAGGCACAAAGGCCAGAGCCGACATGTTCAGCAACTCCTCCGGACTATATCCCGTGACCTCCTCGACCCGGCGATTCCATTTCACCATGGCGCCTTGGCAGTCGAGGATGAACATGAAATCAGGAACGGTCTCCATGACATTCCTGAGCTCGCACAGTGCCTGCAGGCGTTCTTGCTCTATATGCTTGCGCTCGGTGATATCCCGAACGATGCCGCAGGTATAGCCTCGTCCGTCCTGCTCCAGATAGATGACCGAGACCTCGATGGGAAATTCGGTGCCGTCTTTGCGCCGGTGAACCGATTCATAGGTGACAGCGGTACCCTGCTTAGCCTGATCGAGCCGTTTGTGGGATTGAACGGGATCGTGGTGGGGAGCGATATCGGAAATACTCAGGGTGAGTAGTTCTTCGTTTGAGTAACCCAACGACCGGCAGGCGGCTTCATTCGCATAGATGAACCGCGTTGCGTCGTCGGCCCAAAGGACGGCATCCGCGGCATGATCCAGCGAAAATTGCGTAAAGCATAGTCGCCGCCCCTGTTCGCGCAGAGTGATCTCGGCTTGTTGGCGCTGCAGTTCTGCTGCCGCTCTCGCCGCGAAAACTTGCAACAGATCCTTGATGAGGGGGGCGCCCGTAAAGGGGCGATCGTCCATGACGACGAGGAGGCCCAGCGCGGTTCCCGATTGGTCGAACAGCGGCATTCCGCAATAGCTCTGCACTTCCAGTTGAACGAGGAGTTGATCGTCAGGGAAGCGCTCCTGGACGCCCGACTCGTGCAGACACAATGCTTTTCCGATCACATGCTCGCAGGGTGAGCCCTTGAGGTCATATTCAAACGGCTCGGCGAAATCCGTTCCCGACCAGACCGCCAAAGCACTCACCTTGCCGGGGGTCTGTTCCCGCCATTCGCCGACAAAGGCGAAACGGACGTGAAGAGACTGCGCGAGGTGCTTGACGAACGACCGGAAGAATTCCACTCCGATATCGGCCGACGTCCCTTCGACGATGGCTCGCAAGAGGTTGGATTGTTCGGGCCGGTCCTGCAGCGTCTGGTCTCGCTCGGCGAGAGTGCGCGTGAGCTCTGCCACCTGCAATCGCAGAGATTCGAGTTCTGACAGTGGACCGGTACTGCTCATGGTGCGACTCCTTGCCTCAGGCAATGGCGACGTGAAACGGCTGGGTGTGGCTGAAGACGGCGAAATCGAGGATGCGGGATCCCACGGAATAGGGAAAGAAGGCCGGTATCGTACGAGCTCGTGAGCAAGTCCCGAGGCTGGCGACGTGAAGATCTTCGGGAAACGGCTGAAGGCCACAACGGCAGTATCTGTGTCGCGTGCGGATCGGGTTGCAAAAACCGCATGGCGCCCACCCTACTCGGTTGGTTCTGCACAGTCGTTTCGGAGGGTGCACTGTCCTAATGGAAGGCCGTAAAAAGTCTAGATGCAAATGGGCCTACGGGCCGTCTGGAGCCGGAGGGCGAGAGGCTGAAGAACAGTGCGGACCCCGAAGGGTCTTTTCCGCGTGAGAGGCGATGAGGCTGTGCTGGAGAGGAGAGAAACGGATCACAGGCTCTGTTGGTGCCGAAGGCGGGACTTGAACCCGCACGGCTTGCGCCACACGCCCCTCAAACGTGCGTGTCTGCCATTTCACCACTTCGGCACTCAGCAGGAGCTTGAAACATCCCCACCACTGCGTTCTCGCGTCGCTCAACCCCTCAACGTACTCAGCAGTACGCCTCGGGCTTTCGCTTGCTGCGGCCTAGTTGCAGGGAGGTTTGAAGCTCATGCAACTCGGGATCCTGCAACAGACTGTTGCGTTGTTTCGTGCGTGCGTTTCACGCTTCACGAACGACGAGTGACAGTCGAGGGAGGCGCATTATAGAAGTGGGCCAAAATCCTTGTCAATCCATAGTCGCTCCGGTAGAATCTGGCGGCTCATACTCACCGGGTCTCCCAACGTTGTGCAGAGTCACCAGATCCTCACCTCCACGCTTGATGATGTCGCTGAACGGCCGGTCGACATGCCCGTCGCCGCGCTGTTCGACGTCGACAACACACTGCTGCCGGGAGTCGCCAGCGAAGTACGATTCTTTCAGTATTTGTGGCGCCGCGGTCTGGTGGGATGGGGTGAGCTGAGCCGGAGCGCGGCCTGGCTGGCGCAGCATGTGCCTCCGTTCTCGCTGCACTCGCTCCGGGAACGAAAACTCTATCTGGCAGGGAAGCGCCCTGCAGACATCGAATCGTATGCGAGGGAGTTCTGTCAGAGCGAGATGATCGGCAAGGTGTCCCTAGAGGGCCGCGCGAGGCTGGACGCGCATCGCCAGGCCGGTCACCAGCTGATTCTTGTGACTGGCGCGCCCGACTTTTTGATTGAGCCTCTTGCAGATTTCTTGAACGTACCGACGGCCTTCGCGGCGAAACCGGAGCAACGGGATTCCCTCTATACCGGCGCCTTGACTCCCCCGCTGCCCTATGGCCAGGGCAAACGTGAGCTGATTCTCGCTCATGCGCAGGATCGGGGCCTCGATTTAGCCGGGTCCTACGCCTATGGCGACAGTCCCGGCGATTACGACCTTCTTGAACTGGTCGGTTATCCCTTGGTGGTCAACCCGATCAGGGGCATGGCCCGCACCGCCCGGCAACGGAATTGGCCGGTCGTACATTGGAAATGATCGGAATCTATTGATCTGATGATCTGCTGAATGAGCTCAATACTCATCAGATCGTCAGATCAGCACATCAACAGATGGGTATGCGCATCACCGAAATCTTCCACAGCATTCAAGGTGAGTCGAGCTACGCCGGACAGCCCTGTGTGTTTGTACGGTTGACCGGATGCCCGCTTCGCTGCACCTGGTGCGATACCGACTACGCATTTTATGGAGGGCAGGAATCCTCGATCGACGACATCGTGCTGAAGGTAGAACGTTACGGATGCCGCCTAGTGGAGGTGACCGGAGGAGAGCCGCTCGCCCAGCCTGAAAGTCTCCCCCTCATGACCAGGCTCTGTGATGCCGGCTATACGGTGCTTCTTGAAACCAGCGGCGCCATCGATATGGGGCCGGTCGATCCACGTGTCCATGTGATCCTGGATGTGAAGTGCCCGGGAAGCGGCATGACGGATCGGATGCATTGGCCGAATCTTTCTCTGCTGACAACCAAAGACGAGGCGAAATTTGTCTTGGCTGACCGAACCGATTACGACTGGGCCCGTGAAGTTCTTGCCGAACATGACTTAGCCAGTCGTTGTTCGGTGCATTTCAGTCCTGTCTTCGCGTCGCTCGATCTGCGGCAGCTGGCAGAATGGATCCTGGCTGATCGGTTGCCCGTCCGTTTTCAATTGCAGATGCACAAGTATATATGGGCCCCGGATATGCGCGGGGTGTGAAGAATCGCTATCAGCTTTCAGCCGTCAGCACTCTTTTTCGGCTTAAAGCTGATCGCGATGGCTGACTGCTTCAACAAGGAGATGTGAATGAAGATCATGCAGGTCACGGTACAGGTTGGAAAAGCAGAACGCGCCGCCGCAGAGGTATTGGTCCTCACGCATTGTGACGGAGAGGGATTGGGTAAAGAGGATGCGGCCCTGCTCGATCGAGCCCTCGGAGGTTCGTTGCGCAAGCTGGTGCAATCCAAGGAGTTCGAAGGCAAGGCCAACGAAGTCTTGCTCTACCACACGCAGGGCTCAGTACCTGCGAAACGGCTGCTGTTGGTCGGTTTGGGCAAAAAGAATGAGGTCACGCTGGAGACGATCCGGCAAGCGATGGGCTCGGCTGCGAAGCGTGTGCGTCAGGCGAAGGCCGGGTCCTTCACGGTGGTGCTTCCCACGATAACCCCTGCCGGGATGTCATCGCTCGAGATCGCGCAAGCGATGGTGGAAGGGGCGATCCTGGGCAGTTATCAGTTCACCGTCTATCGAACCGCGGCTGCAGAGCATGCCGTCGAGGGAATGAAGATTCTCATCCCGCAGAAGGGTCAGCTGAAGCACGTGACTGAAGGAGTCCGGCGCGGCGTCGCCACGGCAGAGGCCACCGTGTTCGTTCGCGACCTCTGTAATCATCCCTCCAACGTCCTGACTCCAGCCAGGGTCGCCGAGGAAGCGAAGGCCATCGCGAAAGCTGAAAAGATTACGATCAAGATTCTTGAGCAGAAAGACATGGAGCGCCTGGGGATGGGTGCGCTGCTTGGCGTCGCGCGCGGAAGCCAGGAACCCCCTCAGTTCATCATCCTGGAATACAACGGAGCCAAGAAAAAAGACGAACGTCCGGTCGTGTTGGTCGGGAAGACGATCACCTTCGATACGGGTGGAATCTCGCTGAAGCCTGCCGAAAACATGGAACACATGAAGGCCGATATGACGGGGGGAGCCGAGGTGCTCGCCTCGATCCGTGCGGCGGCCAGACTCAAGCTCCCGCTGCGTCTCATTAGTATTCTGCCTGTGGCGGAAAACATGCCGGGCGGCCGGGCGATGAAGCCGGGTGATGTCGTGATGACTTTGTCGGGGAAAACCGTCGAAGTGCAGAACACGGATGCGGAAGGGCGGCTCATCCTGGCCGACGGCCTTGCCTATGCGATGCGCTATAAGCCGGCGGCCTTGATTGATATTGCGACGCTCACGGGGGCCTGTGTCGTGGCGCTTGGCCAATTTGCCATCGGGATGTTCGGCACCGACGAGGCGCTCAAGGAACAGGTCCGGAAGTCGGGACAGAAAGCCGGTGAGCGCGTGTGGGAGATGCCCCTGTGGGAAGAATATTTCGAACAGCTCAAGAGCGACGTCGCCGACATGCGCAACATCGGTGGCCGTGGCGGCGGCATGATCACTGCGGCGCTCTTCCTGAGCAAGTTCGTGGGGGATTGTCCCTGGGTGCACCTCGATATCGCCAGCACGGATTGGAGCGAACGCGAGCGGGCCTACGTGCCGAAGGGGCCCACCGCGATTGGTACCAGGCTGTTGCTGCAGTACCTGATCGATCGGAGCCTGTAAGCAGGAAAATGCTGAACTGTGCGCGATGAACGATGAAGATAGAGTCGATGGTCGTTTCACGCAACCTGCGGGAATATTCTTCGGCTGTGCCACACGTAATTTCTCCCCAGGATGCTGGCATGGGAGCACAATCGTATGACTACGCGTGACAAAATCGGACAACTCTTTATGGTCGGGTTTCTCGGCACCTCGGTGACGCGCGATCTGGCCTCGTTCATCAAAGAGTACAAGCCTGGGGGAGTGATTCTATTTTCGCGAAACCTCGAATCCGTCGAGCAGATGGTCGACTTGACGAACGATCTGCAGGCCTGTAGTCCCCATTCGCCGCTGTTGATCTCCATCGATCAAGAGGGTGGTCGGGTCTCCCGTCTTCCCAAGGGCTTTACGATTTTCCCGCCCTGCGACCTGTTGGGCCGCTGCAACTCCACCGAACTGGCCTACGCGGCTGCGGCGACCATTGCCAAGGAGTTGCGGGCGGTGGGCGTGAACATGAATATGGCGCCAGTGCTCGATGTGAACAGCAATCCGGATAATCCGGTTATCGGCGACCGCGCGTTCGGCACGACGCCCGATGTGGTCTGCGAATTGGGATTGGCGACGGCGGCAGGACTGCAAGACAACAGGGTTGTGGCCTGCGGGAAACACTTTCCCGGTCACGGCGACACGAGTGTCGATTCTCACAAAGAACTGCCGGTGGTCGAAGCCTCGCGTGAGCGATTGGAGGCGGTCGAATTTCCCCCATTCCGCCGTGCCGTTGCGCAGGGGGTCGCCTCGATGATGACGGCGCACGTGCTCTACCGAACCCTCGATCCTGAACTGCCCGCCACGCTCTCGCCGACCATCATCAACGGGTTCTTGCGCCAGGAGCTGCGATACGACGGAGTGGTCCTGACAGACGACTTAGAGATGCACGCGATCATCGACCACTATGGCGTCGAAGACGCGGCGGTTCGTGCGGTGTTGGCAGGCTGCGATGTCTTGTTAATTTGCAAAGATCGGGATAGGGAAATCGCCGCCTTCGGAGCCGTGGAACAGGCGGTCGCATCGGGCACGATTTCGATGGAACGACTGAGCCTTTCAGCCACTCGAATTGCCCGCCTGAAAGACCGGTTTGTGGCACCCTATAAGCCGGTGACGATCTCTGACGCGAAGCTCATTGCGGGATGCCGATCCCATCAGGCGTTGTTACATACCATCGAACAGGTTCGAACACGGCTGTCGAAAGTTCCAACATTCTAGGGCGAGAACGATTCGTTTCCGCGTAAGGGGGGAATGTGGCTCTGAAGAAAGGCGATATCCTCGACGAGTTCAAGCGGCACCAACATGACTGTGGGTTGATCGTCAAAGTCATGGGCGGCGGCGAGGGATTTGAAAAGATCGTCTGTTGCGGCCATGATCTGACGGAAGAGGATCTGGTCCCCGATGTTGCGATTGTGCGTGGACGGAAAAAGGGGAACTTGCCTCCCGCCGTCGTGCTTGATGAAAAGAAGCTGTATCCGGATTCCTGCGGGCTTCGCGTCATGATCATCGATGGTGGAGCCGGCTTTACAGAAATTCGTTGCTGTGGTCATTCCTTGACGGCCAGCTCGATGAAAGAGCTGACGTACGGCCAGTTGCGAGGGCCAGAGCCGGGGCAGAACGCGCCTCCCGGCACTGCGTAATTCGATTAGACTGGAGGGCCTCTATGCAGAACAGAAAAGAGCTGATGAAGCGGTGGTGCGGGGCCATGGAATGGCTCGACAGACTCGGGTACCTCACCGCAGGATTTAGCTTGCTGGTTCTGGGGATGCTCATCTTTGCCCATGCCTGGTTTGTCTTCGCCACCAAAGCCGGCCAGATCGGGCTTCTGCCCTCAGGGCTGAAGCTCTTAAACGACCTGCTGCTCGTCATTATTCTGCTGGAGTTGTTCCGCACCGTCATCCGCTTTCTCCAGACTGAAGTCCTCGATCTTGAGCCCTACCTTGCAGTCGGCATCATCGCCTGTACGAGACGTGTCCTGACTGCCAGTGCGGAACTCTCCCATCTGACTGCGATGACCGACACGCAATTTTATCAGTACCTCATGGACGTGGGCCTGAACGTCACGGTCATCATGGTGCTCACCATCGGGGTCTTCCTCATCCGCAAACGCCCGGCACAGCCCACGACCCCGTCATCCTAGGGGTTCCTTCATTCAGTTTGCTCTTTTCCCCTTTGGTCAAGCGCGGAAGCTTCAAGCAGCTTCGCCGATGGAGTGTGACCCACCGCTGGTTTCTTCATTGTGATCCCTTGGAGGGCAAGGGAGGCTTGCTCCCTGACTGCGCGCATCGAGCGACCACTGCTTTATCGTGGTGTGCTCTGCGAGCAAGGGGATCTGTGGGGACGTACCTTGCCCCCCTCTACCCTCTTATGGCATCATGCCACCCTCTTGGAGACGGGCATGGCACATTTACTCGAATACGTTGGCTCAGTACATATCTATCTCGGACCCTACCGTGGGAATCCGATCGCGCTGTATTTAATGCGAACAGAGCTGAGGTGCCAGATCGGTCCCAGAGCCTATCCGTGGAATGACGTGGTCGGGAGTGGTGAGACTCCGAATAAAGCAGCCGCTGATTTCGAAGAAAAATGGAAAACGAAGGGTCTCTCGGCGGATATGTACTCCGGTCCCTCCTGGGAAGGAGGCATCAAGCCTGAGAAGCCCGCCCCGCCCAAGCCGCCCGCCCCGCCCAAATCAACGGTAGCCGCTACGACATCAGCTACTGCCCAGCCTGTCGCACCCTCAGCCGCTCCGGCTGCTCCAGCTACCATCACACCGGCTCCTGCTCCAGCCCCGGCGGCTCAGCCCGCAGACGAATCGAACTAGCCCCGTCTATTTGGACTGCACGTTTCGGGAAGTGGCCTTTAAGGAAGGGCTGGCCAGTTTGCTATGCTTCAGGCCGTATCCCATGTAGACCACAATGCCGATGGTGGTCCAGACGACGAATCGAATCCAGGTCACCCAGGGAAGAAAACTCATGAGACCGAGGCAAGCCAGCATGCCCAGAATGGGAATGAGCGGCATGAATGGAAGCCGGAATGGACGGGGCTGGTTGGGTTTCGTATAGCGCAGAATCACGATACCGATACAGACCAGGACAAAGGCAAAGAGCGTTCCGATATTCGTCATGTCCGCCGCGTCGCCGATGGGAATCAGCGCGGCAAGCGTGGCCACACCAATGCCGGTGAGTATGGTGGCGTAGTGCGGCGTGCCATAGCGCGGATGCACGGTTGCGAGCCAGGGGCTCAAGAGGTGGTCGCGCGACATGGCAAAGAATACCCGAATCTGGCCCAGCATCATCACAACAAGTACGCTGGTAATCCCGGCGACGGCTCCAATCGCCACAATCGCCGCGCCCCACTTGAAGCCCACCATACTCAGCGCTTCGGCCACCGGCGCATGGACGTCGACCTGCGAAGAGGGGACCAAGCCGGTCAGAACAGCGGCCACGGCAATGTAGAGGACGGTGCAGATGCTCAGTGAGGCAATAATCGCGATCGGGAGATCCCGCTGAGGGTTTTTCGCTTCCTCCGCGGTCGTTGAGATGGCGTCGAATCCGATATAGGCGAAAAATACAATCGCCGCTGCAGCACCGACGCCGGCGAATCCCTGCGGCATGAAGGGCGTCCAGTTGTCCGCATTCACGGCTGGCGTCCCCACGGCAATGAAGAAAATGATAACCGCGAGCTTCAAACAGACGATGATCCCGGTGACGCGAGCGCTTTCCTTAATTCCAATCACGAGGATGATGGTGACGAGTAGCACGATAATGGCGGCGGGGAAGTTTGCCACGCCCCCGTCAGGTCCTCCTGGCGGATGCGTCGCCCAATGCGGCAATTCGATTCCGGCCAACCTGAGCAGATTGTTGAAATAGCCGGACCACCCGATGGCGACGGCGACACAGGCCACGCCGTATTCGAGAATCAAGTTCCAGCCGGTGATCCAGGCCAGGAATTCTCCCAAGGTTGCATACGAGTAGGTATAGGCAGAGCCGGCCACGGGAATCATGGTAGAAAACTCTGCATAGCAGAGTGCCGCGAAGGCGCAGGTCAGGCCGGAGAGTACGAAGGACAGAATGATTCCAGGCCCCGCCCCGGGCCGGTGGGCATCGCCGACGATGGCGGTGCCGATCAGGACGAAGATGCCGGTGCCGATGATCGCGCCGATGCCCAGCGCGGTCAAATCCCAGGCCGTGAGGGTCTTTTTCAAGCGATGATCGGGATGATCTGCGTCCGCGAGGATCTGCTCGATGGATTTTGTTTGAAAAAATCGACGGATCATCGACCCTCCCCTGAGAACAGAAGGAGAGGATGTCGGCTGGTCGAGCGTTTCTCGTTCCATGTCCAGTCAAGTATAGCAGGCGGCTGTGAGGTGCTCACGGTCTGGTCGGGAATGTCCGACCTCTGTGCTCAGATGCAGAGCGGCGGGCGGCGCGCAAAAATGCCTCGAACAATCGCCGGTGGAGGGGATGCCGCTCGAAAAGAAATTCCGGGTGCCACTGGATGCCGAGAAAAAAACGGTGCACTGGGGATTCGATCGCCTCCACGATACCATCGGGGGCCAGGGCGCTGGCGATCAATGACGGCGCAACGGCCTTGACCGATTGATGGTGCGAGCTATTCACCCGCATCGACACCGACCGTACGATGCGACGGAGCAAGCTGCCGGGTGTCACGGCGACGGTGTGACTGAGACGTGTCGCAGGAGTCCGTTGCCGATGCTGGAGCGGTTTCGAGATTTGTGATGAAATATCCTGAAATAGACTGCCTCCGCAGGCAACGTTCATCGTCTGCATGCCTCCACAGATGCCGAGCAGCGGGAGATCGGCCTGTCTCGCCAGGTGGATGATGTCTAGTTCAAAGCTCGCGCGACGTTCGCTCACGACTCCGAATGGATATCGCTGACGTTCCCCGTACAATGCCGGAGGAAGGTCCGGCCCGCTTCCGGTGAGGAGGAGTCCGTCAAGCTGCTGTAGCAGACGCCCTCTCGTGGCCCGGTCTGCAAGAAGTGGAAGGACCAGCGGGATGCCGCCGAGTTCTTCGATAGCACGAATATAGCGTGCGCGCAAAAAGTAGGTGGGCTCGCGCCCACCCCATTCCTTCCGATCACCGGCGTTGAAGTCTGGTGTGACGCCGATGATCGGTTTCATCGGCTAGCGGATGGGCTCTGGAGCAGGGGCTGACGCCGGTGCATCATTCGATTCAGCGACCCCCAGAAAGCGGATAGGCCGATTGCCTTGGAGATGCTCAGGGGTCAGGATGTAGGTGCCGTAGAGGCTCGTGGTCCAAATGCTCTTAGCCGCTTGTTCATTCCCGCCTGAAAACGCATAGGCGAGACCTCCAACCACTCCTCCGCCGATGGCGAAGGCCAGCTTCAGTGGAAGATACAACAGGGTGGAGACACCGGCAGCCGCTTGCATGCCTGCGCTGGACGCGCTTCCACCCTCGGCGCTCGTACTCGACGGGGGAGCCGTGCTGTCTTGGCTCCAGGCCGAAGGCACCATCGTAATGGTGCAGAGGGTCAGGAGCAGAACGACTGCCACGAGTTTGACGCTGAAGCCTGCATGGGAACGATTGGATGACGATGAATAGATGTTCACGGAAAATCCTCCTTCTTCGACAGCGCGAGCTGAGCGGTAGTGGTTGACCCCGAAGCCCTCACCTCTGATTTGGTGGTAGTGGGGTTATAACAAATTCAACTCTGATTGCAAACCCCCTGCCACGTCAAAGAAGAGAGACTCATGGGGCGGTGACATCCCTCTGTACGAGGTCCAGTTCAGTGGCAATGTATGATGTGATGAAGTTCGTCCGCTTGATCACCATATCGCTGACCTCAATAATCCATGTGTCGTCTGCGAGACATTGGTTGTCCTGAGTGATGCCGGACTGCAACAGTAGGTCGAGCTTGCACCAGCAGATTGCTTGGATAAATAGCTCGTGAGCCCGCTCCTCATGAGCGGAACAATCTTCTTCAGGGAGATCGCTCAGGGCCTGCGCCAGCCAGCGAGAGAGCGCCACGTCGGCGCTGAGCCTATCGATTTGAGCGTGAGTGATCTCGACGGCGACCTGGACTCCGCCCTTCCAACTCCGCTTCTTGACGTTGAAGATACAAGAGGAAGTGAAGGGTCTTCCCTCCACCGGCTGCGGTCCGACAAACAGGGTCACCCGGAATTGAGAAGGTTCTGGTCCATGCTCGACTGCCATGCGGCGCATTGTAGCACAACCATCCATCTCAACGGCCGTCTCATTGACGGGTTGGTAGCGCGACGATAAGATGCCCTCCACGATGACCACAACCATACAACAGCGTGTGAGCGACATTCAGCAGGCGGTTCGCGATGCCGGGATCGATGGCTGGCTCTTCTACGATTTCCGCGGGAGCGACCCTCTCGCCTATCGCATACTCCAGCTCGACCCGACCCTCCATGTGACGAGGCGCTGGTACTACTGGATTCCAGCGCGGGGGGCTCCGGTCAAACTGGTGCATCGTATCGAGCCGCACGTGCTGGATACATTGCCGGGACAGGCCGACTGCTATGTGTCGTGGGAGCAGCAACGGCAGATCCTTGGGTCCCTGCTCGCCGGCGGTCTCCGTGTCGCCATGCAATATTCTCCGCTGAACGCAGTGCCCTATGTGTCGCGCGTGGATGCCGGCACCATCGAGCTGATCAGAAGTTACGGTGTCGAGGTGGTCAGTGCAGCGGATTTGATTCAAATCTTTGAAGCATGTTGGACGGACCGTCAACTCGACTCGCATCAATATGCCGCTGCGGCGCTCCGGCGCATCGTCGACGAGACGTTCGGTCATGTACATGACGCGATCGCGCAAGGGCGGAGTCTCACTGAGTATGGAGTCCAGCAGTTCATCTTGTCTCGCATACGCGATGCCGGGATGGTCACGTCGAGTGCACCAATCGCCGCCGTCAATGCCCACAGCGCCGATCCTCATTATGGTCCGACAGAGGTTGGGTCTGCCGAAGTCACTCGCGATGCGTTGCTGTTGATCGATCTCTGGGCCAAACGAGCGGGGGCTGGTTCGGTCTATGCCGATATCACCTGGACCGGCTATGTCGGCAAGACAGTGCCGGCGAAACAGCGCGAAATCTTCGACTTGGTCCGGCAGGGTCGGGACACGGCCTTGACCTTTGCCAAGACAGAAATCGCTGCCGGCCATCGCCCATTCGGCTGGGAGGTTGACGATGCCTGCCGGCAGGTCATCCAACGAGGCGGCTACGGCGATCAGTTCGTCCATCGCACGGGCCATTCGATCGGCGAAGAGGTTCATGGCAACGGAGCCAACATCGATGGCTTGGAGACTCAGGATACCCGCCGTCTCATGCCGAAAACCTGCTTCTCTCTCGAACCGGGGATCTACTTGCCGGGGGAATTTGGGATTAGAAGCGAACTGGACGTGTATCTCTCTGACCATGAGGCGCTGGTATTTGGATTGCCGCTGCAAACCGAAATTGTGTCGATTTTCTAGCCTCCTCCCTTCCTTGACAGTGCCTCCTACTGGCCTATAGAGTTGCTTGGATTCTCAATAGGGCTGGGCCGTCGGCGATTTACAGGGAAAAGGAAGCACACCATGTTTGGTACCATGGGGATCTCGGAACTGATCATCATCCTCGTCATTGTCCTCATCATTTTCGGGGCAGGGAAGCTCCCGCAAATCGGTGAAGGGGTCGGCAAAGCACTCAGAGGGTTCAAGAAGGAAGTCAACGAGATCCCCCCGCCGGCGGATGCGGTATCGGTCGAAGTCACTCAACCGGAACCCATGCAGGTTCAGTCGACGATTCAGACTGCACCGACGATGACGCAGGGACAGGCTCCAACCGCTCTGAAGCCCACGGCGCCCTACACGCCAGGACCAGAGCTGACGCCAGGCACCACCGCCGCCTTGATGTACAACATGGCCGCGCAGCCGCAGCCCGCTCGGCCGGCGACAGATCAGGCAGCCTCAACCCCAGCAGCATGGCAGGGCCAGCAGCCTCCCACGATGGAAGAGCGAGCGGCAGCTCCTACACCAATGATGAAGGCGCAGTATCCACCCCTTCCTGCCGGTGCTCAAGCCAAACCAGTAGCCAAGCGCCCGTCGGCCATTGTGAACAAGGATGCCGTGGCCCGCGTCCAAGCACAGCAGGCTGCAATGAAAGCCCAGGCTGCGCAGCCGACCGGCATATCTCCGGGGGATATGCAGAGCTTAGGGGAAGGACTGGGCGATGCGTTGCGAACGTTCAAGCAGGCCGTCGCCGATGTCCGTAATTCGGTTGATCCTGAAATGCGAACAATCCAAGCGGAAATGGATTCAGCCCAGAAGGAATTTCAGCAATCCATCGAAGCGGCCAAAGAGCTGCCAGCCTTGCACGAAGAGCCTCCTAAACAAGCGTGAACTGGGGTCCGGTCTTCATTCGTCTACCCGATGCCTGTACTCTGCTCTGGCCTACTTCCACTCGCACCATAGGGTGCGAGATCGTCGCGTTGGTCCTCTTCCTCGCTGGTTGTATCCAAGACTCTCCACCTTCATCGAGTGACCTCGCCGTCTCACTCTTGATGGAATTGCTCCACGATGAGCGACCAGAGATGCGACGGACAGCTGCTGAATCCCTTGGCAAAATCGGCGATCCACGAGCCATAGACACTATTCTCCCTCTCATACAGGATCCGGCACCAGTAGTCCGTGAGGCATCGGTGCTGGCCATGGGGCGATTGAAACTCACGGCCACTGATCAAGTGATTGCCCTGTTAACGCAGGCGCTGAAGGATCCTGTCGAGTCGGTCAGGCAGGCTGCGGTTGTCGCGATCGGCGAGATCGAACCGGCCCCCCGATTACTGGAGCCAGTCATAGGCTTACTGCGATCTTCGGATACGGCGATCAGAAGATCGGCTGTGCGCGCATTGCTACAAATCGACTCGAGCCAATCGATTGCTGCGCTCGTCGCAGCAGGACGGGACTCCGATGCGGATGTGCGCCAGGGGATTGTGGCGGCGGTGGGGGAATGGGGAGGGCCAGCTGTCTCCCCGTGGCTTAGAGAGCGTTTAGCCCAAGATCCCTCGCCTGGGGTTCGAACAGAAGCAGCCTATCGCCTGGGAATACTCAACGATGCCGCTACAAGGGCCGCGCTTGAAACGGCAGCGGTGACGGATGCTGACAGTGGGGTGCGACGCTGGGCGAAGCGGGGAATCTAAATCGCTACACGGGTACGATTCAATGCCTCGACGAGTTCGACAAGCTCTTTGCGGGCCTTTTCGTCGATGTTGGTAAATTGAACGCCCATCCCGGGGAAGAGCAGATGCCGTTCAGGCTTGTTGCGGGTCCAGGCAACCTTGGCTGTGACCTGGTACTTTTCCATGGGACGATCGGGCAATGCAAACTCCACAGACAACTCGGTGCCAGGAGCCAGCGGGGCACTGCTTTCGATAAACAACCCACCTGCACCGATGCCTCCGGTTAAGCTGTCGAACTGTTTGCCTTCTGGTGTCGTGTACCGGACTTTCAATGCGAGAGGGGCTCTCGGATGAGCGCGCGCATGGGCGAATCGCTCGTCGTCGTCACCGGCCAGAACCTGTTCAATCATCTCTCCCCATGGGCGTACGCCGAGCAGTGCTCCCGTCTCGCTCAATAATGAGACCACTTCACGGTCGGGGTCCATCTCGAGGATTTTTCCTATGTGCCCTCCCGTCGTCGTCACATAGAACTTCATGGTCAGGCCCTTGTCTTGAACAGGGGATGGTTCGATGGCAGATGGATAGTCACTAGGCTGGCTGGCCGACGGGCTGGAGGGATTTCACCATGTCCAGCACGAGATTACGGATATCTGGGTTAATCTCCGTAAAGCGCACCCCCATGCCTGGGCTAAACGTATATTGATCTGCCTTAGGACAGACCCAGGCGACGAGGCCCTTTGCCGGCAACCATTCTGACGGCTTCTCTGGTAACGAAAATTCAAGCGCGAGCTTGGTACCGACCGGTAGAGGGCTGTGGCTTTCAATAAAGAGCCCGCCTCCGCCGATACCCCCTGCGCGACTCTCACACTGCTGACCCTCCGGGGTCTTGTATTTGACACGGAACGTGAGTGTCACACGCGGCTCGTTTCTGGTTTCTCGGCTCGTCGGGGGATTGCGATAAGCTAGAATCTGGTCGATGACGAAGTCCCAGGATAAATTGCCCATGGGTTCGCCGTTGATACCCAAGAGGGTGATCACTTCACGGGTGGCGTCAAGGTCGAGAGCTTTGCCTTTGTGTCGAAGGCTTGAAGACACTGGATATTTCACACGTCCTCCCCGTTCAAGAGTAACAAGGCAAGTATAGCGCAGCCTTCTAGCTTGTCGAGGAAAAGCGCAAAGTTATCAACCTCGCACCAGCTGGATAGAGACAGATGGCCATGAGCCATGGCGTATTCGAGAAGGAGCCTTATTAGGGGAAATACCAGGCCAGGAGTGATCCTGGCCTGGAGAGCTTTATGAAGTGACAGGAAAACTATTACGCGACAAACAGACTTACTTACAATAACTTATGCTGTTTTCGCATCCTTATCTTGCTCGAAAATCCTGATGGGGGCATGCTTCCCAAGGATGGCATCCTCGGTGATAAGGACTTCCTTGATCTGCTTCTGCGAAGGAGCGTCGTACATCACATCTAACATCACGTCTTCGAGAATGGCGCGCAATCCTCGGGCGCCGGTTTTCTGGATAAATGCCTTCCGCGCGATCGCACCCAGCGCACCTTCCGTGAACTTAAGCTTCACTTTTTCGAAAGAGAGCAACTTCTCATACTGTTTCGTGAGCGCATTTCTTGGTTCGGTCAAAATTCGAATGAGGGCGCGTTCATCCAGCTCATCCAAGGTGGCCACGACCGGCAACCGACCGACGAATTCCGGAATCAAGCCGTACTTGAGAAAGTCTTCCGGTTGAACTTTTGCAAATAGTTCACCAAGCCGAATCTCGCTCCGCCCGCGAACTTCGGCTCCAAATCCCATCGCCTTTTGATTCAGACGTTGCTCGATAATGTGTTCGAGTCCGACGAAGGCTCCGCCGCAGATGAACAGAATATTGCTCGTGTTGACCTGAATAAACTCTTGATGCGGATGTTTGCGCCCGCCTTGAGGCGGCACGTTGGCGACGGTCCCCTCGATGAGCTTGAGCAGCGCCTGTTGGACCCCCTCGCCTGACACATCGCGAGTGATGGACGGGCTGTCGCTCTTGCGGCTGATCTTGTCAATTTCATCAATGTAGACGATGCCTCGCTCAGCCCGCTCAACATCGTAGTCCGATGCTTGCAGGAGCTTAAGGATGATGTTTTCTACATCTTCACCGACATACCCTGCTTCGGTGAGTGTGGTGGCATCGGCCAGCGTGAAAGGGACATCCAGATACTTCGCGAGGGTTTGGGCCAACAGCGTTTTCCCTGTGCCTGTAGGCCCCAGCATGAGGATATTGCCCTTCTGGAGCTGCACCTCGTCAGTGTCTTTATCCTTGGACGAGATGCGCTTGTAGTGGTTATGAACGGCCACCGAGAGAATTTTCTTGGCCCGCTCCTGTCCCACGACGTATTGATCCAAGTGGTGTTTGATTTCCACCGGCTTCTTGATTTTTGACGAAATCTCTTCCTTGGCTTCTTCCCAATCCTCGGCGATGATGTCGTTACACAGGTTGACGCATTCGTCGCAAATATAGACGGTAGGCCCGGCAATCAATTTGCGGACTTCGTCGCGGCTCTTTCCACAGAACGAGCAGCGGAGATGTCGATCCATCTTATCCTGCTTAGCCATGCATCCTCCCCGGTTACTTGTCCTTGGTCACGTCTTTCCCTGCGTCGCCACTAACGGCCTTGAGAAGCTTCGGAGGCCTCGTGATGACTTCATCGATGAGGCCGTACTGCTTGGCTTCTTCTGCGGACAGGAAGTAGTCCCGTTCGGTGTCCTGAGCGATCTTCTCCAGAGGCTGTCCGGTATGTTTCGCCATGATCTCATTGAGTCGTTCGCGGATTTTCAAAATCTCTCTGGCATGAATGTCGATTTCAGTGGCTTGCCCGGAAAATCCGCCCATCGGCTGGTGAATCATGACCCGGGCATTCGGCAACGCGAATCGCTTGCCCTTAGTTCCCGCGGTCAGCAAAAATGCACCCATGCTGGCGGCCTGGCCCAGGCAGATAGTGTTGATCGGGGGTTTCACGTACTGCATGGTGTCATAAATGCCCAATCCAGCCGTCACACTTCCCCCGGGCGAGTTGACATAGAGATTGATGTCTTTTTCAGGATCCTCCGCTTCGAGGAACAAGAGCTGGGCAATAATCAGGTTGGCAAAGACATCGTCGATTGGCGCACCGAGAAAAATAATCCGATCTTTTAAGAGCCGGGAATAAATGTCGTAGGCGCGTTCGCCCCGGTTCGTCGTTTCGATTACAATGGGAACCAGCATGCCTGTCGTTCCTTTCCGCTTACAGCCTGTTGAAACCGAGGTGTCCGGCCGGCCCTGAACCTCGGTGCTATCCCTGAATCACCGCATTGCGGTACACAAAATCCAAGGCTTTGTCCGCTAAAATCCTGGCACGTAATTCGTCGATCGACTCTTGTCCGCCGGCTTTGACCATCTTGACGAGATCGGCAGGCGGCATTTTGAGCTCCGACGCCAACCGCATGATCTCGGCGTTGAGATCGTCCTGAGTGACCGTGAGCCCTTCTTTCTCAGCGATCGCTTCCAACACGAGTCCGAGCTTCACGCGGCGCGCCGCTTCGTCGCGATGTTCTTGTCGAAGCGCTGCAATATCTTCCGCACCGGGCGCTTCCGGGGCGGCACCCTTCCGTTCTTGCTGCTGCACGTGCTGGCGGATGATGGCCTCCAGCTCACGTTCCACCAGAGTTTCAGGGAGATCGAAGTGGTGGGTCTCTGCGAGCCGTTTGATGATCGTATCTTTATAGGTATCTTCGATCTCTCGCTTCAGCGCCTGCTCCATCCCGCCCCGCAGTTTATCTTTGATTTCCTGAAGCGACGTATAGGGGCCACAGTCTTTGGCAAATTCATCGTCCAAAATCGGCAGCTTCTTTTCTTTGACGGATTTGACCGTCAACGTGAACAGGACTGTTTTGCCGGCGACGCGAGGGTCTGGATGGCTGGCTGGGTATGGCTGGGAAATTTCGAGTACATCCGTCTCTTTCTTCCCCACGACATGCGAATCGATTTCCAGTCCCAAGACGGACGCCTTCGACCCCACCTTGTGGAGTTGCCCGTCCTTCTTCGTTCCGTCCAACGGGGCTCCATCGAGCATGCCTTGCACGTCCAGCACAATATAGTCTCCGTCCACGATGGTATGACCGGCTGGTGCAGCTTCCAAGCGCGCCTGCTGCTCGCGCAACACCTCAAGTCCCCGGTCGAGCTGCTCGTCGGTGACGGTTCGCTTGTCCGGCTTGAGCGAAATCGGACTCGGTGCTTTATAGTCCCGTAACTCGATGGTCGGTTTAATCTCAACGGTTGCGGTAAATGTAAAGGGTTCGTCCTTCTTAATCTTGACCCGATCCAGCGGGGGAATTTCAACGAGGACCGGCACAATACCCGCTTGGCGAACAGCCTTGTCGTAGAAATCCGGCACGAGGCTTCGAATCACATCCTCTTCCACGGATTTGGAATAGCGTTTCTCCAGCAAGGCCAGGGGAGCCTTGCCAGGACGAAATCCCGGGATGTTGACCTGGCGGTTCAACTCGACGTATGCACGGGCGAACCGTTGCGTGACCTCATCGGCCGGTACCTCGATCTTGAGGGCACGTTTCATCGGTCCTAGTTCGGTCACTTCCATTTTCATAGCTGGTACTACCCTTTATCTTGTAAGAAGCCTTACAGGTGCCACTGCGCCGTCGCAGCCGTCCGTGGTTTGGTGCGAGCGGAGGGACTTGAACCCCCACGGTTACCCACGAGATCCTAAGTCTCGCGCGTCTGCCAGTTTCGCCACGCTCGCATAGTGGGGTCCGCTGGAGTCGGCTCCAGCATGATGAGCAACCAAGCGAAATGACTCAATAGCGTCAGTCTTTTGTACCGTTGGATGCCTCCTACTGTCAACCCATACTCCTGGGGGAGAGAGCTTCTGATGCCGGCCTTGATTGAGGCAAGAACGGATAGCAATAGAAGGCGAAGGGCGCCCCGTTCAACGCCACTCTCCCGTACCCAACGCATGTGCTCCGTTTCGAAACAACGCTTGGTAGCACCTCCTCCTCATGGAGGTTATAATGTGATGGATGTATAGCCCCAAGCCTTCGGCCTGTTCGATGCCTCCGGTGAGGCTGCTGTCCCTGTAAGGAGGTGCCTAATGCGAGCATGTCTCCTCTCTCTGGTCTGTGCGTTCATACTCCTGCCAAGTCCGTCATGGGCCTACCGAGATTACTTTACGGCGGATCAGAAAGCACAACTCGCCAAGGTCCAGACGGTCCTGGTCGATGCCATTGCCCTCACCGATAAGGGAGCCGTCGACGCGGGACCGATCGTCGAGATTGCCTCACGCCGTCTAGGAGAACTGGGCTATGCGATGGTACAGGATCGCGCAAAGCCCCACGACGCGGTGTTTAAGGTGAAGTGCGAGCAGCGAAAGACATGGGAAGGGACCACCGCGGCTGGTGGTGATGCAGATTTGCCCGATGCTCCATCGAGACTGTGGAAGGGACCTGCCTGCCAGCTGACCTATCTATTGGGAGACATGAAAGTCAAATGGCAACGGGAGGTGCGGACCGATTTTGATGATGCGGTCACGGCGGCCCAGGCTGCCCAGGCCGGGGAACCAGGCACCTACGCAATACAGAAGCTACGAGAGGGATTAGAGAAATATGAGTTTCCGATTCTGCTGACGGCGGAGTGGGGCCAACCGGATCGGCTGCTGAAGCTGTTGGATTCTACCGAGACCAGCCAGGCACGCAAGGCCAAGATTATCTCGTTGCTCGGTGAGATGCAGGCCGACGAGGCCTTGCCCAGACTGAAGCAGGCGCTCCAGGATCGAGATTTGGCGAAACAGGCCTTGGCCGCAATGGGCAATCTCGGGAGGGAGGGTATTCCTCTGCTGGTCGAGATCATGAACACGTCACCGGATCTTGAGGTGCAGGCTGCGGCAGCAAAGGGGTTAGGGCAACTCGGTGGACTGCATGGGGATGCTTCGGTCGTACCGCCATTGTTGGCCAGGTTGAAGGATCCCAAGACTGACTGGTCCGTGCTTACGGAGGTGGCCTGGTCACTCGGCAAGATTCCCGACAAACGGTCGATCCAACCGCTCTACGACCTCGACAAAAAGCTCCAGGCCATGCGGGACCCGGAAAATATCCAGCTAAAGAAACTCAAGGAAGCGGTGTACTGGTCGATCAAACAGTGCGATACCTGGGATCAGTTCAGCTGAAGAGAGGATGGAGGCTGATGATCTTCTGTGCTCGCGCAACGCGCGGTCGCGGACTCCCCTCGTTGGACGCGCGCAGTGGAAGATCACTCAGCCCCCATCCCTGAAGAGAAAACGAACAAGCTTTGAGGGATCATCGCTACCTCGTTCGACGGCCACACTTAGACCAACATGGGTGCCCTCCCTGGGATCAAACAACTAGCGATCTTGGAAGGAGCTTCCTTGATACCTCCCCAGGCACAAAACTTCGCATCGAACCCTGTGTAGATCAACCAGCCAAAGATTTTAGAAGCTTCCGCAAGGAAATAACTGGCTAGCTGCCCCCAACCAGATGATTGACGGACAGATTGACCTCAGCCCCACAGAGCGGTACCCTTTTGCCCAGATCAACTATTTTTCCGGAGGGTAGCCAATGCCGCAATCGATAGAAATCACGATGTCAATGCAACGGGTAGGAGAGATCCTCTTTGATGAAGCCCCTTCCCAATTCGTTGGGTCCCGCACTGCTTCTGGTTTTCGATTGAACATCCCAGCGAGCGTCATCTTAAGACCAAATACCGGCGATGCGCCTCTCCCAATGGTGACCAATCTGCGTGCTGTTATCTCTGTCAATAAAGATCCTCAAACCGAGTTTCAAGTCGGAGTCGCTGAAGATCTTACTTGGTACTTTGGAGGCGGGAATTCGCAAGCAAACCTGGTATGGACTGACGTAATGCCGGCCCTTGCCGATATAGAGAAGTGTCGAGATGAACAGAGGCCTCAATTGAAACTTGAACTCAGGGCTGAGGGGTGTTGGTTGCTGCAGCATCAGAGCCAAGTTCGAATAAGGACAGCACCGCAATTTATCGGCGGAAAGGTGACTCTGTCATACCCAAAAGAAGTATGGATAAAAATGCTCCGGGACATGAAGTTTTCAGAAAATGTGCTCCTCGAAGTTCCACTTCCCAGCACGCCACCGACTCAGTGGGATAAGGTATGGAGCGCCCTTGTCGAAGCCAGGATTGCCCTCGAACAGGGGGGAGCAACTGGCTGGAAGTCATGTGTATCGGCAGTCAGACTGGCTCTTGAAGAATGGAGATCAATTGAAAAGGAAGAAATGGGGCCAGGCGGGACGACTCCGACCATGAACGATCTTAAGCTTCGCAGTAAACAGCAACGTTACGACCATTTGCGATGGCATCTTATTCAATGCGCCCACCTAGGCCCTCACAGCAACGCGGAAGATTGGTCGCGTGATGATGCCATGTTACTGTTCGCAACTCTCTCCACTCTTCTTGCAGTAAGAAAGCCCTAGCTACAGCGCCATGCGCTTCAAGAAGTAGGACTGTGAGAAAGTATGCTGTTGTCCCAGGATGACATCCAAAGCGCCGATCTCTTCTTCGACCCGCCAATGACCAAGATGGCGGCGAATAGAAAAATTCACCTCATTACTGCACGAGGCGCGATCCTCGAAGGAATCAAGTATTCCAAGAAAAATGGTCTCTCGATCCCAGATATTCTATTGGTGAAAAACAAACCGGAACTCTTGGGTGACTCTCCCGCCTTGGAACAGCTTATAAGTTCTATGACGCGAGACGTTCTCGCCATTCGAATTGGTGAAGAATTGGGGAAAGGTGTTCCGCTATGGCCAGGGCACGGAAGAATGTAGCTGTAGAGTCCCGGACGATTGTATAGACTCAAGGCGGTATCCGTTGTTCATGGCCCGAGAAGTCATGCGCAGCCTGATTGAGCCACTGAGAGCCGAACACCAAGGAGTTAGACCGTCATGATGATCGCCCTGCACACGCACGCGCGCCCCACCCCTGCGGTGCGCGCCGAGATAGCCGCCAGTTCGGAGCGCGCCAGCGTCTTGGCGTGACCTATGCGTTTGCCAGCGACGAACACAAGACCCTATTCGCCAAGAGCCTGGAGAAATATCTGCCCGTCTACGGCGGGTACTGCGCCTACAGCGTGGCCGTGGGCAAGAAGTTTGTCGCTGACCCAGAAATGTGGGCCATTGTCGGAGGCAAGCTGTACCTGAATCTGGACAAAGGTATCCAGCAGAAGTGGCAACAGGACATCCCAGGTTACATCGTGAAAGTGGAGAAGAACTGGCCTGAGATCAAAGAGAAGAACGCGGCGGATCTCTAAGACAGTGAGAATCGGCTGAACACCTATTCGCAATATCACAGCACTCATTCCATCCAAGGAGCATCCATGAAAACTGCCATCATCATTCTGTCCGATCCGAGGAGTGGTTCTGAAGAAGCGCTTGGGCGAGTCTTTAATGCACTGGCCCTGGCGTCCGAATGTAAGCAGAAGGGCGACGAAGTCGCCGTGGTGTTCAATGGCGCCGGCACACGGTGGCCGGCTGAATTGACCAAACTCTCGCATCCGGCCAATGGCCTCTATAACGCCGTTCGCGATGTCGTGCAAGGCGCCTCATGCGGTTGTGCGGAGGTCTTTGGAGCGACAGAAAGTGTCAAGGCTTGCGGAGTCCCGATTGTGAAGGACCATGCATTGGCCGGGACAGCAGGCCTCTTAAGCTTGCGGCGCTACATAGCGGAAGGCTGGCAGACGGTCGTGTTTTGAATCAATTCACAGGAGGCGGCCTTACGGCCGTCTCCTGAATAGGGTGGAACTGAAGACGAATAGGGAGGCGCGATGGCAACGAAGTATCTCGATCTGATGTTCACGGATGCCGTGTGCCGTGCGCAGACCCAGTATTACGGACAGGCAGGCAAGATTGCGGGCGCCCCCGACCGAGACCCGCTGGGCCAGGCAGAGGCGGAATTCATTGCCACTCGGGACAGCTTCTACGTGAGATCGATCAGTGAAAGCGGGTGGCCCTATGTTCAGCATCGAGGCGGGTCTGCAGGATTTTTGCGATTGATCAACGAGACGACCCTGGTCTTTGCCAACTACAAGGGCAATCGGCAACTGCTGAGCACGGGCAACGTGTCGGTGAACAACCGGGTGACGCTATTTCTCATGGACTACAAGAACCGCGAACGGCTGAAAATCCTCGGCCATGCCCGTATCGAGGATGCCCGTGCGCATCCGGAACTGACCGAACAGGTGACGGACCTCACAATGCGGTCGAGCGTGGAACGGCTGGTCTTCATCGATGTGGTCTCATTCGACTGGAACTGCCCGAAGTACATTACGCCGCGCTACTCGGCGGAAGCGGTCGAGGAGGTGATAGGTCCGTTGAGGACCAGAATTACCGAGCTTGAGGCCAAACTTCATACGGCAAAGACGTAAGGCCCTACTGTGGAGGGGAGCGTTCCCTTATGGTGAAGGAGTCCACGCCATGAACGTGACGCAGATTTGGCGATATCCGGTTAAGTCGATGGGCGGTGAATCAGTCACTCGCGCGCTTGTGAGTCCGTTAGGCATTGAGGGGGATCGCGTCATACATGTGGAGGATGCGCGCGGTCATGTGATTACAGCCAGAACGCACCCACGGCTTCTCGGTCACCATGTCACACTCAATGAGTCCGGCGAGCCCGTGGTAGACGGCCTGCGGTGGAACGATCCCACGGTTTGCAAAGATATTGTGAGCATCGTGGGGCCTGGCGCCAAGCTCGTTCGCGATGAATCGCTCGAACGGTTCGATGTGCTGCCCCTGTTGGTCGCGACGGATGGAGCCATCGCGGCCTTTGGACATGACGGTCGGCGGCTCAGGCCGAATCTTGTGATCGGTGGGGTCGAGGGCCTTGCTGAACGCTCGTGGCCCGGGCAATGTCTGCGCATTGGCGATGTCATCATCTGGATCCAGGACCTCCGTGGGCGTTGCATCATGACGACGTTTGACCCTGACAGCCTGAAACAAGACCGGCAGGTGCTCACGGGTATCGTCAAGAAATTCGATGGCACCCTCGCGCTGAATTGTGACGTGATCCGGGGCGGCGAGATTCGAGTCGGAGATGCCGTGGAATTGGTTCCAGAGCATGCATGCGAGGCGCTTCGCGCGTAGGGGGATGGGCCTTCTTGCCCGCGACAGAATCGTTGCCGCAATATGAGCAAGTCGAAACAGCACCCGTGCCTTGATCGATCATAGGAGGATACTATGACTGAATTCTCACGCAGACGCTTCTTGCAGCTCACTGCAGCAACCGGTGGAGCCCTGGTTTTCGGTGATTTGATCGAGCAAGTTCTGGGACTGGCAGGCAGTTCTCGCACGGCCGCGGCGGGTGAGCCGATCAAGATCGGCATACTCGACCCATTGTCGAGCCCCTACAAAACGTCGTCGATTCATGATGTCCATGGCGCTAACGTCGCGGTGGACTTGTTCAATAAGAAGGGCGGTGTGCTAGGTCGGCCGATCGTCATTCTGGAGGCAGATGATGCGTCGAATCCAGAGACTGCCGTGAGAGTGGCGACGAAGTTCATCAAAGAAGACCAGGTCGATGTGCTGATGGGGACGTTCAACGGGGACTGCGCGCTCGCCGTCAGTTCCCTGGCGCAGAAAGAAAATACGCTGTTCATGGTGACGGGTGCGCACCTTCCCGAGCTGACGGGAGCAGCCTGTAACCGACAGACGTTCGTGTTCATGCCCAACGCAAGGATGATGGCGCAGGCTGTCGCGCCACATATTGCGAAAGCCTACGGGACCCGCTGGTACATGATCACGGCTGCCACCGTCGATGGCAAGGCGGCAGCTCAAGCGATGGCGGAGGCCGGCAAGTCCCTCGCGGTCGACTTCGTCGGAGAGACCGTCACGCCATTCGGCTCGACCGACTTTGCAGCGGCGTTTACCGAGGCGAAGACCAAGAACCCCACGGCGATCATTTTGAATCTATACGGATGGGATCTTGTGCATGCGCTCAAAGCCTATGCCAAGTTAGAGTTGGCCAAAGAGAAGATCGGCGTGGGGGGCATGATCGCGGGCGAACAGATCGGCCGCCCATTGGGTTATGCCAACAATGCGGGCATCTGGGGTCTGATCTGGGACCCCAAGATCGACAGGGATAGCTCGAGACGATTCATCCAGGGCGTGATCGACAAGTACAACCATACACCGACGTCACGTTGTTATCTTGGTTATGCAGCGATGACTCAGATTCTGGAAGCGATTCAACGGGCCGGGACAACCGAGACCACAGCCCTCATCAAAGCCCTGGAAGGGCATGCGTTCGACGGATTAAAGGTAGGCCAGTCTTCCTTCCGCGCGTGGGATCATCAACATGTGCAGGATGTGCTTGTCGGTGAGGCATTCGGGAAGGAGCTAGGATTGGGCCACTACAAGATACTGGCCACGGTTGCCGGCGATCTGGTTGCGGGGACGGTTGAGCAGAATATCTGC
>JANOMG010000306.1:0-18962 GCA_031420175.1 Nitrospira sp.
CATCTATGTATTCCCCTTGCCGGAGACAGCCGCCGTCGATCACCTCCGCATGAAGGTCGGCGAGCGCATCATCGAAGGCCAGATCAAGGAACGGGGCGAGGCCAAGAAGGTCTATGAGCAGGCCAAACAGGAAGGGAAGCGCGCGAGCCTGGTTGAGCAGGAGCGGCCCAACATCTTCACCACGTCCATCGCGAACATCGCGCCGCGCGACCGCATCACGATTGAAATCGAATATCAGGAGACGATCCGCTACGATCAGGGGACCTTTTCACTCCGCTTCCCCATGGTCGTCGGATCCCGCTACATTCCCGGCACACCAGTCCTTGTCGAGGATCAGCCACAGGCCGGTCAGGGCATTGCGCTGGACACGGATCGCGTGCCGGACGCCTCGCGCGTCACGCCGCCGGTCGAACATCCGGCCTATGACTCGATCAACCCGGTCAGTCTCTCGGTCGATCTGGCGCCAGGGTTTCCGCTCGGCAGGCTGGAGTCACCCTCGCATGACATTCTCACCGTGGCTGAACCGGATGGGCGACGGCACCTTTCGCTCCGCCAGGATACTGTTCCAGCCGACCGGGACTTTCAGCTGACCTGGCAGCCTGCTCCCGGACAGAGCCCCACCGCCACCCTCTTTACCCAGCAACATAATGGAGAAACCTACGCCTTCATGATGGTGATGCCACCGGCCACGGTCGGAATGGAACCGGCCAGCCTGCCGCGTGAAACGATCTTTATCATCGACACGTCCGGCTCGATGTCCGGCACCTCGATCGAGCAGGCCCGCGCCGCATTGCTGATGGCGCTCCCGCGTTTGACCGCACGCGACACGTTCAACGTGATCGAATTCAACAGCATCGTCCATGCCCTCTTCCCCACCCCGCAACTGGTGACGACCGCGACGATGCGGAAAGCCATGAAGTTCGTCGACCGCCTCGTGGCCAACGGCGGAACGGAGATGCTGCCGGCGCTGACGCAGGCGCTCAAGGCACCGGTCGATGTGCAACGGATACAGCAAGTAATTTTTCTCACCGACGGACAAGTAGGCAACGAAACCGAGCTCTTCGAGTTGATCCAGCAACGGCTGGGTCCGCGCCGACTCTTTACGGTCGGCATCGGCTCCGCCCCGAACAGCCACTTCATGCGCAAGGCTTCCGAGTTCGGACGGGGAACCTTCACGCACATCGGCAATGTGAACGAGGTGAAGGACAAAATGGATGCGCTCTTCCGCAAACTGGAACGCCCGGTCCTGACGGAGATTCGGCTAGAAGGCACCGGCCTCAATGGCGCCGAACTATTCCCCTCACGCATTCCGGATCTCTATGACGGCGAGCCCATCGTGGTCGCCATCAAACACACCTCGCTGCCCGATGCGGTGACGATCCAAGGGAAAGACGGATCAACGCCCTGGAAGGCCATCCTATCGCTGAAACAGAGCCCATCGCGCGACGGGCTGTCGGTCTATTGGGCGAGGCAGAAAATCGCCGCTCTGATGGATCAAGAACGCTCCGGCCAGGATGATTCAACCCTACGCCAGGCGGTGCTCGATGTGGCGCTGCCGCATCATCTTGTGAGCCAGTACAGCAGCCTGGTCGCGGTCGATGTCACGCCGGTTCGTCCCATCGACAAGAGCCTGATCGGCCATGCGATGGAGAGCAATCTGCCGGACGGACAGGATTCCCAGGCGATGCTCGGTCTGCCGAAGACTGCCACGAGTGGGCCGGTTCAACTGCTGTTCGGGCTGGTGCTGCTGGCGATAGCGGGCCTGCTCTGGCAAAGACAGCGAGTGGTCGCGTGACCGGACCACGCATCAAGGCCAAGGTGATGACCCTCTTGGTTGTCGCCTTGGTCCTGCTCGGTTTGTGGCAGACGGGAAACGGCGCCTGGATCTACCTCAAGGCCGAACTGGCCCAAGCCCTGTTGCAACGGGCTTGGGCCGACACAGTGGCAGGCCAAGAACATGTAACACCCTGGCCCTGGGCCGATACGTGGCCTCTGGCCAGGCTCACGGTTCCATCGAAGGACGTCGATTTGATTGTGTTGAACGGCGCCTATGGCCGCACACTGGCCTTTGGACCTGGTTATCTCGAATCGAGTGCCACTCCCGGTTCACCGGGGACGACGATCCTCACCGGACACCGCGATACGCATTTTCGATTCCTGCAGCGATTGAAGGAAGGCGATGCGCTTCTGCTCACGACCAAGGACCAACAGCCACATCGGTATCGCGTCAGAAGCACCACCATCGTGGATGTGGGCAGGGCGTCGATCCGGCAGGATGCCGAGGCACACCAACTCGCGCTGGTGACCTGTTATCCCTTCGATGCGATCAGTCCCGGTGGACCGCTCCGGTATGTGGTGATGGCCGAGGAAGAGGCTGTTGATTGAGTGACGCGAGGTGTGGAGCCGGCGATCCGGATTGAACGGACGACCTGCGGTTTACGAAACCGCTGCTCTACCAACTGAGCTACGCCGGCCCTCGCGAGGGAACCCACAACTTACACGGGTTTTTTCTCAGCCTCAAGGGGTTTTTCGTTCAACAACAGACGACAGGCGAGAAATCAGACGTGCTCATGGCCGTTATTTGAACCGTGCCACAGGCTGCAGCCTGACCAAGGCCCCTTGGCCTGGCCCAGGCAGGCAAAGAGGCTGCTGCTCATTGCCATACTGCTCCTGGGATATCTTGAGTACCTGCCCCTTGGTATAGGTGCAGAGCTCGCCCGTCAGGATCGTCCCGTTCTTATCGAGGTCTGCGGCCCCGCCCAGGCCTTTGAGCCATTGATAGGCAAACAGCCCATGCTGGCCCGGGTCATAACTATGGGATTCTTGAAGTCCCCGGTTGCCGATCATCCACATGATCTTGTCTTTCACCGCCCCCTCCTGGTCCCACAACGGGACGATCCTGTCTGCTGCCTCCTTGCCCGGTGCCAGCTCAAGCGAGAGATCGAGCATCACGACGGCCTGCTGAATCGGCAATTTCTCCAAGGATTCCTGCAGCCGACGCAGCGAGTAGAGGCGGGTGCCGGACGTGGCCGTGCTATCGAATAACATCATCGACACGGCGCCGGTGGTCGGATCAACGACTCCCCTGCCCGTGATCGACACATAGACCACGGTAGTGGGATCGACCTGCTTGGGCAGCCACTCTTCCAAGACCTCGGCCAGATCGCTCTTGAGGGCATGAGTATCCACGAGGGTGCGCACGCGCGCGTGAGGAATCCCTCCGATCGATTTGAGATAGCTGGCCGTCGCCGCCGCATCTCGGGCAGCGTACTTGACCCGGGCCATGCCGCTCTCACGAAACTGTCCCACGCCGATGACAATGCCGACGGCCTTCGGCTGCTTGAGGAGGCCGGTCCGCTTCGGCAGCTGATCGACATCGACCGGCGGCGCGACCGCCTCCGACGCAGACTCAGGCTTCATCGCCACCAGAAACTTTTTGGCGAACGGCAGCTGGACCGAGGGGGGCCCTGCAACCAGGGTCAGGGTCAACTCCGCCTGTACCGCCTCTTTGACGGCGCCGACTTTGCCGTTCAACGTCAGGCGTTTCACCTCGCCAGGCTGCAGATCGCCGACGGAGACCAGGCTGGGAATCTGCTCGACCAAGGGCGGCGTGGTCGCCACCGACAACTCGACGGCCCTGGCGGTTCCCGGCCCTTCATTTTTGACTTCAATTTCAATCGCGATGGCTTCACCCGTGTGGAGCACCTGATTGCGATTCTCGTCCCGGACGATCGCCCGGAATATCACCGTGGCAGGCTCGCCCCCTGGAACCGGCACAGGAACGGTTACCGCCGGCTGCGGCGCAACTGCAGGCTTCGCAGATGCGGAGGCCCCACCGGTTGAAATCGGAGAGGGTGGTGGAACGGTCACCGCGGCCGCCTGAGAGCCACCAGTCTTGCGTGCTTCGGCGGCATCGATAATTTTAGTCGACGTCCCGAGTTGCTTGGCCATCCCATCCGTCACGAGGCCCACGGCCTCTTGGGCAATCGTATCGAGCCCCTTTACCTCGCATGAGGACTCAGTGACATCGACCTCTCCACGACCAATGCTTTGGATTTTCTTGCTGTAGAGGACCCTACCGTCGGCAGCCATGTAGGCAAAGTCCAATCCCACGGTGACCGTGGCTGGATAGCTCTTGTTGGCCTTTCGAACGATCGCCAGATCGACATGGGCCAGGCCCAACGCGGCATCGACATAGCCGTCCGGCACCGACGAAGATCCTGCCTCACCCGTCAAGACCTTTTCAAAGACGCGGCCCGTTTTCCGCTTGAGCATGTCCTGTAAGGGCGCGGTGATCGGCAAGGATTGCCTCTGGCCACAGGCGTCCTGATAGGTGAGCTGCGCCCCGGCGATACTGGGGTCAGTGCGAAGTTGGACGGTCAAGGGAAGATAGTATCCGATGGTCGCGCCGTCTCGATTCGAGAAGAGCGAGCAGCTCGTCAACGTCGCAACACACAGCCCTGCCACAACCCAGGAGGCTGCACGAAACAGGAAGGAAGAATGTGCTGGATCAATCACATGCACCATCATTCTTATACAGAAAATCATCCAATGAGCACAACTCACCGCACGAGCCCCGCGAGACATGCGAGACTTGCGGGACGGGCGAGACGCGAGGGTTCGATGTCTGATGTTCGAAGTATTGGAACTTCGAACCCAGAACTTCACACTTCAAGTCTCGCCTTTCGCGCCTGTCTCGCGCTTCCCGCTCCATGCGCCACGGCGTGGCGTTGACAGCTCCGCACCCCTCGGCTAAGTTCACGCGCATGATCGAGCCATCTTTGCCGGCACCGGAATTGCTTTTATTGCCGCCGCGACTCTCCTGGTCGGCCATCAGTCGACTCATTCGTCTCCAGAACCAGACCGGGACCTGGCTGCTCATGTTCCCGACTCTCTGGTCTTTGGTCTTGGCTGCTCGCGGCCTGCCTCCGCTGCACTTGCTGGCCATCTTCGTCACCGGGTCTTTTGTGATGCGGAGTGCAGGGGTCGTGCTGAATGACTTAGCGGACCGGTCCTTCGACCGGCATGTGACTCGCACGTTGATACGGCCACTCGCATCGGGCGAACTCAGCCCCGCCCATGCCCTGCTGGTCCTCGGCCTCTTTCTCTCCTTGGCCGGCATGCTCGTGCTACTCCTCGACCCGCTCACGATCCTCTTAAGCCCCATTGCCATCATCTTAGCCGCCCTCTACCCCTTTGCGAAACGTGTCATCCACGTGCCGCAAGCCATGCTGGGTATCGCCTTTGGATGGGGGACCATCATGGCCTGGACCGCCTCGCGAGGGACCATCCAAGGACCGGCCTGGTGCCTGTTCGCGGCGACGATCTGCTGGGCGATCGGGTACGATACGATCTACGCACTTCAAGATATAGCGGACGATCGTCGGATCGGCGTGAAATCCTCAGCGTTGTTGTTCGGTTCGTCGACGTGGATCGCCGTCGGCACGGCCTTCGGCGCGATGCTGCTGCTACTGGGACTTGCGGGCTGGCTGGCCCACATTGGCTGGGCCTACTATGCCGTGCTCATGGCCATTGGAGTGTGGTGTCTGAGGCAAGCGCTGCAGCTGCGAGGGACCATACCGGCTCCTATCGCCTTCCTCATGTTTCAGCAACATGTGTGGGTAGGAGCCGCGGTCTTGGTGGGAGCGCTCGCCGGCTTTCTGCTGTGATCAGCTCGCCGGCTTCTCCGCCTGAGCATCCGGCTTCACCGCACGTAAGGTACCGAGGTACATCGTCACGGCTTTGGCATCGCTATCGCTCAACCCGAGCGCCGGCATCCTGGTTTCTGCTTTCATGGCCTGGGGGTTCCTCACCCACCGATAGATCCAGGTCCCGTTCAATCTGAAACCTGCCCGGTCGAGTGCTGGACCGACCTTGCCGCCCTCTTCGCCGAGGCTGTGGCATCCGTTGCAGCCATACTTGTTCGAATAGAGCCGCTTACCGAGCGCCACCATCTCTGCCGCCTGTTCCGGTTTCACCGTCAGATCAGGCCGGGCGATGTTCAGGCCTTTTCCCGGTCTCGTGGAGAAATTATTCAACGCAACCTGAGCCGCGTCGAGTTCTTTATTGGCCTGCACCATGACAGCCAGCTCTTTCGCATAGGAGGATTCGTCGGCATCGACGTCTTTCTTCAGCTCTGCACTCTTCTTCTCCGCCTCATCGCTCGCCTTCTTCTCTGCCGCGTCATAGGCCTGCTTGGTCCGGTCAAACTTGCCTTGGGCCGTTTGTAGCGCCGCAGCCAACTCTTTTTTACGTTCCTCGACTTTAAACTCCAGCTTCATGCCGTGAAGGCCACGGACATAACCGACGATGGCCCAAATCTCGTCCTCAGACAGGGTGTACTTAAAGGTCGGCATAGTGGGCACGGCGAAATCGTCGCCGCCGATCTTGTCGCCACCAGGACTCGTATCCTTCATGTCGCGTGAAACGGTATTGAAAATGTCTTCGTCCTTGAAGGTCCCCATCTCCGACTTGTTCGAGAGATCTTTGGGCTTTGGATCGGGCATCGAGGACCAATTAAATCCTTCGTTCTGGCGCCCGTTCTCGCCATGACAATGCATGCAATAGTGGCTGTAGAGTTCATGCCCCTTCTGCTGCTGCTCGCTGGCACAGCCTCCGACCACCATAGCCCAGACGCCAACCAGTCCACCAACCGCTCCTAATACGTATAGGCGAGCCGCCTTCATGCTGAATGCCCTTTCTTTAGCTTGCGGATCAGGACGAACTGAAATCCGAGAGCCAAGCCCACGGCGAGGAGCGCATAGTAATAGCCAGAATAATCCGGCGGTGCCTCTGCGCGGAAATACCACCAGGAGGAGACCGCCTTTTGCGATCCCTTCTCCTTCAGTTCGCCGCTCGCGTCCTTCTTGCCATCCCAGACGGCGAAGGCGATATTAATGAAACCACCTTGTGCAATCTGCGTATCCTCGTCTGGATGTTCGGTGGCGAGGGGCCGCGTGAAGACGACTTTCCATGTGCCGTTGGCATAGACACCCTTGGCCTTCACGTCCTGGTGCGTTTGGACTTTTAATGAGCCAAAGCCCTTGGCATTCATGTCCACGCCTTTGGCGTCTTTGTTCTTCCAAAACCAGATATTGACCGGGCCGCCTTCCACCTGCGCCATCGGCTGGCCATGCGCAAAGTGGGCTTTCTTGTCGCCCACCATGAATTCAATCGCGGCTGAATCGTCTGGATCTTCCGTCGGGTCGGCATACTCCAAGAGAATGGCGACGTTCGTACCGTCATGCAGGGCACGCACGTTCAGATCTCTGACTGTCGCTTCCAGAATACGATTCGGCCAATGGACTTGTGGCGACATCGGGAATCGCGCCAGAGTCGCGCTGCTCCACACTGCCGCAGTCGGGTCATCGACCGGCAGAGCGCCCTTCACCATCGGGGCGCTGACCGAGACGCTCTGCAAGGTTGATTCTGCCTGAGCGGTGGCCGCGGTCTTTTCCTCGGCTGAGGCAGGCTGCACAGCTAGCAATCCCATGGCTAGCCCTACACCGGCAACGACCATCGGAACGATGTGGTTCAGTCTCTGTGTCATACGTCCGTCCTCTCTCTACTCACGTCTCAGAGGGTGCGCTGTGGGCCTTCCACTGCGCGCGTTCACCGGTCACCTTCTTGACGTGCGCGGTGCGCGAGCACACAAGGCACACAGGCCTACTCTCGTCTACTCCCAGGTCCTTGGCGCTTGATGTGCTCCATCGTACTCGCCCATGATGATTTTCCAGATCCATTCGTCAGGAAGTTCGACTTCCCAGCGAGGCATCGCGGACTTCCATGGCATCCCTTCGATCGGGAGGCCGACGCCGCCCTTCTTGATACGCCAGAAGAGATAGCTTTCCTGGAGCATGGCGATCGTCGTGGGATCGGAGAAGTTGGCAGGGGGAGGATTGAATCCCCTGGCTGCCGGACCCTTCCCATCGAAATTTCCTCCGTGGCAGGGAGAACAGAATGCGGCATAGAAGCCCTTCCCCTGCTGGATGGCGTCTGGTGTCTTGGAAACCGGATTCGATAAGCCGGTATATTCGCCTGGCGGGGCCGGGTGAATCGTGCGGTTTTCTGATGGAGGCTGGTCGCTGGTCGCCGTGCTGTTATACGTTTGCCAGCCGACAATCAACGGAAACAGCAGCAGGACGGCGTACCGTAATACTTGCAATCCGCCAATATTTTCTCCAGTCAGGAATCGCTGGATCGGCCCCCAGAAGGCGTCTTTGGACTCTCCGCTCACTGTGGCGAAAATCACAATCCCCGACGTCGTCAGCATCAGATACAGGAAAATGAGACTGGCCGGCAGCGGCGCAGAGCCAGGGATATTCGGCACAACAAACTTCAAGATCGCATAGACGATCCCAATCAACATGACCGGCTTGAGCAACGAGCCCCTCATACGTTCCTCCTCAGTGCGCTTGCGCCACGGCCACTGGACCGGATTGAGCGACCTTTACCGGAGCGGCAGGCGCCTGTCCCGGCACTTCGAGTTCAGCGATATTGACAGAAATCGGTTCCCCGCTCATCTGCTGCAGGAATGCGATGACTGAAAGAATTTCATTCTTAGACAGCCCGATCGGATTCTTGTTGATGTAGGGCATCCGGGCCGGATATTCCTTCGGCTGGCCTCCATGCCGATAGTCGAGATAGATGTAGGCCTGAGGTTGCGTCAAACTTTCAAACAGAAACTCACGGCTCAACTTGGCCCCGATTCCCTTGAGATCCGGACATCGGGCGGACTCGCTGGGTCCGATGGTATGACAGAGCGCGCATTGGCCCTTACTGAAGAAAATCTTCTGCCCGATGGTGGCCATGTCGGTCGGCGTTTTCACCGTCGCGATATCGAACTTCTCTTCAACCGGCGGCAAGGACGCCATCTGCGGCACCGATAACGCGGTGAGCGTAAAGAGCCCAAGAACAATCGCGACAAATCCGATGACCCGAACGAATTGGGCGCGAACCAGGAGGAGGATTAGGGCCCCGCATCCCACAACCATGAGACCAATCAACTGTAACTTGACAACTTCGCTCATAAGACTCCTCTTGCGAAATCGACCGCCTCAGCTCTGCCTGTGCCGTAATTGTGAGCCGCTCGCCATCGTCGGCACCCAATGAGACACATCCCCCGTCACCTCTCAGCTCTGCGATGCCTTCGCCTTATCGCTCATCGTGGCCACCCAGAAGATGAAGGCGACAATCATACAGAACAAAAATGTGTTCAAGGCCATGATCCCAGCCGCATAGCCGAGCGCCGGGGAAAACGCGTATTGTGACGAATCACGGAGCACCCCATAGACATGCCAATGGACGCGCGAGGACGACCGTGCGTAGCCCATCAGCGTCATCAGAAGGATCACCATGACCGCGTTGAGGACGAGGGCATACCCGGCACGGGGAGGCATCTTACCCCAGACCATTTCCGTCGTGGTCTTGGCGCTCTTGAGCAGCAAGGCCGTCAGCGGAGTGATCGTCAACATGACAAAGAGCACGATCAACACCTGTGACGTCGAGAAGTAATTGATGCGAATGATAGCAGGAACGAAATACCCCCACACGCCGAGGACGATCACCGCGATCGCCGCGAGGACAAGGACGCCGCCCATGATTGATCTGGCGACCTTGGCCCAGGTCGCTGTTTCCTGCTTGCCGGCCCGCCAATACATAATGAAGCTCATGAATGTGACGAGGATCATCAGATTCGCGACGGTCATTTTTGCCGACATGACGCCGAGGACTCCAAGCAGCGGGTGATGGGTCCCTCCCATCTTTCTCGCTTCTTCCAAACTCGCGACGAGCGAGTGGGGCGTCATCCAGACTCCGAGGCACAGCAGCAGGATAATCAACATCGACAACATCGGCTTCCGATATTTCAGCTCAGAGCCTGGGATGCGATAGGTAATCCCCAGCCAGAAATAATAATTCGATCCGAGAAAGAGCACCCCGATGAGCATCGCTTGTAAAATGAATAGCCACGACAGGAATCCACCCATGAGCGTGATGCCCATCTGCTGGTTGTACTGATAAATTTCGCGCATGAGCCAGTAGCCGGCAAAGGGAAGCGGCAAGAGCCCAAATACGCCGATGAAGTTCCCGACATAACCCATCCAATCGTAGTGATCGCGCTCTTCCGCGTTCCTCGCCGACAAATAGCGAATCCCTGCGTAGGCGCCGCAGATGTAGCCGCCGAGGACCACATTCGCGATCAGACGGTGAATGTTCACCGGCCACCAGGTGGGATTCCATGTCGCGGCCCAGGCCCGCGCGATATCCGAGCCCTCGGCGAGCACGACCGGACTGGCCTGGAATGTCGCCCAGGAGTTCGGCACGATCATGATGAAAAATGCGAAGAAGTTCAGCAGGAAGCCGAGAAAAATGTGGAACGTCTTCTTGTGGCCTTCTTGCATCGCATCCCAGCCATACCAATAGAGGTACAGCGTGACGGTCTCGACCAAGAAGAGGAGGCAATAGACGATAAAAGACGGGAAGAAAATATCGGTCAGGTAGTTCATCAACTTGGGATAGAACGAAATCAGCAGAAACAGGAGAATTCCGCCGAAGAGCGCCGTCGTGGCATAGGCGGAGGTCAGAAGCTTGGTGAATTCCTTGGCGAGTTTGTCGTAGCGCTTTTCACCCGTCTTCCAGGCCACGACTTCGCACAACCAGGCGAAGATCGGGACGCCCAACACAAACCCTGCGAGCAGCAAATGGAGTTGCGCGACAACCCAGACGAGGTTGCGGCTGCCAATGTAGGGAATGTCACGATACTCGGTCGCGGCGGCTGGTGCGACATCCGCCCCAAAGGCCAGCGCAGGAAGGCTGAGGAGGCCCACTGCCCACAACAGCCCCGAGAGCATCCCCCCATGACCGCGAACGGCCCTGAGAAGTCTCTGAATCCATCCACCCTGTTGTCGCATGGCCCTCACCTCATCATCTCCCACGTTACGGTTTCATGGCGGCAGGCGGAGCCGGTGCGGTGGCTGCCGGCGCTTTCACTGCGTCTTTGCCTGCCTTGCCCTTGCCCTTACTCTTCTCTTTTTCCAGTTCGGCTTCCGCCTGCTGTTTCTCCAGCACCTCAACCTGCGCCGTCAGCTGCGCAATCATCTTCTCGTCTTTATTCAGCGTCTCAAGCGGTTTAAACGCGGGCACGGCCTTCACTTCAGGCTTTTTGCAACAATCGTGGGGGTGCGGCGTGAATACCGGGAGGGAAGACCAGAAGAGGAGCGACAGCACCACGGCCCCACCGGTCAACGCCGTCAGCATCAATCCTTGATCGGCCGGCACCCGCATCAGATCCCAGCGGGTAATCAGCCCTTGATAGGTCTCTGTCGTATGACGTGCCAACTCGACCGTGCCACGAATCATGAGTCCTACCAGCGAGAGACCGACGACTAACAACAAGAGCAGTACCCCTAAAGCCACTGTCCCCCAGAGAGTCAGCTCAATGCTGATCTTCTCCGCAACAGGCACGCCCTTCAGCACATCCATCTCGAACATCGAATGGACCACAGAGATCGCGGCTTCCGTGGTCGCACTCACCGCCACCCACAGGATCGGCAAGAAGATACCCCCGACCAATGCACACTTCCACCAGAGCGTCAGCCCCAATCCATCCGGCGGTTCGCGCCGCAACCGTTCGAGGAAAAATGTTCGTCCCACGACCCCGAGCGCCCAGATGTCGATCGGAATGGCCAACAAGAACAACAGCGCGATGCCGACCCCTTCACCGAGGTGGGACTCCAATCCAAGCGTGATCGTCGGAAGTGCAAAGACGGTGACCGGGCTCGTCAAAAGCATCAAGAAGGCGAGACCAATTCTGGTTTCAAAATGCACCATCCCGAGCGCCAGAAAGAGCAAGACGAACGCAAGCTTGATCGGCAACCCGGTCCAAAAGGCGGGCCAGAGAATGCCGAGCCCGAGCTGCGCAGGAGACATTGATTCGCGTTCGTCGCTCATAGCAAACAGAGTCCGTTCTGCGAGATCGCCGCTAGTCTAAAAACTCTCGGTTGATAATGGCTGAGATCGTGAAAATCAGGATCGCTGCCATAACCACCACCCATCCGATCAGGGCGATGGGGCGCTTGAAAATATTCCGCTCGGGGTCGCGGTCGATGAAGGGCAACGCGGCCAGCAGCGCCATAAAGGCACCTGGCAATACCATCGCACCGAGAAGTTGTCCCAGCTCGCCGGAGAACATCTTGAGACGCAGCAGCTGGAACAGGAACAAGAAGTACCATTCCGGTTCCGGGTGATAATCGCCCGGGTCAGGCGTCGCCTCTTCCAACAACACCACCGGCTCCCAGAAGGCCAACGCGCAGATGCAGGCAAACACCACCGCCATCCCGACGATGTCCTTCCAAATCTGCCGCGGGAAAAAATAGTCGGTCTTCGCCTTCAGCTCTTCCGGCGTGCCTCGGAATGGACCAGCCGGTCCTGCGGACCTAAAGAGGAAGAGATGCAACCCGGCCAACCCCATTAGAGCTGCAGGGAGCACCATCACGTGAATGACAAAGAACCGGCTCAGCGTCATTTGTCCTGGGGTTGCGCCTCCCTTGAGAAATCGCGCCATGAAGTCGCCAAGCAGCGGCGTCTTATCGAGAATCTCGACGCCGACGGTCGTGGCCCAATAGGCCCGCTGGTCCCACGGGAGCAAATAGCCCGTAAAACCGAACCCCATGACGATGCCGAAGAGCGCCAGACCGACTAGCCAGACAAGTTCACGGGGCTTCTTATAGGCCCCCCAGAGAAAGACTTGGGAGATATGCGCAAAGACGCAGATCACCATGGCCGTGGAGCCCCAGAAATGGTAGCTCAACAGGAACCAGCCATAGTCGACATCATGAAGAATGTATTGCGTACTGGCGTAGGCATGGTCGGCGGTGGGCACATAATAAAACATCAGCAGCACGCCCGTGACCGCCTGCATAATGAAGATAAATAACAGAACCGACCCGAAGACGTAGGCCCAGCGAGAACCGCCAGGGACCGGCTCATTGAGCATCTTGGCGGCAAGGAGCTTTAGGCCGACTCGCTCATCGACAAAGTCGATGACTTTTTCAAGAATCGTTGTTGGTGCGCTAGGAGAAGGAGTATGGCTCATCTAGACAATCCGCGTTTGAGACTTTGTCCCGGCTTTGAATTCCATGTCGATAATTTGCACCTCGCCACTTGCGGACACCTGAATCGGCAACGGATCGAGGGGGCGCGGGGCAGGGCCGTCCAGCACAGTACCGGACGCATCGTAGATACTCAAATGGCAGGGGCACAAGAAGACCTGCCCAAGGACTTTATGCTGCCGCCATTTAAATCCGCACCCAAGATGGGGACATTTACCTGAAAATGCGACGTAGGGTACGTCCTTCTTATTGGTCCAAATGGTTTTCCCGGTGGCATCCCGGAAATCCATATCTTTCCCCTGATACACCTTTTCAAGCACCGCGGGAGTCGCTTTTAAAATCCACACGTTCTTCTCGATCTCAGCTTCAGGCAGATAGGCCTCTTTGACCTTGCGCTTGAACTTGAACTGGGTCCCCGCATCGTCCACCTTGATCTTCCCGATGTTGCCGATCTTGAGCCATCCATTGTCGAACGGGGCGTACATCGGCTTCATCAAGTACTTCAGCACGGGGAAGGCCAGCGGCAATCCGATGAACAGCCCGATCACATGGGTCAAGTTTGCGAAGAAGGTCCGCCGTTTGACGCTCTTCTCCAACTCAGGGAGCGGCACCAGGACTTCGCCAGGCGCGACATGAAGATGGTCCTCAATATGCGGGATCTCCACCTCATGCAGCGTGACATAGTCGTCACGCTTAAACGGCGGCAAGGCCATGACTTCGGACGAGGACGACCGCAGTTGGACTAGATCGTCCGTTATGGTCTGCACTGCGCCCATCGACACTTGCCGTTCGCCCGTACCGTTCACCGACACCACGAGATGGCTGATCTCATGGGACAGCGGATCCATGATGACCTTGGTCACTTCACCGACTTCTTGATCCGCACAGCGGACTTTGGATTTCAGTTTAGGCTGCATGCTACTTCTTCTTAATCGGCTTTGGCGTGTTCACCGATGTGTTTTTAAATGTACCCAGCCAGGAGGCGAGCGCCACGACGTCTCTTTCCTCCATGAGGTCCTTGTACTTGTCCGGCATCTTGCCCTTCTCGTACTCCTTCTCGAATCCTTCCGCCATAAAGCTCTTGGGATCGAGAATTTTCTGCTTGATCTCGTCAACCGTGAGATACGTGGCGATGTTGTCCAACTCTGGACCGCGCTTCTTTCCGCCCTCACCCTTCAGTTTGTGGCAGTTGTAACATTCTTGCAGCTGCCACTGCTCTTCACCCAGCTTCATAAAATCTCCGGCTGCCGCGCCGGTCGTTGCCGGGGAAGCACCGGAACCTCCTGCTGACTGGTCTTTTGTCGCCTGGTCTCCGCCCAATGCCTTGAGCCGCACCGCTAAGGCTTTCGCTTGCTCATCGAGGGCCTTCGCACGCGCGATCAACTCCTCAGCTTTTCCCTGTTCGGTCGCAGCCCGTTTGGGCTTCAGGATCTTGTCGATCTTCCCCTTCTCATCTTGTGGATCGTATTGCGGCCACATGGAGGCGCCGGAAATGTATACCGTGCAGAGCACGATGTAAAACGCCACCAAAACCGCCACGGACTTGATCCCGCTCATCGGCTTGAGCGCCGGCAGATCCAGGATCATGAATACGACCGCCCCCAGCATGGCGTAAGCGAAAAACATCATCTGGAAGATGACCGGAAATTCGAACGCCCTCGTAAAACCTATGAGCGCGCCGCCCACCACCAGACCGATCATTAGCTTCTTAATCACATTCCCCATACAAATCCTCTTTCCTTCAGTAGGCGTTCCGCACCCTGGCTACTTACCCCCGGCAGTGGCCGGACTGCCTTCAGGTGCATGCCCCTTCGAATCGGAAGGCCGAAGGGTCACGAGAATGGCGAAACTTACGACTGCGAAAAAGACGACAGTAATCCCGGTAATCCACCAGGCGGAATACGACAGCGTCGGCGTGAAGGACTCCGCGGTGAAGTCGGGCAACAAATTGTAGGTGTGGTAGTACTTCCGCAGCAGCGAGCGGACGGCGCCCATCAAGCCCATCGTCCAAATTGCGGTGAAGGCCAAGAAGATCAGCACGAACTGGGAGACGAAATCGATTTTGCCCCAGACAATCGTGCCCTGACTGATAGCCCGGTTATAAATGACGTAATTGACGACCGTGACGAACACCAACGTAAACGCCGCCGAATTCTTGGCCGGCATCAACGCCAGGAAGTTCCAATCTGACGGCAGCTCCAACTCCGCCACCAACTTGGCACCGGTGGGCACGAAGCCATGGGGGGTGAGCCAGATGGCATCGCCCACGACAACCATCAAAAAGCCAACCTTAATAACGGTCCTCGCAGAGACAGTCAGCGGGATGAACCGACCCAGAGTAAACGGCGCCAGGATCAACGGGAGGAGAAACGCCAGCGACATCGGGTCTGGCACCGGATAGTCCGTCATCACCTTGGTCATCACCAAGGGAAGCGCCACCATCACGATGGGGGCCAGGATCGTCATCCGAACCTTTTCGACCCCCTCAATGCGTTTCATGCTCAGCCAGATATAATAGTTGCTGGCCAGGAAGAGGAGTCCGATCATCGCTCCCTGCATTTCGAAGAACATCGAAAGCTGGTCGGCCATCATGTAAGGGCAGATCGACGCATCGTAGTCGCAGAGCTCGTACGCCAACAGATAACCCATGAACGGGAGGAACAGCAGCGCGCCCACGCCGATCAGATTACCGACAAAGCCCATCCAATCGTAGTAGGCCCGCTCTTCTTCTTTTTTGGCCCCCATATACATGTAGGCGGCGATCAAGCCCGCCACAAATCCTCCGAACGTCACGTTACCGACAAGGCGGTGGAGATTGAGCGGCATCCAGCTATAGTTGAAAATCTTATCCCACAAGGTCGCGGTTGCGAGGAACTCTTGTGGCGAAATACCCTCGGCCTTCACTGGTGTATTCATAAACGATGTCGGGCCGTCGATCACGAATAGCGTGATCGTGCCGATCAGATTCAGGAGCACACCGAGGGCGATATGACGGGCTTTCTTCTCACCCTTCCAGGAGTCCCAGGTGTAGAAATATAGGTAGAGCAAGATGGTCTCGCTGATGAACAGCAGCGGATAGATCACCGCGAACAGCAGATAGAAATGATTGATGAGCCACGTTGTGAACTGCGGGTACGTCGCGAGGAGCACGAAAATAAAGAGGCCACCGGTGAGGGCAGTCATACTGTAGAGAATGACCGTCACTTTCGTAACCTCTTTCGCTAAACGATCGTACCGAGGATCTTGCTTCCGATACCCCAACCATTCTGAGATCACGACAAAGATCGGGGCGCCGAGAATGAACGCCGCAAACAGAATGTGAAGCTGGGCGACGATCCATACCGCGGTCCGATTCCCCGTATAGGGAAACTCCACGGGAGGCGCGCCAGGAGCCTGGGCATACGCCACTCCTCCGAACAACGCCAGAAGCGCACATGCCGCCACGAGACTGCGCTGCCACGTTTTCATGATGTTTCGCCGCCCCTCCTCACTAGATTGAAATCAGCTTACTTGCCCGCCGGTTTTGGAGCAGCCGGAGCTGCAGCAGGTGCCGCCGCGGGAGCCGCTGCCGGTGCTGCGGCTGCAGGAGCAGCCGAGACGCTCGCCACATCAACCCATGATTTCTTGTCGGCGTCCCATCCCTTCCCAGCCAAGCCAAAATTCCGTTCAAACAACACCAGCTTCCAGCGATCTTCCTCTGAAAGCTTACTCTTCCACGCCTTCATCTTCGTATTGGGAACCCCTTCGGAAATCCGCCAGAACCACACTGAATCGGAGTAGAGACTCAACCGTTCACCTTTACGGAAATCACGGGCACCAGCCTTGACCGGCTTGCCGTCCTTACCATGACAGCTGGCACAATTCACATCGGGGTTCGTGTCGCCGATGAAGAGCTTCCGCCCTTCTTCCGCCTTGGCTGCATCACCCCACCAATCGGCCGGCATATGCTTGTCGGCGTACTCAGCAGGAGCTGGCGGCGGCGGAACGGCCGGCCCCTCGCTCTCTCCACCACCGCACGCCACCACAAGGAGACCCATCCCCAACACCACCGCCAGCTGCGCAACATTCATCTGCTTCATATCCATGCCGTACTCCTTTTTTTCACAACCACATCGACAACGCTTCAACTTCACACTAGGGCGAAAAAAAACGCTTTCACCGGGAGGATAATCTCCCCTGCAAAAGCGCTGATCCCAACGAGTCCTCTAACGCCACTCGTACCCCCTGCCAACTTCAAGCCACCGATCCAGCGAGGCGCACATCAGCCCCACGGACCGCTTCGGTTATTTCTTACGCTTCCCCTGAGACGTCCCTCGCTTCTGTTCCCGCTTCCGCCATGAGCGAACCAACTTCGATCCGACAAACCCACCGACTACTGCGGCTACTGCGCCCAACCCTCCATAGACCCACAGAGGAACACGCTCTCTATCGTGTATGCAACCGGTTCCAAAATTGACCTGGACTCTTCGCTCTGCTTCCAGATCCTTCGGGTCAAACGAGATCTTCTGCTCCTGCTGCTCACCCCTGGCTTCAACCAGCAGCGGATCGCCAAGATTATCGTTATGAAGATGAAACGCCGCTTTGTAATATCCGTCTCCATCGGTCTTGACGATCTGGCCGTAGGAGATTCTTGTATCCTTCACGAGCACGTCTATATTCGCGCTCCCTGTCCCATCTACCCCACACACAAACCCTTCGACCGTAAATCGATGGTCGGCTTCATGCGTTGCCGAAACAACCGACGGGAGACCGCCCACCATGGCAAGGGCCAGGATCCATTCCCGCCACTGAGACTCATTCTGTACGATCTGTCTATGCCTCACGTGCTCTGAACTGACGCCTTTTTTGGTCGCCGAACTCTTGCGTCCGCCTCACACAACAGAAAGTCTGATTAGCAATGAGCCCGGCCATTTTGAGGCCGACCCTTGTAACATAGGCCCTACCCTTTGTCAACGAATTGACATCCCAATCCGACAGGCCGACGAGCCCCGCTCCATGCGCCAGGAGAGGGCCATTCGAAGTCTGTCTATATAGAAGAAATGAAGGGGAAAAGATAGAGTTCGTAGGCAGAAAACTTAGAGAATCCCACGCGTGTGTGCGTCGGCTGCGACACGTTCCACTTCGACTCGTCGCTCTGAATCTTTCTTGGCGATCCAGGTCTCCCAGGACTTCCCTGTAGCCGTATCCTCACCGGTGAAGGCGATCGTGGCAATCTGGTCATAGCGAATGTGTCGCGCCTGAGAGCTGTCAGAAGGGAACACCTCTAGAGAAGAGTCGGGACCGCTAACCTGACGATTAAAGAGGTACCCGCTGAGAGATTCGCCTGATTTTAACGACACCGTCACATCACCCCGATAATCGAACGCCAGCTCCACCGCTTCTGCAAGCTCAGCAAAAGTGGCCGGCTGAAATACGCGGCCTTCCGGCGATCCTGCTACGCTGCCACCGCTATGGTTCTTGGTATCAGTCATAAGAAAACCGTGAGACGTATCACGTGAATCGTACCTCGTTCAGGATAGAAGCTGATGGCTAAAAGCTGACCGCTGAGAGCGTCAGTCGCGATAGACGAGCGACGCTTCACGCTATCTGTCATCGCGAGGTAGGGAGCATCGTTAACTTGACGGTCCGGCCAAACCCGGACAGCGTGCCAAACGTATCTTCGACTGCCGACGCTTCATAGCCACAATGCACCATACAATCGGCGCATTTCTCATTCCGCCCTGTTCCGTAGTGCTCCCACTCCGTGCTATCCATCAGTTCACGGAACGTCTTCGCGTAGCCCTCTTGAAGTAAATAGCAGGGCTTCTGCCACCCAAAGACGTTATAGGTCGGATTGCCCCAGGGCGTGCATTC
>JANOMG010000307.1:0-4273 GCA_031420175.1 Nitrospira sp.
TGGTCACGACCGTCAGTTCGCTCGTCCACGTCTATACCATCGGGTACATGCACAAAGATCCAGGCTATGCCCGTTTCTTCAGCTACATCGCTCTCTTCACCTTCTCGATGTTGATGTTGGTCATGGCGGACAACCTGCTGCAACTTTTCATCTTCTGGGAAGCGGTCGGTCTCTGTTCCTATCTGCTCATCGGCCACTGGTACGATCGTCCGGCTGCCTGCGCCGCCGCCACCAAGGCTTTCATCGTCAACCGCGTCGGCGATTTCGGCTTCATGCTCGGCCTGCTCCTGGTCTGGTACAGCTTTGGATCGCTCGACTATTCAGAAATATTTGCCCGCGCCCACGCGTCCGCGGGCGACGTCATGAATGTCCTCGGGCCATTTGGTGGAACCTGGGACGTCTCCGTACTGACACTCATCTGTCTCCTCCTCTTCACCGGCGCAATCGGCAAATCCGCCCAAGTGCCGCTCCACGTCTGGCTGCCGGATGCGATGGAAGGCCCCACCCCCATCTCGGCCCTCATTCATGCGGCGACGATGGTCACGGCCGGTGTCTTCATGGTGGCGCGCTTGGCTCCGCTCTATAACTTGTCTCCCACCGCCATGATTGTCGTGGCGCTCACCGGCGGGTTGACCATGGTTGTCGGTGCTACGATCGCCTTGACCCAGACCGACATCAAACGCGTCGTGGCCTATTCGACGGTCAGTCAACTCGGCTACATGATCATGGCCTGTGGTCTCGGCGCCTATGCCTCCGGCATGTACCATCTCCTGACCCACGGGGCCTTCAAAGCCCTCCTCTTTCTCGGTTGCGGGTCGGTCATTATCGCGCTCCATCACGAGCAGGACATGCGGCGCATGGGCGGGCTGAAAGACAAACTGCCGATCACCTATTGGACCTTTGTGGTGGGTTCACTCGCACTGGCTGGATTCCCCCTGACATCAGGCTTCTTTAGCAAGGACGCCCTGCTCGTCTCGGCTTGGTCAAGCGGCTCGCTCGGCCAATTTCTGACCGTGCTCGGCCTCATGACAGCCCTGATGACAGCGTTCTACAGCTTCCGACTGGTTTTCGTCACATTTTGGGGCCCTTCGCATGTCGACCCTCATCATGCAGGCCATATACATGAACCGTCGCACACCATGACCCTGCCGCTCATCGTCCTCGCCGTACTGAGCATCGTCACAGGGTATCTCGGCATTCCGGAGTTTCTTGGACCGATGTTTGAGACCGGTACTGGCGGCGCGGCACACGAGGGGGGAGCCGCCATCGCCATCATGGTACTGGCCACGAGTATGGGCTTACTCGGGATCGCCGGCGCCTATTATGTCTACGTCCTCAACCCGGCACTCCCCGATCAATTCGCCAGACGGTGGCAATCGCTGTATCGAGGATCGCTGAACAAATGGTATGTCGATGAGGCCTACGATCGGACGATCGTCCGCCCCACCTTTTCCGCCGCCACAGAACTGTGGAAACGTGTAGACGTCGCCGTGATCGATGGCACCGTGAATGGTGTGGCCCGCGCGATCGCCTGGAGCGGCTGGCTCTTGAGGCTCACACAAAGCGGACAGACTCAACATTATGCGCTCGGTATGGCGCTCGGGGTCGTCGTGATCCTGACCGTCTTTTTGATGTTCTGAGGTTCTATGTATAGCGGCGGATTTCCCTGGCTCTCACTGCTCCTCGTCCTCCCCCTTGTGGGAGCCGCCGCGATGTCTGTCGTGTCGGAATCGACCGCTCGATGGATGGCGCTGGCCGTAACCCTGGCTGACCTGTTCATTGCCCTCCCGCTCTGGTGGCTCTTTGATCCCCAGGCGAGTCAGATGCAGTTCACCGAACATGTCGCCTGGATCACGGCCCCCCCCATTTACTACAGCCTGGGCCTGGACGGAATCAGCCTCCCACTGGTCTTGATGACCGCTGCGATTATGCCCCTCTGCGTCCTGGCCTCCTGGACGGCGATCACCACAAAAGTTCAGGGCTTCATGGCCATGCTGCTGATCATGGAAACAGCCATGGTGGGGGTGTTCGTCGCCTTGGACTTCGTCTTGTTCTATGTATTCTGGGAAGCCATGCTGATTCCAATGTACCTCCTCATCGGTGTCTGGGGAGGACCGAACCGACTCTATGCGGCGATCAAGTTCTTTCTGTACACCCTTGCAGGGAGCGTACTCTTATTGGTCGCCATCTTCGCCCTCTACTTTTACGGAGGACACACATTCGACATCCTCGCCTTGAGCCAAGGCACCTACCCGGCGTCGCTGCAAATGTGGCTCTTTGTGGCGTTCTTCGCCGCCTTCGCCGTGAAGGTCCCGATGTTTCCGTTTCACACCTGGCTCCCGGACGCCCACGTCGAGGCCCCGACCGCCGGCAGCGTCATCCTCGCCAGCATTCTCCTGAAAATGGGCACCTATGGATTCCTGCGATTCAGTTTACCGATGCTGCCAGACGCCAGCCGCGCCTTTACGCCCATGATGGTCACCCTCTCCATCGTCGCGATCATCTACGGCGCCTATATGGCGCTGGCCCAAGTCGATCTCAAGAAACTGATCGCGTATTCGAGCGTAAGCCACATGGGGTTCGTGACCCTCGGGATCTTTGTCTTGAACCAACAGGGCATCGAAGGCGCCGTGCTCCAAATGGTGAACCATGGCATTACGACCGGCGCGCTGTTCCTCTGCGTCGGCATGATCTATGAGCGCACCCACAGCCGGATGATCGCCGACAATGTCGGACTGGCGTCACCGATGCCGCAATATGCCACCCTGTTAGTGATTTTCGCCTTGTCCTCGCTCGGCCTCCCCGGCACGAATAGTTTTGTCGGAGAGTTCCTCGTGCTCGTCGGCACCTTCCTCTGGAGCAAGGTCGCCACCGCCTTTGCGTCGTTGGGCATCATCCTCGCCGCCGCCTATATCCTCTGGATGATCCAGCGAGTAGTCTTCGGGGTCCCAACCCCGCACCAGCTTCCAAAGCTCAAGGACCTCAACCAACGGGAGCTTGCTACGCTGGTGCCACTGGCCCTGTTGATCTTTTGGATCGGACTCTATCCGAACCCTCTCGTGAGCCGGATGCACCAGAGCGTGACCGCTACGATTGCCATCATGTCCCGCGCGAAGGTCGCGCCGACTGCCCAGCCCTCTGCCGGCGAGCCCGCGCCATTGCTCGCAAAGAGCGGAGAGCCGCTGAAGACCCAAGGAACATCACGATGAGTCTGTACGGCGCCGACCTCTTAGCCCTGCTTCCTGAGCTCATTATTGTCGTCACAGCCTGTCTCGTCATCGCGTTGGACCCCATCACACCAGCCTCGCGACGGGATCTCCTGGCCTGGCTGAGTCTGGCTGCCCTTGCCCTCTGTCTGGGGTTCACCGGCTGGCAGATCAGTGTGCGAAATGTCCGGGTGTTTGCGTTTAGCGACCTGGTGGTGATCGATGCCTACGCCAGATTCTGGAAAGTCCTCCTCTATGGCATAACCGGCCTGACCATTTTGATGTCGCTGCCCTATCTGAAGGCGGAGCGCATCCACCTCGGCGAATACTATGGCTTCATCCTCCTCTCCCTCTCTGGCATGATGGTCATGGTTTCCGGTGCCGACTTACTCACGATATACCTCGGCACCGAACTCATGTCTCTCTCGCTCTACGTCATGACCGGGCTCAACCGATCGAAGCCTCGTTCGCTGGAGGCCGCAGCCAAATACTTCGTCCTCGGCGCCTTCTCCTCAGGGATTCTGTTGTACGGCATCTCGTTGCTCTACGGCATGGCCGGCAGCACCAAGCTCGCGTCGATCGCAAGCGCCATTGGCACTCGCGGGGCAGACGATCCCCTTGTGCTGATCGCCACGATTCTCGTGGCAGTCGGCTTCGGTTTTAAACTCGCCGCGGTGCCGTTCCATATGTGGACGCCCGACGTCTATCAGGGCGCCCCAACCTCCGTCACAGCCTTTATGGCGGTGGCGGCAAAAGCTGCCAGCTTTGCCGCATTCATGCGTGTCTTCGTCGAAGGGCTCGGCGGGCTCAAAGCAGATTGGTCACTCCTGTTCCTGCTCATCTCCCTTGTCACCCTGGTGCTCGGCAATGTCGTGGCTATCGTGCAGACCAACATCAAACGGATGCTGGCCTACTCCAGCATTGCGCACGCAGGCTACGCGTTGATCGGTTTTGTGGCGGCAGGCCGTGGGGTCGGCGCGTCCGGGGGAACGCCCGGCCTCGCCAGTGTCATGATCTACCTGGCGATCTATGCGTTCATGACGCTCGGCGCGTTCGCCGTCATCGGC
>JANOMG010000308.1:0-9859 GCA_031420175.1 Nitrospira sp.
CTTCCACAGTTTGCCGTGGTTCGGGACGAAGAAATGGAGCAATTCGTGAACAATCACATAATTTCCAATTTCACGATCGAGATCCACGAGCTCGTCATTGAAGCTGAGGAAGACTTAAACAAAGTCACCGCAATCGTGGACGACCTCTTCACCATACTGCAAAAGAAAGCCAAGGCCTGACGTGAACGGCTGGCATAACAAGGAAGAGTTCAAGCGCCGCGTTTTGGAATGGGCCAACAAACTGGGCATCAAAGTCCGCGCATTGAGCGTTCGCCCAATGCGCAACAAGTGGGCCTCGTGTTCCCTGCAAGGCAACCTCAGCTTCAATGACGAGCTCGTGGATCTCGATCGTGAAATTGGAAATTATGTGATTGTTCACGAATTGCTCCATTTCTTCGTCCCGAACCACGGCAAACTGTGGAAGAGCCTGATGCGAGTACATCTCGGAGAGTATGAGGCAGTGCGAGACCGGTTACCGGCCAAGGGGTCTATTCCTCTCGAAGTCCCTCAATAACCGGCTGCCTTGCGGCCCAACGCGCAGGCCAATAGCCGGCCACCAGGGCTGCCGTGAGTGCGAGTGCGACTGCTTGCAGAATTAGTCCTCCCGGAACCGTCATCTGAATCGTCCAGCCAAAAGACTGTTTATTGATCACGTGGATGAGCAGCAGGGCGAGCAGCAGACCTCCCACGACACCCAGGACCGCCCCAATCAACCCGAGATAGGCTGCCTCCCACAAGACTAGCCGCTCCACCTGCCTCGGGCTGGCGCCGATCGCCCGCAGCGTGGCGAACTCACGTCGCCGCTCCAACACGGCCGTCACTAAGGTGTTCACAATGCCTAGCACGGCCACCAACACGGCAATGGCTTCCAAGACATAGGTCAACACGAAGGTCCGGTCGAAGATGGCAAGGATCTCCTTCCGTAACTCCTTGTTTCGAATCACCAGCGGTGGAACCGCCACGCCATCTAGCCCAGCAACCTGCGTCACAATCGACTGCCGGACTTGTTCCGCATCGGCCCCGGCTGCCAGGTAGATGGGAAACACCGTCGCCCGATCGTCCTGCCAATGGCGCTGATACCAGGTTCGGTCCATCACCATCTTCCCGCCATCGGTCGCGTAATCGTAAAAGATGCCCTCGACGGCCACAGCCACTGGTCCAGCCGGCGTCGTGATTGAGACATGGCTCCCCTCGCGAAGACTTAATCGAGTCGCCAAGACCTCAGACATGAGAACGCCGCCGGTCTCTGCGGCTCGCTGCAAGGCCACGGCTGATTCCCCACGCACCATCAAATATCGGCTGCGCTGCGCATGAAGCCGAAGATCTCGTGACACCAACGCCACCGGCTGACCCGCCACGTCTACATGCACATCCCGATAGGTATCGACAGCGGCTATGCCGTCAATTGCCGCCAGGGTTGCACGCCAGGCCCCTGGGAGGGCATGTGACGCCTGGCCCGACTGCTTCCCATGGGGCCAGGATTGCGGGGCCACGATGAGATCGGCCATGACGGTCTCGTTCACCCAGACCTCGACCGTGTCACGAAAGCTGCGCACCATGACGGCCACACCGATCATGATCGACAGTCCCACCATCAACGCCGACACGGTGACCGCATTCCGCCCAGGATGGCGAGCAGCCTGGTCTGCCGCGATGAGCCTGAGGCTTCCCCCAAGCGCCATCGTCTTGCTCTCCCGATGAAGGCGCCGCATGCCCAATGCCTTGATACAGAGTGGCGCAAGACAGGAGAGGGCTCCCAAGAGACAGATCGTCGCGAAATAGCCAAAAAGAGGCAGACCTCCGACTGGGCCCATCAGCGAGCAGAGACCTCCCAGCACTAACAATAGGAGGCTCGCCCATCCAAACAGGCCTGCCCTCAATTGGTGCGTGGATTCGTAGTCTCCTGGCGCCAAGGCACGGACCGTCACCGTTCTGCCGGCTTCCACGCTGGGGCCCAAGGCTCCCACCATCGAGACCACGGTCCCAAGCAGCACGCCTTTCGCCACTGCCACGAACGTCAACATGTCCATCGACACAATCGACCCGTCGGATGCGACTGGTACATAGAGGTCTGAGATGGTCCGGCTCACGAGCGCCACCAACCCCCTGGCCAGCCAGACCCCGCCAAGACCTCCCACTAGCCCGCCAAGGAGACCGAGCAATCCTGCTTCCACGAGAAATAGGCCTGCAACCCTCCGCTCCGTCATACCAAGTGCGCGATAGATGCCAATCTCGCGCCGCCGTTGCGCCACAGCAAACGCCATCGTGTTGTAGATCAAGAACATCCCGACGAGCAGACCGACCCAGCTCAAGACCGTCAGATTGAGCTGGAAAGCCCGAACCATATTTTCGACCTGCTTCGTCCGTTGCGCCGGCCGTTGCACGACAAGCTGGGGTGGAAGCACCGTTCGCACAGAAGCCATGATGTCGTCGAGCGGTCGACCAGGCTGCGTCACCAGCTCAATCCGATCCAATCGCCCAATCGATTGGAACAACAGCTGCGCCGCAGCAATATCCATGATGGCCAGCCGGTCCCAGATGGACGAGCGCAGGGTCTCGTCGTGAATAAGTCCGACGACTCGCAGCCGGACGAGACGCCCTCCCACCGTCACCTCGACGGGACTGCCAACTCCCAGATTCCAGTCGGCAGCGACCTGACGACCAAGATACAGCGAGTCCGGGGCCAGGAGCGACTCCAGCGCCACCTCGGTATCAGCCCGAGGTATCTGAAATCCACGCGCCCCAACTTCTACGAGAAGATCCAGGCCCATTACCTGAAGTGCCAGACCACGCTGTTCTCCTTGGGCACCCACGACCGCTTCGTCAATAACAGGAGCGGCACTCACCACCCCGTCCACCGCACGGACAGCCGTGATCACCAATTCATCCATGCCGAGATCACGGCCTACAATCTCCACTGTGGCAGGACCGGCAACCGTCGTGACGGCCTGTTCGAACGATCGCAGGACATGAATGTTTGCCGTCCCGATGGCCACGGAGGCCAGCACACCCAGGGCCACTCCGGCGATGCTCAGCAGCGCGCGAAACGGCCGCTGATGGCCATGTGCGCGGATCAAAGCGAAATTGAGCATGAGTAGTATAATCCTCTAAGGCGCGGACGGAGAATACAGCGAACGAACCATGGAGAACGGGGGACTGGGGATAAACCCAGTCATTAGGGCCCGCAACTGAGCCCTGCAGAAATGAGTCGTTTCGTTTACAGCAATCGGCACCTTTGCTAGACTCGCCGGAGTTGATGATGAGAGGTATTTGATGGCCGCGAGAACGGTTCTAAGCCGAAAAGTCCAGCCGATACAGGAAGAGATCGAGGCCGATCTCCTCACGCCACGGCAGCGTGACATCCTTCGCCTGGTGTCGATCGGGCACACGAACCGTGAGATTGCAGAAATGCTGGAAATCAGCGTACGCACCGTCGAAGTGCACCGGTTCAACTTGATGCGACGGTTGAGCGTGAGAAACGTGGCCCAACTACTCCGACGAGCCCTGCAGCTGGGCCTCCTCGCCAAGACCTTCAGGGCCAAGTAGGCCTACAATTCCTTCAGCTTCCCCCGGCAATCGTCCAACCCCCTGTAACCCTTCTTACTGAGCTGTGCCGCCAGCTCGGTCTCCAATCGGCCGAATACGTCGATCCCCTCCTCGACCAAGACCGTCCCGATCTGCACGGCCGACGCGCCACAGAGCACATGCTCGAAGGCATCCACGCCGTTCACCACGCCGCCGGTCCCGATGATCGAGATGCGGCCTTCGAAGATCTTCCAAAACGCCCGCACATTGGCCAGCGCAACCGGCTTGATGATCGTCCCACCCAGGCCGCCAAAGCCACCCTTCGGCTTGATGACGACCTCCTCGCGCTCCGGGTCGACGACGAGTCCGTTGCCGACCGAGTTAATCAGGTTGAGAAAGTCGACTCCGCAACGGCCGATCACCTCTCCCATCGCTTTGTGATGGGCCGGATCGAAGTAGGGCGGCAGCTTGACCCCCATCGGAACCGTAATGACTTTACGGACCCGCTTCAGCAATCGCTCGGAGGCTTCGACGTCATACCCGATCTGAGGCTTGCCTGGAATATTCGGACAGGAAAGATTGACTTCGATCAAGTCCGGCTTCGCGGCATTAATCATGGCTGCGATCGTCGGGAAATCGTCCTCGCAAAGACCCGCCACGCTGGCGATGACCGGCTTGCCGAGCGTCTTCAACTCCGGGATGAGCGCGGCATAGGCCTTGTACCCGAGATTCGGCAAACCCATAGAGTTAATGGACCCGCCGGGAAATCCATAGTACCGGGGCGACGGATTTCCGTCACGGGGCTCAACCGTCATCGACTTGGTGACGATGGCGCCGGCACGCGATCGTCCGAGAGCCAACAGTTCTTCACGCGTCACACAGAGCGCCCCCGAGGCGTTCATAAAACAACTAGGAAATCGCACGCCGGCAATGGTGGTCGAAAGATCCATCATGCTCCTACGGTGACAGACTCGTGCGACGTTTTCGTCACGAGTTGTCCATCCTTCATGGCCCAGACATAATCAGCAGCCTCCGCAGCCGCGTGGCTATGGGTGACCAACAATATGGTTTGACGAACATGCTGGACGAGCGACCGAAGGAGGGCGATGATCTCGGCCCCATGCTGGGAATCCAGATTCCCGGTTGGCTCGTCGGCGAGAATGATCTGAGGCCGATGGACGATCGCTCGCGCAATGGCCACACGCTGCTGCTCCCCACCCGACAGCTCGCTGGGGCGATGATGCCGTCGTGCGGTCATCGAGACCAACTCGAGGACCTCCTCGACGCGGGTTTGGACCGCTGCCCCGCGCTCCCCGCGTAGCAGCAGGGGAAACGCGACATTCTCCGCTGCCGTGAGCCCGGGAACCAAATGGAACGCTTGGAAGATAATCCCGACTGTTTCCCGCCTGACTCTCGTCCAATCGTCACTCGTAAATCGACTGGTCGACCTCCCTCCAAGGAGAATCTCCCCCGAGGTCGGCACATCTAATCCGGCTACCAGATTGAGCAACGTACTCTTCCCACAGCCGCTGGGACCGATAAACGCACAGAAATCACCCGTCGCTACCTCGACCGTGACCCGATCGAGCCCAGTGATACGGTCACCACCCCGCTCATATTTTTTTGACACCCGGTTAAATGTCACCATAGATCTACTTCTTCAGCCATGCCTTGACCCGCAAGATCACCCCGCGAGACTGGCGGAAAGGCGAGACAAACGACGATTCGAGGTCCGAAGTTCGAGGTACTCGGAACCTCGAACTTTGAATCTCGCCCGTCCTGCTTTTCCCGCGCGTCGCGCCCGTCGCGCATCGCTCGCGACTCATCCTACTGCCTTCGTATATCACAACCATTTACAGAGCAACAACCTTGACAGGCGCGGCACATTCTCATAGAAGAAGCGCAGACACCGGTTGATTGGAGCGCTTCCCCTGCGATGTTACGTGGAGACCTACAGGATCGGCTCTTTGGATGGTGCCGCCAGGCTCTCCGGTTTGTGTTGCCGGTAGAGTGCCTCGCCTGTGGCCATTCACTCAGCACTGATCCGGTGCCCTTCTTCTGTACCGCATGCTGGCAGAATATCCACCCGCTCCGGCAACCAGCTTGTGCCCGCTGCGATCAGCCGTTTGTCTCGGAAGCGGCCACGGCCTATACACCAGACCATCAATGCCAAGACTGCCAGCAACGGCCGCCAGCCTTTCAACGGGCCTGGACCCTCTTCCCCTATCTCCCGCCTCTGCGGGAGGCCATCTGCTCGTTCAAATATCGAGGCAAACATACTCTGGCCAAACCACTCGCACGCCTCATGATCAGTGTCCTGCCACATGAGATCGACGTCGACATGATCATCCCTGTGCCCTTACACCCAACCCGCCTACGAGAGCGTGAGTTTAACCAATCACTGCTGTTGGCCGATCAGCTTGGCCGCCACATGGCCCGTCCAGTGTCGGCCACCAATCTCGTCAGGGTCTCCGCCACTGATCCCCAAACCACCTTAACGCGCCAAGCACGGTTGAAAAATCTCCGGAAAGCCTTTGACGTCCGTCGGCCACAGGACCTCAAAGAGAAGCGCATCCTCCTCGTGGATGACGTCTTTACCACCGGCACCACGCTGAACGAATGTGCAAAGGCTCTACGACAAGCCGGCAGCGGACCAGTATTCGCCCTGACCCTGGCCAGAACAGTCGATACGGCTCTGGTGCCGGATCGGCTCTGGGCCGAGCAGGGTGCCCCAGCTCTCACACACATAGGGATATAATCCATGCCACTGTACGAATATCGATGCCTCGACTGTACCAGGCGCAGCACGGTCCTTGTCTTGAGCCTGACCAATCAAGCACCGGCAACCTGCTCCCATTGCCGAAGCGCTCGGGTGGAACGAATGCTGTCTCGGTTTGCCTCCCCGAAATCCGAAGAGGCTCGACTAGAAGCCTTGGCCGATCCGAACAATCTGGCTGGGCTCGACGAAAACGACCCACAGCGCATGGCTCGATTCATGAAAAAAATGGGAGATGAGATGGGAGAGGACCTCGGTGACAACCTCTCGGAGGCGATGGAGGCGGAAGAATCAGACCCTGTCGAGTCGGATGACACTGACAGTCTATGACATGTATTGTCATGTATTTTCACTTGACAGATCGCTCTATATTTCCTACCCTGGCAACAGTGTCCGAAGCCTCGTGAGGCATATGAGTCTCTATAGAACCAGGTTCTTCAATGGCCAACGAGCCCAAGAGCGAGCTGATGACGGCGGAGGAGACCTGCCAATACCTCAAGATCACCCCGCGGACACTTTATCGTTATCTACGGAATCGCCAGATTCCCGCTTTCAAGCTTGGAAAAGAATGGCGCTTTGTACGTTCGGATCTGGAGCAATGGATTCGCGATCGAACCAGAACCCCTCAAGCCTCGTAAGAGATAGGATTCATTGATGTTTGCCGGTGTCTATACGTGCAAGGTCGATGAGAAGGGACGGTTTATCGTCCCCTCGCCGATCCGTGAGCAGGTCGAATCCGGGGGACAGGCCGTCGTCTTCATCAAGGGTCCTGAAGAATCAACGCTCCTCTACTCCATGAAAGAATGGGAAAAGGTCCTCGAACGGACGAAGGCCACGCTGGATGAAGAACAGAGTCGGCTGTTCATGCACCACGTCGTGTCGGAAGCCGGCACATCGGAACTCGACAAGGCCGGACGCATCCTGATTCCGAGTCGCCTCAGAAAGCTTATTCCATTGGATGAAGAGCAGGAAGTGATGCTGGTCGGCATGTACCATCGTATGGAGATCTGGAATCCGAGCGACTGGCGTCGTTTTATCGCCCGATCGGAAGAACGGTACGAGCAGAACATGTCCAAGATCGTCAATCTCCTGTAAACTGGGCCATGCCCACATTCCGCCGCCAGACCCAACACGCGTCCGCTCCTCGTACCGTTCGCACCACGTCTTACCGGAACCCTGACAAGAAGATCGCGGTACCACGAACCTCCGCAAAGACGGCTCCCAGCGCTCCCATGCCTGCTCCTCCGTCACCGCAACCAACGACGAGCCATGATGCGGTCCTGTTCACACTCCCTGTACCTCCTAGCATCAATCATCAATATGCTACGGTAAACGGCAGACGATTGCTTTCATCAGTTGGTCGTGCCTATAAGGCCCAAGTCGGACAACTCGTCTGGCTGAAGTTGGCGCAGTCTACAGATCGAGCCTCCTTGCTTTCACGATTTCAGTCAGAGTGGCTCGCCCTGTCCATCCGGTTCTATTTCACCTCAGCCTTGCGGCGAGACGTCGATGGTGGACTCAAGATTGCACAGGATGCCCTCTGTGAGGGACTCGGGATCAACGACAACCGCATCGTTGAAACCCACCTGTATAAACACATCGATAAGGACAACCCTCGCATCGAAGTATCCCTGACCCCTGCCTGCGGTTCCTAACGCCCTTCGATCCTTCCAGACCCACAGAACTCCACGTTTTCACGACGAACTACCACACAACACTCTGCCTTCATGCGTTCAAGATTCGCGCATGGCGAACCGATAAGGAGCTGTTGGATTTTGTCCAATACCTCCCTCGTCATGGATAGATACCGCATGCGCAAGCATATCCCTTTGCGTCAACTTCGGATTGGAATGTATGTGGCAGGTATCGACTGTTCCTGGTTCCGGAGCCCCTTCCTGACACACCGGTTTTTGGTTCAAACTGTCGAACAGATCGAGCGCTTGCGGCGATCCAACATCCAGGCCGTGGACATCGACACCTCCAAAGGGCTCGACGTCACGTCTTTACCGATTGAGGAAGAAACCCTTCACACGATTGGCCTACTGACCTCCACCCAAGCGCCCCCAAGCCACGATACACTCCGTTCAGTGAGTTCACTGAGCCAGGAACTGACGATGGCTCAAGAGGCAGGCGAGAAACTGGCTCAATCGGTTAAAACCGTCTTCGACGACATCAGCAAAGTAGGCACCGCAAATCCAGAACTGATCAACGACGCGGTACAGGAAATCACCATCGTCGCACGAACCCTGAGCACCCACGCCGCATTTATGGCGATGAGCCAGGGGCGACAGCTCGATGCCTCTTTCAACAACCATAGCCTCGCCGTCTGCACCTTGTCGATGATACTCGGCCAATCACTCGGCTATGACCTGATGAAACTCCACGAGTTGGCGACCGGCGCGCTCCTCCACGACATCGGGCTGTTACAACTTCCCCGACATCTATTCCAAACCTCGGCGCCCCTCTCCGGTGAAGACCTCGCAACCTTTCGTCATCACCCAAGACTCGGCGCCATTGCCATCGAGGCGCAACGCGGGTTTCCCCAAACCGTTCGCCAAATAGCGGCCGAACACCATGTCACCCCGGATGGGCACGGCTATCCCGCCGAAGCATCGGCAGGCTCCACGGCAGAGGCGAGTCGCATTGTGATGATTGCAGATCGATACGATGAACTACTGACCGGATTCGGAGGGCTCCGACCGCTGCCTTCCCACGCAGCAGTTCAACACCTATTCCAAGAAGGAGAGTTCGGACGTCTCGACCTTGGTCTCGTGTCCGTCTTCATCAAACTGGTTGGCATCTACCCTGTCTACAGTTTTGTAGAACTTAATACGAAAGAACAGGGCATGATCACCACGATTAACCCCGCCAGACTCCATCAACCGATCGTCGCGATAACCTACGACCAGACGGGCAGCCCCTACCGAAGTCCGATCACGGTTGACCTCTCCAATCAGGAGCAGTCCCCACCACGCTCTATTGCGCGTGTGGTCACATCAGAATCAGGAAACGCAAGTCGCGCAGCATAGCGCTGCAGGGCAGGAGTCACCAGACTCCAAATCCCTGCATGACTATTCGTACCGAAGCGCTTCGATGGGGTTGAGACGAGCAGCCTTATTCGCAGGGTACAGGCCGAAGAAGAGACCGACCACGAGTGAAAAGAAGAACGAGATCACGATGACGTTACCGGAGATGATAGTTGGCCAGCCGGCAATCAGCGTCGTCAACTTCGCCCCGGCAACCCCCAGTACGATACCTAACACCCCGCCTACCAGGCTCAACGTCATGGCCTCGATCAGGAACTGCATCACGATGTGATACCGTTTGGCTCCTACCGCCATACGGATCCCGATCTCTCTCGTCCGTTCCGTCACGGATACGAGCAAAATATTCATGATGCCGATGCCCCCGACCAAAAGGGACACGGAGGCAATAGCAAAGAGCATCATCGTCAAGGTTTCACTGGTCCCTTCCTGCACCTTTCCGATATCGACCTGCGTCCTGATCGTGAAATCATCGTTTTGCTCCGCCTGAAGTCGGTGCCGCGCGCGCAATACC
>JANOMG010000309.1:0-2193 GCA_031420175.1 Nitrospira sp.
CGCCTGCCTGGGCTGAGGCCACTGCGCAGAGCATGCATTGGGGCGCCCTCGCATTTCCCGATCACGACCGCACCCTGACGCTCGGATTCTTCAACGACAGTTTCACGGAGTTTAATGGGTCGGGCCAGCGCTATAACGACATTCGACAAACGGATAGTTTTAATTTTGGGTCGCTCAGCTGGACGGAACATCTGGAACACTTCAAAGGCTGGAATGCCAATCTCACCGTCGGAGCAGGCCCGACACAAGACAAGATTCGCCGCGTGATCCAGAACGACTTCTCGCATAAACTCACCGGTCAGACCAAGGTGCCGGTCGGCGCCACTCGCGACGCGATAGACTTCATGACCAGCGGGACATTAACAAAATGGACGGGACTCTTGGGGAGCGACGATGTCTTTTTCTATGGGGTAGGCGGGGCAGCAGGGTCCCTGTACTATGAGCCCTATGCCCAGATCGGTTTGCGGCGACTGTCTGTACTGGAGCCGGGATCCTGGATCTCCGACTACGTTCGCTTCTCCGCGCTGGCCCGTTATGGCCGTCCCTTCAGCGGAGCCGCGTTTCATCAAGTCGCCAACCATTCCTATCTCGGGCAGGTGTCCGTCGGAATCGGCAATTACCGGCGCAAAGATTGCGACGTGCCTTGGGAAATCGAGATCGGGCTGACCGCGGATTCAGGCCTGTTCGTGGACCATCGCGGAAGCTCTATTAACGAACGGTTCGTGACGGTGGCACTCCGCTACTCAGCCGTGACAGTTGAGACCTGGAACGATGCCATCAACCAGAAGGACTACGGGCCAACTTTCGGCATTCGCATGACCTTGGATATGCTCTATCTCTACGATCGGCTCACCGATTTCTAGCGGGATACTGAACTACTTTCCTCTTCTTCTACCCCTACAGGCCCTCGCTGTTCTGCAGTGACGAATCGGGTTCCCCTCCTGTCGCTAGCACGGGGAGGGGCGCAGACTGCACAATGACGAGCCATCCTTGGCGCGCCTCAAGAAAATGTTGCCTCTCCAATCCACTTCAGTGCAGGATTCCCGGATGTTGCATTGCCTCAAACAAATCATTGCGAATCTTACGGTCACTGTTGCGGTCTTGCTTGGATGCGCTCAGCCAAGTTGGGCGGAAGCAACGGCGCAAAGCACCCACTGGGGAGCCCTCGCATTTCCCGATCACGACCGCACCGTCGCACTCGGTTTCACCACCGATCGCTTCACAGAGTTTGACGGAGCCGGCAAGCGCTATAACGACATTCGCCAAACGGATGGTTTTAATTTTTGGTCGCTCAGCTGGACGGAACATCTGGAACACTTCAAAGGCTGGAATGCCAATCTCACGGTCGGAGCCGGCCCCACACAAGACCGGTTTAGCCGGTACCTCCAGAACGACGTCGTACACAAGTTCCGCGCCCTAACCCCTGTGCCGGTCGGCGCCACACGCGATGCGATCGACTTCATGACCAGCGGCACGTTGACGAAATGGACAGGGCTCTTGGGGAGCGACGATGTGTTTTTCTACGGAGTGGGCGGAGCGGCAGGGTCCCTCTACTATGAGCCCTATGCCCAAATGGGCTTTAGACGGCTGTCTCTACTGGAGTTCATACCCGTGGTATCCGACTATATACGCTTCTCCGCGTTGGCCCGTGCGGGTCGTCCCTTCAGTGGAGCCGCGTTTCACGAAGTCGCCAGCTATTCCTACCTCGGACAGGCTTCCGTCGGAATCGGCAACTACCAGCGAAAAGACTGCGACACTCCTTGGGAAATCGAGTTCGGCCTGACCGTGGATTCCGGTCTGTTTGTGGACCATCGGGGGAATTCTTTGGAAGAGCGGTTCGCGGCAGTGGCACTTCGCTACTCAGCCGTGACATTTGAAACGTGGAACGATCTCATCAACCAGAAGGATTATGGCCCAACCTTCGGCGCGCGCCTAACCGTGGATGTGCTGTACCTCTACGATCGACTCACCGACTTCCACTAACGCAGGATGCTGAAAAATGGGCCGGGGTGGCTGGGACGGTCTCCGTGCTCGCGCAACGCGCGGCCTCAGAAGACCCTCGTTGGACGCGCGCAGTCGAAGGCAACCCCAGCCCCATCCCCTGAGGGTGATCGGGGTGGGGATTTGACTGCGGGCGGTCGGGCTCCCAGGTCTGCGCCACCCGCGCCCAAGATGGAAAGTATGGCATAAAAT
>JANOMG010000310.1:0-21398 GCA_031420175.1 Nitrospira sp.
AGACACGGCCGACTATCAGCGTGTGCTCGAGGCGGCAAAGGACGGAACGGTATCCCACGAGTTGCGGCGCGAGTTGGCGATGAAGGTATTTCAACATACGGCCCGCTACGATAGTCTGATCGCCGGATATCTGGAAAAACAGGTGCAAGGCAGCGAGGTCAAATTTCCAAAAATATTGTCCTTGCAATTCGAGCGGGCAGAGATGCTGCGTTACGGGGAGAACCCCCATCAGCAAGGAGCGTTCTACCGAGAGCTGCATTCGGTCGAGCCATCGGTGTCCCGGGGAACGATCCTCCATGGCAAGGCGATGTCGTATAACAATTTCCTCGACGCCAATTCGGCACTCGAGCTGGCGAAAGAGTATGACGAGATCGCCGTAGCCATTATCAAACATAATAATCCCTGCGGCGTGGCATTGGGTGCGACACCGGTCGAGGCCTATGTGAAAGCCCGGGAGACCGATCCCATCTCGGCGTTCGGCGGCGTGATTGCATTCAATCGCCCCGTGGATCTGGCTGCGGCGAAGGAAATTACCTCCACGTTTGTGGAAGTGGTCATTGCGCCGGGGTTTGCAGACGATGCGCTCGCAGAATTGAAGCGCAAGAAGGATCTTCGTTTGCTCGATGTCGGGCCGCTCACACATGTGAAACAAGAAGGCTTCGATCTCAAGAAATTGGTTGGTGGCTTGATCGTGCAGGATCGGGATCTCGGTGTCTTGACCGATCTGAAAGCGCTCAACGTACCGACCCAGCGCAAACCAACGGACGAAGAGTATGCCGCCTGCGCGTTTGCCTGGAAGGTCTGCAAACATGTGAAGTCGAACGCGATCATTTATGCGAAGCCGGGGCAGACCGTGGGGATCGGCGCCGGCCAGATGAGCCGGGTCGATTCAGTGAAGCTTGCGGTAATGAAAGCCCAGATGCCGATCAAGGGGTGCGTGATGGCGTCGGATGCCTTCTTCCCATTTCGAGATGGATTAGATGCCGCCGCGCAAGCGGGGATTACGGCGGTCATACAGCCGGGCGGGTCGATTCGAGATGCCGAAATTGTCAAAGCCGCAGATGAACAGGGGTTGGCAATGATTATGACGGCCATGAGGCATTTCCGCCACTAAGCGGATGTTGAAAACAACCTCCGGTTTCATTTTCGGCTTGGCAAAATCCTCAACGTAGCTCACCGGGGAAGGAGCTGCTCTACAGCTTGGGATGAGCGGGTGAGAAAGGCGACGCCTCCTGTTTTGCCTTCGCCTTCGCCTGCGGCCTTGCTGGAAGGTCGTGTTGAACATCCTTTCCTACGGGTACCACTCCAGAAAAGCATTGAGGAGTCGACGGTGAAGATTCTTGTCATCGGGAGCGGGGGACGCGAGCACGCGATGGTGTGGAAGCTCTCGCAAAGTCTCCGCAAGCCCAGGCTCTACTGTGCGCCGGGCAATGCGGGGATCGAATCGTTGGCGACCTGCGTGCCGATCAAAGCCGACGACATTGCCGGTCTGAAAACATTCGTGCAGTCGGAACAGATTGATCTGACGGTCGTGGGACCGGAAGCTCCGCTTGCGTTGGGCATTGTCGACGAATTTCGCAAATCTAAGTTCAAAGTATTTGGACCGACGAAGGGCGCCGCACGCATCGAAGCCAGCAAGATTTTCTCCAAGGAGATCATGGCGAGCGCGAAGATCCTCACGGCACGCGCGCAAAGCTTTGACCAGCTCGCTCCGGCCTTGGCCTATCTCGATCAACATGAGCTTCCCGTCGTCGTGAAGGCCGATGGCCTGGCGCAGGGGAAAGGCGTGGTGGTTGCGACGAGCCGTGAGGAGGCCAAGCAGGCCGTCCGTGACTCGCTAGAGCATGCGGTGTTTGGTCTGGCCGGTCAGCGCGTGCTGATCGAGCAGTTTCTTGACGGTGAGGAACTGACGATCATGGCGTTCACGGATGGCCGGACGGTGGTGCCGATGCTGCCTGCGCAAGATCATAAACGAGTCGGGGATGGCGATACGGGGCCGAATACCGGAGGCATGGGCGCCTACTGTCCTGCGCCGCTCGGCACCATGGCGCTACGCGAGCTGGTCACGAAGCAGGTTCTCTATCCCGCGATCGAAGCCTTGTCTCGGATGGGCTGTCCGTTTCAAGGCGTGTTATATGCCGGGCTCATGGTTGTGAACGGGATCCCGTACGTCTTGGAGTTTAATGCTCGGATGGGGGATCCGGAAACGCAAGTCGTACTGCCGCTCCTCAAAACCGATTTACTGGAGGTGATAGAGGCCGTGGTCGAGCATCGCCTCGATCAGCTCACCGTGGAGTGGCATGATGAGACGGCGGTGTGTGTCGTCATGACGTCGGAAGGCTATCCCGCTGCCTACCAGGCCGGCCGTACGATTCACGGGTTGCCGACCACGACCGATGCGAAGGCCGTGGTGTTTCATGCAGGGACGACACGAACAGGTACCGAGGTGGTGACAGCCGGGGGGCGGGTGCTGGGAATTACAGGACGCGGAAAGACCCTGGCAGACGCGCAAGCGGAAGCCTATCGCGTGACTCGGTCGATTTCATTTGACGGCGCGCACTATCGGACAGATATTGCGCATCGTGCGTTCCCACGTCACGCGTAACGCAGAATGGGGCTGATGGTTCCTGCCATGGCAACGATCGAGCGCTACGCTGCTTCCACCGTCCCGGTACTTGCTGAGCGGGTGCGTCGCGTGCTCGGAGAGAGCGGGCTTATCGCCCTGCCGACGGAAAGTTTCTACGGACTTGCGGTGGCCCCGTTTGACGAACGGGCACTCGCCAAATTGTGGCAGGTCAAAGGCCGTTCGGAGGGAAAACCGATTCTCGTGCTGATCGGAGACAGGGATCAGTTGGAGCCGTTCGTTCGAAGCATTCCCCCAGCGGCCACCGTCTTAATGAACGCCTTTTGGCCCGGCCCTCTTACGATCGTCTTTTCCGCAGCCGTTGGACTCTCAGATGCGGTGACGGCGGGAACCGGTTCTGTCGGCATCCGTCTGAGTGCCTGCCAGCCGCTGATTCATCTCTTGCGTCGAGTCGGGCCGGTGACCGGCACCAGTGCGAATCGTGAGAGCACACCGCCGCCGAGCACGGCCGAAGAAGTCCAGCACAGCCTTGGAGACGCGCTCGATCTGATTGTTGATGCTGGACCGACTCCCGGCGGGCAACCGTCCACCGTCATCGACGTACGGGGCCCGATCCGAATCGTTCGCGATGGAGGAATCGAACGCGGCGCCATTGCGGCGCAGTTGGCCGCTTACGGCCTGCAGCTCGATGCAGACAGTCGGTGAAGTCGATTGTATCGTTCACATTGAAAGGAGAATGCTGATGACTCGAACAGTGATGGTGCGTAAGCTTGGTGCGGTAGTCGCAATCACGATCCTCTCGGTGGGTCTGTCCGGGTGCGATTACTGGCCTCCGGCACTCCAAACACAAATAGAGCAAATCCGCTCAGAGCTGCAGAGTGCGACAGTGGAAAAGACACAGCTACAAAATCAACTCACCTCGATTACGAAGGTGAGAGACGATCTGCAGGCGCAAGTGGATGATCTCTCTCGGGCGAATCGCGATAAGTCGTCTATGATCAATAGCTTGCAAAACGGCCTGGCGGCCGCACAGGAGCGGCTGGCGAAGTCATCTAAATCAGCATCCCCAAAGGCGGGTGCAGCCAAGACATCCTCGAAAGTCGTACCGAAGGCCCCAGTGAAAAAGAAACCATCGGCCAAGGCCACACACTAGCCTCGCTCGTCCCCGCTGCCTACTTGGCAGCGGAAGACGATGGCGTGCTCGCGGCTGTGCTCGTTGAGGCTGTTGATGGCGTGCTTGCTGGCGCGGCCGCAGGGGTGGATGCCGGAGTAGCAGGAGCGGCGCTTGCAGCCGTCGATTGCTCAGGTGTGGTCGCCGCGACCTCTTTTTTCTCCCCAGTCTTGGGTGCAGGTGCTTCGCTGCCTGAGGACGGTTTCATTTTGTCGGAGTAGTCCGTCACATACCATCCGCTCCCCTTGAACATGATGGCGGGCGATGAAATCAGTCGCTGCAGATGTTTCCCGCACTTCTGACATGTGGTCAGGGCGTCGTCCTTCATGCTTTGTTTCACTTCAAACCGATCCGCGCAGCCATCACACTGATATTCGTAAATTGGCACGATTCGTTTCCTCCTGCTAGAACAACAATCTGATGAGATCACCTTGATGGGCCCTCATGCTGAGGAACGCTCCCTGGCTAGGTGAGCTGTTTGAATGCTGCATCGAGACGATCCATGCCCTTGAGAATCGTCTCCATGCTGGTCGCATACGACAGTCGAATATGCTGGGTGCTTCCGAATGGCTCACCGGGAACCACGGCAACCTTGAATTCCTGTAACAAATAGTTTGCCAGATCGGTCGGAGTGGAGATGAATCCGCTTGGACTCCGCCTTCCGAGCAGCCCACTCACATTGGGGAACGCATAAAATGCTCCGCTGGGCATGAGGCAACGAACGCCCGGCATGGCATTGAGGCGTGCGACGATCACACGCCGTCGCCGATCGAATTCCGTCACCATTTTTTTCGTGAATGCATCGCCATCGCGTAAGGCCACGACGGCGGCTTTTTGTGAAATGGAACAGGGGTTGGAGGTACTTTGGCTCTGAATGTTCGCCATGGCGTTGAGAAGCTCTTTGGGGCCTGCGGCATAGCCGATCCGCCAGCCGGTCATCGCATAGGCTTTCGACACACCGTTGATCACGACGGTACGGGCGGCGACCTCCGGTCCCAGTGCCGCGATGCTCGTGTGTGTCGCTCCGTCGTAGAGGACCTTCTCATAAATCTCGTCGGAAATCAGCAGAAGATCACGACGGACGGCCAACTCGGCAAGCCGTTCGAGCGTCGACAGATTGTAGGTTGCGCCGGTTGGATTGCAGGGGCTGTTGACGATAATCGCTTTGGTCCGTGGTGTGACCAGCCGTTCCAATTCCTGAGCATCAATGGCGTAGCCATCCTCTTCACGAGTCTGCAAGAAAATTGGCGTGGCATCGTTCAGCAGGGTTTGGTCGGCATAGGAGACCCAATAGGGAACGGGAATGATGAGTTCATCGCCTGCTTCGAGAAGGGCTTCGGCAAGGTTGTAGAGTGAATGTTTGGCGCCGCAGGAGACCAATACTTGAGACTTCTCGTACTGGAGTCCTTGCTCAGCATGTAGTTTGTCGATGATAGCCTGGCGAAGTTCATCGATGCCTGATGAGGGCGTGTATTTCGTAAAGCCCGCACGGATTGCGGCTTCGGCCGCGGCTTTTACCGGTTCCGGCGTGTCAAAGTCCGGCTCTCCAGATGAGAAATCGGCAACGTCAATTCCACGTGCGGCCATCGCCTTCGCGGTTGCGGCCATGGCCAAGGTGGGAGAGGGGGTAATTCGCCCCACACGTGCAGCAAGCTTCATGATTTTAAACTCCTGATTCGTTCCTGCAGCTGGCGTGCAACTTCAGGATGCAGAAACTCCGTGAGCGGCCCGCCGTGAGTGGCCACGTCTTTGATAATGGTTGACGATAAATAGGAATATTCTTCGCTGGGCATGAGAAACACCGTCTCAACCTGCTTGGCGATTTTTCGATTGATCAGAGCCATCTGAAATTCATGCTCAAAGTCTGAGATGGCCCGCAATCCCCGGATGATCGCATGGGCGCCGTATCGCAGAACATAGTCCACCAGCAGGCCATCGAAGTGGGTCACTTCGACCTGTTTCATGTCTCTCGTCACGATCCGGATCATGTCCAGCCGTTCGGCCAGGCTGAAGAGTGGGTGCTTGGCTGGATTTGGCGCGACGGCGACCACGACGGTATCAAATACCTTCAGGCTTCGTGTGATGATGTCGGTATGCCCATGGGTAATGGGGTCAAAGGTGCCTGGATAGATACCAATTCTCATGATACGGGTGACTCGGTAGAGGCTGAAGGAGATAGACCATACAGATAGAGTGTTGTGTCCCCATACACGTACCGTCGCACAAGCGCTGCATGATCTATCGAGTCTGGCAATGGCGTTCGCGATTCATGTTCAATCATCACGGTAGCTTGTTCCGACAACAGCCCAGGCCTCCAGACATGAGTCAGGATGTCGCGCTCATCCAGAGCCGCATATGGCGGATCCGCAAAGAGGACATCATAGGGAGCACGCCACCAGTCTTTTCGGTCGAGAAAGGTCGTGACTCGCTCCCCACAGATGTGTGCTCGGTCAAGGAGCTGACAGGCCTGTAGATTTTTGCGTAACAGTTGCACAGCCTTAAGGTCTGACTCCACAAAGGTGACGGTTGCAGCTCCTCGGCTTAACGCTTCAATCCCAACGGCTCCCGTACCTGCGTATAAATCAAGAAAACGGCCTCCCGACACCTGGGTCCCTAGAATAGAGAAGAGAGCCCCGCGAACCTTATCTGATGTGGGACGGAGTGCAGTCCCCGCTGGCCCACTCAAGCGTCGACCTCGGTGGGTTCCGGCAATGATACGCATAATTTTAGGTGAGAGTCATTGTAGGAGCAGATGAATCTAACATAGCGTTTTTGAAGGGGTCAAGGTGAGTACTGCGGGAGCAATACGCGAGACTGACAGGAAGGATATGGCGTGAAACGTCTAGTGAGCGATCTGTGATAAATGGAAGTATTTTGACGACTTTTACGTCGTTGGGTATACTGGCTGGCGGTACTGTGGCGGCATGAATACGTGCCACGGCACGTCATGGTGGCGATATCGGCTCAATATCTGCAGCACCCAAGATAGTCGAGCCACCTGCGTGCCAATCTCGTTGATCCTAGCGAGTCTCCACCGTCTGCGGTACCTGAGCGGCCAAACTCTTCCGTCGATTATTTGAAATGGTGCGATCAATGATCGCGCCGCAGTTGATGCATTTCCAGGCATAAAATATTAAAAAGAAGTCAGAGAACCGCTCCAACATCATGAGACCTTTGCACTTCGGACATTCCATCGAATCCTCCCAGGTGTGATGTGTGCTGCTGTAGACTTGACAAAGCAAGTACTACACCAATTTGTCAGTGTACGTAATTTCAACAGTTTATGGGCTACGTATTTGTTACCAAGTGGACACCAAGGGGTATCGCTAGTACAAAATTGTTCGGAGTGTCACTTTTTGTCCAGGGAGAATGAATGGCCAACAAGAAAGCAGGGCAAGGCATCACTCAATGGCCCGAAGCGGAGCGTCCTCGCGAACGATTATTGGCTCAAGGTCCACAGGCGCTGACCGACGCCCAACTGTTAGCCATTCTTCTGCGAGTTGGTCGTCAGGGGTCTTCAGCCGTGCAAGTCGGGATGGAGATCCTTGATCAGATCGGAGGTGTGGCCGGATTAGCGCAATGTGGGATCGAAGAACTTTGCGCTATTGCAGGTGTGGGAGAGGCGAAAGCTGCTCAATTGAAGGCAGCGCTTGAGCTGGGAAAGCGTGCCCTTGCTGGTCCGCTGACAAAAGGGACCAAGATTACATCCAGTCGCGACCTCTTTAACCATTACCATCCCGCCTTGCGAGATCTACGTCACGAAATCTTCAAAGTGGTGTTACTGGATGCCAAGCATGCCATTATGCGTGACGCGACGGTATCGACCGGCAGCTTGACGCTCAGCATCGTCCATCCACGCGAAGTCTTCACACTCGCGGTCAAAGAATCTGCGGCAGCAGTCATATTTCTTCATAACCATCCCAGTGGTGATCCTACGCCGAGCCAGGAAGATCGAGCCCTGACAGCGCGATTGGTGTCGGCAGGGGAGGTCCTGGGCATTCGGGTCCTTGACCACCTCGTCGTCGGCGATGGACGCTATGTCAGCTTTGCCGATCAAGGTTGGCTGACAGACCATGGTGCCGATGCATGAGCGAAAGGGGAGTTATAGTGATGTAAGCAGGCCATTTCATTTCCGGAAGAATACGACCGTCTTCCGGTCATCCAAAGGAGGGCCCCATGAGCGAGCTACGCAGGGAGTCACTCAGAAATGTCGTCCTGATCTCGAGTGCCGGTGCCGGGAAGACCTCGCTGGCTGAGGCCATGCTCTTTGCCACCGGCGCAGTGCCTCACCTCGGGTCTATCGCACTCGGCACGACCGTCTCGGACTTCGAGCCGGAAGAATTGCACCGGCGCAGTTCCGCCAGTACCAGTCTCCTCCGTTGTTCATGGAATCACACCACCATCAATCTGATCGACCCCCCAGGCGCGCTAAACTTGCTGGGGGAGACAGTCATGGCCTTGCGAGCAGCGGATGCTGTGATTCTGGTGGTAGGCGCTTCGTCGGGGATCCGGAGCGACCTCACTAGAGTCTGGTCTCGCATCACAGCCCTCGGCTTGCCCTGTCTTCTATTCCTCAACGAAATGGATAAAGACGATGCCTCCCTCAATGGGATTGTCGCGATGTGTCAGCGCGATCTTGGGATTGTGCCATTGGCGATGTCGTTGCCTTATGGCCGCGGCGCCCAGCTAGAGGGGGTACTAGATCTCTTTCAACAGCACATCACCACTTCGGGCACAGAGATCCCCACGGTTCAGCATCTGGCAATACCTGAAAATGTGAGGACGGTAGTGGGAAATGCACGGAAGGCCGTTCAGGAGGCGGTAGCCGAACGTGATGATCGATTACTGGAACAATATCTCGCTGCGGAGGAGTTGACGCAGGAGGATCTGATGAATGGACTTCGCCTCGGCGTCCAGACAGGCATGATTGTCCCGCTCTATAGCGGTTCCGCAATCAAGAATATCGGGATTGTTCCGCTCCTGAATGGGATCGTCGATTTTCTGCCTTCGCCAATGGACCTGGTGTCGAAAGTTCCGCTGGAAGGGCTGCATCCAGATACAGGCGAGACGGTGAGTTGCCACGCCGTTCACGAGGACCCATTTTCCGGGATCGTCTTCAAGACATTGATAGACCCGTTTATCGGTAGACTGTCCTATCTGCGGGTCTTGTCGGGAGTGCTTCACGCAGACTCGACCGTCTTCAATAGCTCTCGGAGCAGCAAAGAGAAAAGCGGACATCTGTACTGGGTGTTGGGGAAGAAGCATACGGTCGTGCCGTCGGCCACTGCGGGGGATATCGTGGCCGTTGGGAAACTCAAGGATACGCAAACCGGCGACACGCTCTGTGACGAACATGCGCTCATCTGTTATCCACGGACGGTGCTTCCGCGACCCGTGCTCTCCTTTGCGGTCGAGCCGAAGTCGAAAGCTGACATTGAAAAAATCAGTCTCGGGCTGCATAAGTTGATTGAAGAAGATCCGACGCTCGAGTTTTCGCGACATGCCGACACGAAGGAAATGGTCTTAAGCGGGATGGGCCAATTACACATCGATCTCGCGCTCGAAAAGTTGCGCCGCAAATACGGTGCGGAAGTGATGCTCCATATGCCGAAGATTCCGTACCGCGAGACCATCCGCACCACGGCACAGGCGCAGGGGAAACATAAGAAACAAACCGGAGGACATGGACAGTATGCTGATTGCTGGCTAGAGATTGCGCCTCTGCCGCGCGGGGAGGGTTTCAAGTTTGAGAGCAGGGTGATCGGCGGGGCCATCCCACGCAACTTTATTCCGGCGGTGGAGAAAGGGGCGGTCGAAGCCATGCACCATGGGAGCCTTGCGGGGTTTCCTCTCGTCGATTGCCGAGTGACCGTCTACGATGGGTCGTACCATCCAGTGGATTCATCAGAGATGGCGTTTAAGATCGCCGCGTCAATGGGGTTCAAGAAAGCTGTAGAGGCGGCCCATCCCGTCTTGTTAGAGCCGTTGATGACGGTGGAAGTCGAGGCGCCGGCGGATCACATCGGAAGCGTGATCGGGGACTTGAATGCGCGCCGAGGGCGCATTCTCCACATTGAGGCACGAGACCAGACCGAGCAGATCACGGCTCTTGTCCCAATGGCGGAGCTGCTGACGTACTCCACGGCCTTGAACTCGCTCACGGCAGGACGGGGCAGTTATGCGATGGAATTCGCGCGGTACGACGAAGTGCCGCACGAGCTTGCGGTTCGAATCATTGAGGCTCACAAGGTAGAGACTCGCGCGGCGGCGCATTGATCGAACAGCGGCTGGGAAAAAAACTAGCCGCGCGAGACAGGCGGGACGAGCGAGAAAGGCGCGACTCGAAGGCCGAAGGCCGAGGTTCCGAACACTTCAGCCTTCAGACCGCTCACCCGTCACGCCTTTCTCGCACGTCTCGCGCTTCACGCGCCACTAGGGGTCGGTCGATTTGAGGACCACGTAGAAGGCACGGCTTTCTCTCAGCACGCGGAGCAGGACGGTTTCGCCGCGTCTCACTTTGGAGACCGCGCTGCTGAATTCTCCGACCGATCCCACATCGACACGGTTCACTTCCTTGATGAGATCCCCCTCGTGAAGCCCTTCCGATTGGGCGAGACTGCCAGGTTCCACTTTGGTAATAAGCACCCCACGACTTTCCCGCAGCTTGAATTTATCGGCGAGGCCCGGCGATAAATCTTGCACATCGAGGCCTAACTTGACGTCAGTGCGTGCCTGGGGAAGCGAGGTGGTCATGGCGTGGTCTCGACGTTCAATGAGGGCGACGTCTAGTACCAGGCGCTGCTGATCGCGGACGATCTCAACCTTAGCCGTGGCGCCGGGGAGCAATCCTGCCACGACGCGAGAGAGCCGGCTCGGCGTGTCGATCAGGGTGCCGTCGATACGGGTCAGAATGTCGCCTGGCCTGATCCCTGCTGACGCAGCCGGGTCCTTCTCAAAGACTTCGTTGACCAGCACCCCTTCGCCTTCATTGACGCCAAACTTGCGTGCCAACTCCACCGTGAGCGGTTGGATGCCAACGCCCAGCCAGCCTCGTGTCACCCGCCCCTGAGTCAGCAATTGCTCCATCACTTGCTTGGCCATGTTCGAGGGAATTGCGAAGCCGATTCCTTGGGCGAAGTTAATGATGGCGGTATTGATGCCGATGATTTCACCGCGCAGATTGAACAATGGCCCGCCAGAGTTGCCGGGATTGATCGACGCGTCTGTCTGGATGAAGTTTTCGTAGCGCGAGAGATTGATGTTCTCCCGCCCGATCCCGCTGACGACGCCGAGCGTGACCGTCCGATCGAGGCCGAAAGGATTCCCTACGGCAAGCACCCATTGGCCGACGCGCACGGCCGACGAGTCCCCGAATCTCGCGCTGGGAAGGGGGTGGTTGGCGGTGACCTTGAGGACGGCTAAGTCTGTATCCAGATCCTTACCAACCACCTGCGCAATCAGCTTGGACATATCAGAAAAGCGGACCTCAACTTCCGTTGCGTCGCCGATGACATGGCTATTCGTGATGATGTGCCCTTCAGGATCGATGATGACACCGGACCCTGATCCCGATGCATTCGGAACTCGCTCCTGAAGCAATTCTCGGCCCCGCCCGGCTCCGGACAAGGGAATGAGATTGACTACAGAGGGTTTTGCCGATTCGGCCAGATCGATGAAGACGGTTTGAATTTCTTCCAGCAGGCGGAGACCCGGCGAGTCGGTGGACTTTGGTACGGCGGACTCAGCGGCGAAGGCCGAGTGGATATCAATCCAGGCCACGCACACAAGGCAGATGAAGAGTTGTCGCACGCGCATCATTCTGTACCCCTTCCAAAAGGAATTGTACATGATGGAAAGCGGAGAAGCCTACTCGCCCTTTATGATTCACGCAGGCACACAGGAAGGCAGAATTGGTTTACGCCGATTTGGCGTTTCGAGCTTGAGTGAACGCTGAAGCCACTTTTGCGAGATCTCCCTGCAGCCCGATCATGACCAGGACATCATTGGCGCGAAGTACGAGGGCATCGTCTGGCGGTACGAGAAATGGTCCACGAAGGACCGTGACGAGACGAAGCGATACAGGTAGCGCCATCTCAGCGAGGGTCTTTCCGATGACTGGTGATCCATGGACCACAGGGAACCGTTCGATAGCCGCGGTGCGAAGACTCAGGTCCTGTTGCAGGGTCATGAGCTCATGGTGGATCGTTTCCAGTTTGAGCTCACGGATACGACTGTCGACGCCAAGCAGCGTCCGTTTGAGCTGCTGAATGCGGTCGCCAGCCTGGCCAAGGAGGCGTTCTAATTGATCGGATGGTAGGGTTGACTCATGGCTGAACGGAGGCCGTTTGGCACAGAGCACAGCAATCTGATGTCCAAGCTCGCCGTGAACCTGTTCGATTTGGCTCAACAAGCTCGACGCATGGCTGTGCAAGCGGAGAACTTGGACCTTGCGGTTGACACGTTCAGCAACTGCCAGCACGGTTTCATAGATGGCGCTACCAGTGATCGACAGTTCTTGTTGAATACGGCCAAGCAGTTCAAGGGACATAACTGAAAATCTCTTACGTCTGATAAGAACTATTATGTCAACTCATGGACAGATCAACCAAATTACTCTCTCCACCCTTTACTCTTCTTCTCGCCTCTCGGTCAATAGACAATGCGGCTCTTGAATCAACCGGACTTCTTCGTTGCCTTGAGTTGATCATCTTCCCGTGAAAGAGGTACTGTCGCAGGAATGCACAGTGCTAAGGCCCATTATTCCTAATCTGTATCAAAGGATCATATCGTGGCCAACCATCCTCTCGCAGGTCAGCCGGCACCGGCATCGATGCTGGTCAATATCCCTCGCCTGATTACGGCCTACTATACAGAAAAGCCTGATGCGAACGTGCGCGAACAGCGCGTCACATTTGGGACCTCCGGCCATCGAGGCACATCCTTCACGCGAAGCTTTAACGAAGTCCATGTCGCCGCTGTTGCACAGGCGATTTACGAATACCGCCAGATGGAGAGCATTACCGGCCCGCTCTACCTGGGGATGGATACGCACGCCTTGTCGGAGCCGGCCTTTGCCAGCGTTTTAGAGGTGCTGGCAGCCAATGGCGTATTGGTCATGGTGGACCAGGATGGGGGCTATACCCCGACCCCGGTCATCTCCCACGCCATCCTCACCTACAACCGAGGCAGAAGCGCAGGCTTGGCTGACGGCATCGTCATCACTCCCTCGCACAATCCGCCGGAGGATGGCGGTATCAAGTACAACCCCCCGCATGGTGGGCCGGCTGATACCAACGTCACCAAGTGGATCGAGGACCGGGCCAACGCTTTGATGAAAGTCGATCTGCATGGCGTCGCGCGCCTCCCCTATGCCCGTGCCAGACGGGCTGCGACGACTAAGCCGCATGATTACCTCGGCGCCTACATCGGTGATCTCGCGCAGATCATCGACAAGGAGGTGCTTCGATCAGCCGGGTTGAAGCTCGGCATCGATCCGCTCGGCGGGTCCGGTGTGGCCTACTGGCAGCCGATGGCAGAGCGGTACGGCTTGAACGTCGAGATCGTGAATCCAGCGGTTGACCCCTCCTTCCGTTTCATGCCGCTCGATTGGGACGGCAAGATTCGTATGGACTGTTCCTCGCCCTATGCCATGGCGAACCTGATCGCGCTGAAAGACCGGTTCGATGTCGCCTTCGGCAACGATGCGGACAATGACCGGCATGGCATTGTCACCCGCTCGGCTGGCCTGATGAACCCCAACCATTACCTCGTCGTGTCCATCTTTTACCTCTTTTCCAGTCGTTTGGGGTGGAAGCCACAGGCTGGTATCGGTAAGACGCTCGTGAGCAGCAGCTTGATCGACCGCGTGGCGGCCAAGCTTGGACGCAAGCTGGTCGAAGTGCCGGTCGGCTTCAAATGGTTCGTGAATGGATTGCTCGACGGCTCGCTCGGGTTCGGCGGAGAAGAAAGCGCGGGGGCGTCATTCCTCCGTCGAGACGGAACTGTCTGGTCTACCGATAAGGACGGCATCATCATGAACTTGTTGGCTGCAGAAATGATGGCCAAGACCGGCCGCGATCCGGGTGAACTGTACCGAGAACTGACCAAAGAACTGGGAGAGCCGGTGTACGAACGGATCGACGCGGCTGCGACGCCGGAGCAAAAAACGATCCTCTCGAAACTCTCACCAGACCAGGTACAGACCGAAGAATTAGCCGGCGACACAATTGTCGCGAAACTGACGACAGCCCCTGGCAATGGCGCAGCCATCGGCGGATTAAAAGTCGTGACCGAGCAGGGCTGGTTCGCCGCCCGCCCCTCCGGCACCGAGGATGTGTACAAACTCTACGCCGAAAGCTTCAGAGGGAAAAATCATCTCAAGCGGATTCAAGAAGAGGCACAGGCGTTGATTACCAAAGCGCTGGCCTCGGCCAAGTAAGAGGAGCTATCGATAGTGAGTGGCACAGTGCTTCTGATGTGGGGAATGCTCTTCGGGGCCATCGGCTTTGGCTTCTTTCTATATGGGAGGAAGCAAAAATCAGTCGTGCCCCTCATCACTGGGATCGCGCTCTCTGTCATTCCCTATTTTATCGCGAACGTGTATGTGCTTGTCATGGTCGGAGTAATCTTAGTGGCCATCCCGTATTTTGTACGAATATGAGGCGGAACAGAGGAGCACCAGCGAAGCAGCGTGAGCGTACAGGTCAGGGGCAGCGTCAGCCTACCTGTCGTTGTGCGTGGAAGGAACTGGGACCAGCAGTCCGGATTCGACGTGGGTGAAGCCGAGGAGGAGGCGCTTGACTTTGAAACAGGCAAATGAGGAAAAACGAGCGACTTCTGCCGAAGGAACTACACACTGCGAGCGCCATGAAACAGGACAGCGTAATCAGCTTCGATTACCCACCATTCCTTGAGGAGGCCCGATGAGCACAGAGCGCCGCTCGGCTCCGAATTCGCGTGTGTTATTTCGACGCCTTCTTCTTCATCTGGCGTTCTCAGTCGCTCTTCTGGCGGCGTCTCTGGGAGTTGGCATGTGGGGCTACAGCCACTATGAGCACCTCCCTTGGCGGGATGCCTTTCTGAATGCGGCCATGCTCCTAGGCGGGATGGGGCCGGTGAAGCTAGATTTGTCAGAGCCCGGGAAAGTCTTCGCAGGGCTCTTCGCGCTCTATTCGGGGTTGGTCGTGATCGCCGTCACCGCCCTACTGCTCGCACCGGGCATTCACCACATCATGAAACGGGTGCACTGGGAGAATCGATCCAATACCGAGTGACCGGGACATCGTCAACTTCCTGGTGAGACCCGCCGCTCGCCAATTCCTAGTCGAAGCGCCTCCACATCCAACTCGTGTTCTAGACGATGCAGCACGTCATCACTAATGACACCGTCGTTTCGCAGGCTGATCACCGCAAGGCGTTCCGCCGTCAACGTCTCATGCCGCAAACGCCGGAACACCTCGGTGGCTTCTGGCGTGCACTCAGCAGCAGTTCCATCCTTGGCGTAGCGCTGTACGCGGCTGCCATAGTGAACGCGCATCTGATCGAGGTGTTCGGGAATGGGCCACCCTTCGTTCGCGATCTCATCCAGGCGGACGAGCGCGGCCGTCGCCGCATGTTCCCGCGCCTGCATCTCCTCACGTTCCAGTGTCCCGTCTTCCCGTAAATTCAAGACACGGATCAGAGGAGGAAGTGACAAGCCCTGTAACACCAACGTGGCGAAAATCACCGAGAAGGTGATCAATATGATCTCCGCCCGAAAGGGAAACGGCGTTCCGGCGGCAGTTGTCAGCGGCAGCGCTAATGCCGCCGCGAGAGACACGATCCCGCGCATGCCGGTCCAGCCGATAATAAACAGACTCGACCAAGCCGGCATCGGGTCGCGTGCCCGCAGCGAGGGGCTGAACAGTCTCGGAATCCACGCGGCCAGCGGCACCCATATCATGCGCACCGCGATTGCGGTGACGCTCACGAATGCCCCGCTGAGCATGAGCGGGACAAACATTCCAAATGGGACGGCCTCACGGAGCGCACCGAGTTGCAGGCCAATCAGAATAAAAATGACTGCGTTGAGCATGAACACGAGGAAGTCCCACACTGCCCTCGCTTGAATCCTTGTCGTAGGCGCAACGGCCTCGCTAAAATGTTGGCGAAGATAGAGACCTCCCGCCACGCACGCCAGCACGCCTGAAGAGTGAGCCTGATCGGCCAAGATCCAGGCGATGTACGGAGCTAGGAGCGTGATCGCAATCTCGCTGAAACTGTCTTCCAGCAATCTCAACGCCCAGCGGGCCACCACGCCGACCGAGAGCCCGACAACGACACCCACTCCCGCCGCCATGAAGAGGTCCCATACTGTGTCGCTGAATGTATAGGTACCACTGATCGCCGCCATGACCGCGGCGCGATACAGAATGAGCGCCGTCGCATCGTTCACCAGACTCTCTCCTTCCAGGATCGTGACAGCGCGCCGTGGAAGGCCTAACCGCTTCGCAACTGCAGTGGCCGACACGGCGTCGGGCGGCGACACAATCGCTCCCAGCGCAATGGCTCCAGCCCAACCCAATCCCGGCAGCCAGATGTGTGCGACCAGCGCGACGGCGGCGGTTGTCGCTAACACGAGTCCAACAGCCAGCAGGGTAATCGGGCGCAGGTTTGAACGAAAATCACGCCAAGAGGTGAAGTAGGCCGCTGACCAGAGGATAGGGGGAAGAAAGACCAGAAACACGACGTCAGGATCGAGTCGTAGCGGCGGCACACCGGGAATGAGGCCTAAGACCAACCCTCCGATCACCAGCAAGATGGGGTAAGGGATCACGAGTTTGCGCGCGATCGCCGCAAGAGCGAGCACGGCTATCAACAGCAAAATAACCGTTTCGAGTAGATGAAGGCTTTCCATATCGTGTCAATGGTACGCGAATCGCACGTGCAAAGAACAGGGACATTCGTCACTGATCATGGCGCGTGAAGCGCGAGACATGCGAGGAAGGCGCGACGTGGACAGATTGAATTCCCACTTCGTCTCGCCTGTCCCACCAGTCTTGCTCAGCTATCCTGCATGGTGCTTTCCTGTCGCCTCAGACGTGCGGACCCTCGAAGTTCTGGCGTATCAAAATAGCTTTTCAGGAGTCTGTTCAGGCTCGCATTCCGACGTAAGATGGAAAAGAATGGGTAACGAAACAGAACTTACATGGAATGAGGAGAGAGCGTGATCCGTCTAAAGACTTCCGCATACACACCTACCGGGGCGCTGGCCTTGGGATCGGCGAACACGGCTCGCCAGCGGTTCAATCCCAGGACTCCTTCCCCATAGGGTATCGTTGCCACCTGACTGTGATGTTCCGCGATGGCGGACATCTTCTTGGTCACATAGCGGTCAATGTACTCTAGGCGGTCCCAGGTAGCGAAGGGGCCCCAGATTTCGTAAGCCCAGATGCCACCGCTTAGAACGATGCCGGATTCAAGGACGCTTTCCCTCGCCAGCTTGCCGGCAAGGCGATGGGCCGGATGTCGGTCAAGTTCCTCATCCAGCGTATAGACCTCGGTTGGTCGGAGGCGAGCGAGCATCTCGACGAGTCTCCGTGTGACAGCCGTGGCATTGACCTCATCTGCCGCGTCCGGTTCGTCACAAAAGATCACATCTTTTACTCCCAAGACCCCGGCGGCACGGAGGGCCTCTCTCTTCTTACTTCGGCCATCCGCTGCTCTGTCAACGCGAATGGATTCTATGACCGGCCGCCGTTCGTCACGACGACGGAAGTAATCACAGCCATGGACTCCACCAGTTTGGCGACCGTTCCGCTCATGCCGACTTCCATGTCATCCGGATGAGCGCTGATGATGACGACATTGTGGCTCATGGCCGAGGCATATCCCTTTACGTTTTACAGGATGCTGAAAAAGTCTGCCAGCTTCGTTCTCGCTGCGCGCAGGGGCTCAACGTACCGAAGCGTACGCCTCGCCTCTTCGCTCGCTGCGGCCTTGCTGGACAGCCATTTTGAACATCCTGCGTGAGGCTCTCCGGTTATCCAAGATAAGCTGAATAGTGACGTTCTGGCGTGCCCACATAGTTTTACCGCAGCCTGTTAGAGAGCTACCTGCTGTTCTGCGTGGTAGGAACTGCGGACGAGCGGGCCGGATTCGACGTGGGTGAAGCCAAGGGCCCTCCCCTCCTCTTTTAACAGGGCAAACTCGCTGGGGTCATAGAAGCGCGCAACAGGCAGATGCTGTCTTGTGGGTTGGAGATATTGGCCGATGGTCATGATGTCGCAGCCGACGGAGCGGAGGTCGCGCATGACTTCGCTGGCCTCGTCCATGGTTTCTCCCATTCCGAGGATCAACCCGGACTTGGTGCGCATGCCCCATTGCTTCGCCTTGCCGAGTAACTCGATCGATCGCTGATACTTTCCTTGTGGTCTGATTGCAGGAAACAGCCGCCGGATGGTTTCGATGTTGTGATTCAGAATCTCCGGCTTCTCGGCACAGACGGCTGCAAGCGCCGCCTCGTTCCCCTCGAAATCTGGAATCAAGACTTCAATCGTGCAGCTTGCGCTGAGCTGTCTGGTCTGCCGGATCGTTTCGGCAAAAATCGCGGCGCCGCCATCCTCCAGTTCATCCCGGTTCACCGATGTGATCACGGCATGTCGAAGGCCCAACGCCTGAACTGCTTCCGCGACGCGCCGCGGTTCTTCATGATCGATCGCCAGCGGTCGGCCTGTCTCGACTGAACAGTAGTGGCAACGTCTGGTGCAGATGTCGCCCAGGATGAGGAAGGTCGCAGTGCGAGCGTTCCAACATTCCCATCGGTTCGGGCATCGCGCTTCTTCACAGATGGTATGGAGCTTGAGCCGGTCCATCGTCTGCTTGATGTCGAGGTAGTCAGGACCGGTTTTCGCTTCGACTTTGAACCAGGGCGGAAGGCGCCTGGAAGAGGTGAAGGCTGAAGGCTGAAGGCTGATAGCCTTGGATGAATCAGAGGACGAAGATCGGAGCTGGTCGAGCGGGATAAAGCTCATGGAGTCTCCTTGGGCGGGAGTAACTCCGAGGGATGTTCAAGGATACGTTTAAGTTCTTTCAGGAAGCCGGCCCCCTGCACACCATCCAGAGCCCGGTGGTCGCAGGATAACGTCACCGTCATGCGCCGGCCCGCCTTGACCGTGCCGTCTTTGACGACAGGCGCGTCGCGGATAGCGCCTACAGCGATGGACGCTGCCTGAGGGGGTATGAGGACTGCAATGAAGTTTTCCACGTCGAACATTCCCAAGTTTGAGATCGAGAAGGTGGCGTCCGTGTATTCCTGCGGCTGTAAGCGTTTGTTCCTGGCCCGGTCGATCAGCGTCCGCGATTCGGTCGAGATATCGTCCAGCGACTTCCCGCCGCAATTGCGAATGACCGGCGTGATCAAGCCGTCCTCGATGCCGACGGCGATGCCGATATCAATGCGCGCATGCCGCCTGATGGCAGGACCGGTGAACGACACATTGATGTCCGGATGGCGGGTGAGCGCAATCGCCGTGGCTTTGATCAGCAAGTCGGTGACGGAGGGATGCGTTGTTCGGTTGTGTTTGAACTGATCACGGACCCGCTCTGCCTGCTCCATATCGATCTCGCTCGTCAGATAAAAGTGAGGCACCGGCGCTTTGCTCTGTGTCGTCGCTTGCGCAATGGCTTTCCGCATCTGGCTCAGCGGCTGGTCTGTTCCGGCCGGCAGCATCTGCGTTGGCGGCGCCTGGGCGTTCACGACATCTTCTTCCACGATTCGCCCGCCAGGACCGGTTCCCGTGACGATGGAAAGATCGATTCCCCGGTCGGCAGCAAGAGCTTTCGCGCGGGGCGAAGCGATGAAACGAGTTCCCTGTAAACTCGCGGGTGAGGTGGGTGCCGGACCGGCAGCAGGCGACCCGCTTGTCTTCGTTCCGCCGCCGGCCGATGGCGCGGCAGTGATCGTATCGGTCAATGCCGAGGTGATGTCCTCATCCGCTCCGCCGATGACGCCGATCAACGTTCCTGACATCACGGTTGTGCCGTCCTGCACCAGGATCTTGCGTAGGATGCCGGAGGCGAAGGCCTCGAGATCCATGATGGCCTTGTCGGTTTCAATTTCAGCGAGCGCCTCCCCTGCCTGCACCGAATCCCCTTCGCGTTTCTTCCACGCAAGGAGGACGCCCTCTTACATCGTGTCGGTTAATTTTGGCATCACAACGCGACTAGCCATAAAATTCCCTCGCGGATGCTGAAAAAGTCCCCCAACTTCGTTCTCGGGTCGACACAATCCTCAACGTAGCTCTGACGCTACGCCTCCGGTTGTGTCATCCCTGCGGCCTCGCCCGGGAAAGAGATGCGTCTTGGCGCGTCTGGGGCTGGGCGGGTGTAACCGCCGGCCTTTTTGAGCATCCTTAAGATTAGGAGTTGTCTTTCAATCATCATCACTATTTAACTACTAGTAGCGCGGCGAAACCATGCGAAGAACTTGCTGATCAATCCATCTGGTATTTCAGGCTGCCTCGCGGGGTCCGGATACTCAATCCAAGGCTCCTGAGAACCCATGTAGGTGCCCTCCCGGACGCTCAGTTGGCTGCGGAGTTGCGAGTAGCCCTGTCCTTGGAGCGTGCGAACTACTTCCTCCAGCGCCGCCCCTGATGTGTCGTATGCGGTGGTCACCACGCGCGTCGTCTCATATCGCAGAATGGCTTGATAGCCTCCGTCTGCTTGCTCAAACACGACCGGCCTACTGAAGCCGCGTTCGCTGGTATCGAAGCCAGCCAATTGATGTTTCTCCTGTGTCTGGTCTGACATGGCAAATCCCGGATAAAAAGCCGTGCGAGACGGGCAAACGAGGTGGAAATCTAATCTGTCCACGTCGCGCCGTTCTCGCATATCCCGCGCGTCACGCTTTTCCTTATATCAGAGAGCCCGGAACACTGCCAAAAGATCGCTCAATGCAATGGTCTTGTTCCGCAGGATGGCGCGCTCCGCCTGCATCGGCTCCATCGCCGAGGCTCGCTCCTGGCCGCCTTTCAAAATCGCGGCCCCGAGGGCGAGCACGTCCTTGCATTCTTTCTCGACGTTGCTCTTGACCACGGGATTCACCGCGAGGATGTCCGCCATCGTTGCGCGCGTCGTGGCGAGATGTGCGTGTAGTTCCTCATCCGGGTACGTCTTCCTGGCTGCCTCATCGAGGCAACGATCGAGATACTGCGTCAGGAACACATAGAGCCGAACGAGCGTCTCCGTGATCTCGATATGACTGGGAGCCTGGGCTTGTGACGACATGGGTAATCGTGCCTCCTTTAGTTACTGTGTGCCGCACACGGATTTGACGGCTTCAATGACGCGCGCCTTATCCGGGATGGCGGCATCTTCCAACGGGCGACTATAAGGCATCGGCACGTCTTCGCCGGTGACGCGCACGATTGGGGCGTCCAGGTAGTCGAACGCCGCCGCGTACACGCTCTCGGCAATCTGCGCACCCAGCCCGCAAAAACGCCAGCCTTCTTCGACGATCACGAGACGCCCGGTCTTTTTGACCGAGGCCACGATTGTTGGAAGGTCCAACGGTTTGAGGGTGCGGGGATCGATGACCTCGACCTCGATGCCCTCTCGACTCAGTTGATCGGCTGCCTCCAGCGCCAGCAGGAGCATCTTCGA
>JANOMG010000311.1:0-19249 GCA_031420175.1 Nitrospira sp.
CATTTCGGATCGTCTAGCCCATAGGCCTTGGCATCCAGCCACTCACCGGATTGCAGGCAGACACGAAGCGCCGCCACATTATCTTTGACGGCGCCGTACCGCAGCGTGTGGGGACCGGATGAGTTGTTCGCCAACATCCCACCGAGCTTGCACATGTCGCCGCTGGAGGGATCGGGTCCAAACAATAACCCGCGCTGCCCCAAATGCTTGTTCAATTCAGCGAGAACGATCCCCGGTTGCACTCGAGCCCAGCGCTCTTCCCGATTCAGCTCCAACACCCGATTCAGGCGCGAGACGTCCAGAATGATCCCGGACCCGATCGCCGAGCCGGTCAGATTCGTCCCGGCGGCACGCGGCGTCAGCGGGATGCCACGCTGTACGGCATACCGCACCGTGGCGGCGATGTCGTCCTCGGACTCGACGAGCACGACGGCCTTCGGCTTCATCCGATAGATGCTCGCATCTACCGCATAGGCGGTAAGCGTCGAATAGTCATCCTTGACCTTGTCCACGCCTAACGTGGCTCGAAGGTCGGAGGCAATGGCGTGAGAACGTTCAGGCAGAATGAGAATTGGTGCGCTCATAGTTGAATGGGTGGTCATTCTAGACGGACTGTTGAGACCGGCACAAGTCCGGTTGTCCCGTTATGCACGGCCAGCTAATATAGGCGCCTCATTTAGGAGTACGCGTTGTGACCGATACACGTCCCACCCTCTACATCTCACGCCTCCTCCCAGACCCTGTCATGGCCATCGTGCGAGAGCGGTTCCAGCTGGTGCAGGAACCGCTCGATGTGTTGCCTAACTCATTGGCACTGCGTGAGGGACTCTGCCAGGCCGACGCCGCAATCGTGACACTGGGCGATCGCATCGACGCCGAGACCATTCATGCGGCTGCTCGGCTAAAAATTCTAGCGAACTATGCCGTCGGGTATAACAACATCGATCTGGCTACCGCACAACAGCGTGGCCTGATCGTGACCAATACGCCGGACGTCTTGACCGATGCCACAGCGGATCTGACCTGGGCTCTCATCTTGGCGACGGCACGCCGCATAGTCGAAGGCGATGTCCTCGTGCGATCCGGCCAATGGACTGGGTGGAGCCCCACACAACTCTTGGGAGCGGAAGTCTCAGGCAAAACCTTGGGCATTATCGGCATGGGACAGATTGGACAGGCGGTCGCCCAGCGTGCGCTAGGATTTCGCATGGCGGTGCGCTACCACGCACGCCACGCGATGGCCGCCTCCTCTCTCTCTTCCGGGTGGGAATCCCGATCGTTACGGGATCTCCTAGGGGAAGCGGATATCGTGACGATTCATGTACCGCTCACACCTGCCACGCATCATCTGATCGGAGCCTGTGAATTGGCCTGCATGAAACCGACCGCCTTCCTCATCAATACCGCTCGTGGTCCGATCGTCGATGAGGGTGCATTGGTCGAGGCTCTCAAGAGAGGAACCATCGCCGGCGCGGGACTCGACGTGTATGAACAGGAGCCGGCAGTCCACCCGGCGCTGGCTCAACTAAAGCAGGTGGTGCTCCTCCCCCATCTCGGCTCTGCCACATTACATACGAGGGTTCAGATGGGATTGGTCTGTCTGAGGAATATTGACGCAATACTCAACGGACGTTCAGCCCCCAACCACGTTCACTAGCAGGATGCTGAAAGACCATTGGGGTACGTGGAGGGTCTGAACGATGCGAGAACGCCGCCTGGTGAAAGGTTCGTCTCGGCGCACCGGGGTGGGGTGGGTGAGAAGAGAGACTTTTTCAGGGGTCTGCTAATTTGCGTAGCGGAGTGCAGAGGCTGGCTCAGCGGAACTCTGACGTGCGCGAACCGAGTCGAGTCGTTGCGGCACATCATGGAAGGTCGGAATCGATTGATAGATAGCAGCAGCCTGACTCCACTGTGCTTGCGTTTCGTAGAGCAAGCCGAGTTCATAGCTGATGGCTTGCGCCTTGGCCCCCTGACACGTTGGGTCCTTCAGTAGGCGCTCGAGTTGTACGATCGCCGACTGACCTTCTCCCTGTTCTTTCAAACAGACCGCAATCATGAGACAGGAGTCCAGGAAAAACTCTGACCCCTTCATCGAGAGGCCAAACTCTTCTTTCGCTTCCTCCAAAAGCCCCATATTCTTGTACGCTACGCCCAAGGTGTAGCGGGTTTCTTGGTCAAGCGCATCAGGTGGCTCGGCGGAGACCGGAGCCTCAACGGCCGGTACCGTAACCTCTGGCTTCTTCGGCGAAAACGTCGCGGCCCATTTGGCGACTAACGGGCTGGCTGGAGCTAGCTCTTTGACCTTGGCATAGAGAATCGCCGGCTGCGGCGCATCCTTCTTCTCCGGATCTGCCAGGAACAATTCGAGGGCTCGTGAATATTGCAAGGCGGCGCCGGCGGTATCGCCCTTGATCTCGAGCAAGTAACCGAAGAGTTCTCGGGCTTCCGAATGATGCGGCTCTGCCGTCACTAGACGACTGAGCCATTCCTCCGCCTCAGCAGGCTGCCCAGCCGCCACATAGGCTTGGAACTGCTCGCTCGTGGAGAGGACAGGCTCGATGGAAGCAACCTCCTCCGGCTCGGCCTGCAACAACGAGAACTCACTGCCCTGCGTAACTGGTTCCGGTTCTACCGACCGTACCGGATCCGATTGGTCTGGCACTGGTGCCAGTTCCGACTCGGCGAGCGAGAAATGTCTATCCTGTAGCGGGGCGATCTTCGAGGTCATGCTCCAGGCATCGTCTGGAGCGGCATCGGGGATCGACAATGTGTTCGTCTCCTGAACCGGAATCGATGGAACGGCAACTGCGGGAGAAACAGATGCCTCGGGTTGAACCGGAACAGGCGGTGCCTCCATTGGAGCGCCATGCATGAGAGCCGCCAGTTTTTTAGCGGTAGGGCTATCTGGCGCCAGCGCAGTGACTTTCTCGAAGAGTTCCTCATGCAGGGTCGGCATCCCTGGCTCGGGATGTTCCAGCAACAGCTCAATCGCCTTTCCATACTGGACCACGGCGTTGGCGGCATCACCTTTCTCTCCGTAGAGTTCTCCGTAGAGTTCAAGCATCGCCACCGACTGCGGTTCGACGGCCAGAAAATCGGTGATCAGCGTTTCTGCCTGGGCATAGTCCTGTGCGCGTAATGCCGCGCCAGCGAGGTACCGATATTCACCGAGGGCCATCTGGAGATCTCCACGTTGGAGATGCAACTTTGCGAACAACTGGCAGACGTCCGGATTGCCGGGCTCTTTGGTCAGCAATTGATTGAGAATGGCCTCAGCGCCGGCAAATTGTTTCTCTTCGATCCGACGAGTGGCCTCCGACAGCAGGTCGAGCGGCTCTGAACTCTTTGATTGGTCTCCCGCCTGAACCGCGCCCGCCTTCGCGGAATGCCCAGAGGTGCCACCGGTCTTTTCGAAATGGTCAATGAATTGGGCGGCCTCGCTGTTGGCAGGATCGATGCGCAACACAGCCTGATACGCGTCCTTGGCCTCCGCATACCGCTGTTGTGCCGACCGTTCGCGCCCCAGTTGCAAGTAGACTTTCGTGGCTTCGTCCTGCATGTTTTCTTGCAGGCACAGTTCCGCCACCCGCTGCTGGGCATCCAGATTCGAGGGATCTTGCGTGACAATCCGCCGATAGATGTCCAGCGCGTCTTTGCCTTTTCCTTCTTTGAGATAGTGCTTCCCGAGGGTGAGATAATCCTGCACGGCACTGCTCAGCAAACCTCGTTCCGCATTGAGATCTCCGAGATGCCGATAGACGTCGTACCGGGACGGGTCCACCTTCAAAATTTTCTTAAATGTGGCAATCGCCTTCAGCGTGGCCCCTTCTGCACGAAAGGCATTAGCAGCCTGCAGAAATGCCGCGACGGCATCATTAGTGGCATTGCGCTTGAGATGCAACTCTCCGATTGAATTGAAGATACTCCCATCGCCTGGGGATTCGGCGGAAAGCTTCTTCCATTCACTGATGGCTGCGTCGAATTGTCCACGTGACGCAAAGAGCTGTGCGCTCTGCAGAACTTTACTGCGGTCGATCGCCAAAACAGACCTCCACAACGATCAAACGCTAACAGTGTCCATAGGTATTGTCAACGAAATGGGGGCTTTCTGATGCGTACAGCACTCCGCAAAAATACGAAGGCCTGCTCCTTTGTAGGAGCAGGCCTCCCTGTTTGAATTTCCGTACGGGCACCTATGACAATTCGGCGCCGGCTGCCTTCAGCACATTCGAGGCTTGAGGCCCCTTTGCGCCTTGCACCACCTCGAACTCAACGTTTTCTCCCTCTTTCAGCGTCTTGAATCCTTCTCCTTGCAGGGCCGAATAATGTACAAAGACATCATCGCCGCTCTCCAGACGAATGAACCCGAACCCCTTGCGATCGTTGAACCACTTCACCGTACCTTTTGCCTTCACAGAAACCCTCCTTTCCTCAACGGACACATGTAGTTACGTGACCGGTCCCGGAGCCAACTTGGTGACACATGAAATGAAAAAAAAGACAGAATAAAGAGCGGGCTGGAATGACGGGATGATGGGAGAGACAAAATCAATCATGAGACCCATCTTGATTGTAAATCGCGCAGCATGTACCACGGTGTTTCAAACCTTGTCAAGCCATTCGTTGACACCATGCGCAACAAGCTACTGGCCCCTACGCTAGACAACCTTCGCCTGGTCGCCTATAGTGACGCACCGTGCGAGGAGCGTGATTTGTCGAATGTTTCTACGAACGCTGCTAGATCGCTACATCTTCACTGAACTCCTGTCCCCGTTTAGCTTAAGCCTCGGAGCCTTGTGCTTTGTGATGCTCACGCGGGAACTCCTGCGCCTCGTGGAACTGCTGGTCTCCAAAGGCGTCGGAATCGTCGCGGTCCTGCAAGTCTTCGCCCATCTGATGCCGTCGTTCCTCGTGTTGACCCTCCCGATCGCCGGGATCATCGCTTCGATCACCGCGTTCGGTCGACTGTCCTTCGATAAGGAGTTAGTGGCGATGCAGGCGGCAGGCCTGAGCCTCCTGCGTTTGACGCGCCCCGTCCTGCTCTTTGCCCTACTCGTATTCGGGTTGACCTTGAGGTTAGCACAGTGGGGGCAACCCTGGAGCTCCACAAACCTCAAGAAAGTGGCGCTGAATCTCCTTCGAGATCAGCTGGTGCTGGCGCTGGAACGGGGGACCTTTAACGAGCCCATCCCCAACATGATGATCTATGTTCCGGATGGGGATCCCAAACAGGCCACGACTGGGATTTTCGTTTCCGATGAGCGGAATCCAGACAATCCCCGCATCATCGTGGCGCAACAGTATGAGGTCTTGATCAACACCTCCAGCAATCAAGTCGCCTTACGCCTGCAAGAAGGCGTCATTCACAGCCGACCGGATCAAGCCGATCAATACGAGCAGGTAGCCTTCACGAGTTATGACTTGAAGCTCTCCTTGAATCAGAGCGGCTACTCATCGACGGAGGAACGCCCGTCGTACGATGCTATTATCGCCCAGCTCGCACAATCCCAATGGCGTGACCCATCCGCGCTCCGACGATTGATGGAATACTATAAGGATCTGGCCTTTCCCACCGCCTCGCTGGTGTTTTGTCTCTTGGGCGTGCCGGTGGGCATCGTCTCGAAACGGTCAGGACGCATGGGCGGATTTGCGGTCGGCGTGTTAGTCGTCATCGTCTACTACATGCTGAATGTTGCCTGCGAGTTCCTGGTGACGACAGCGACCCTGCCGCCCTTTGCCGGAGCCTGGCTACCGAATGGCGTCTTCGCGCTCACCACGGTCGTGTGGTTTTACATCATGAGTCGCCAATAACCCCATGCCTATTCTCTTCCGCTACCTCCTTCGCGAATACGGCAAGATCTTCACGATGTGCTTCAGCGGGTTGATGACGATTTACCTCGTCATCGACTTCTTCGAGAAAGTGCGCCGCTTCTTGCGCTACGACGCCGACTGGCTCGACGTCTTGACGTATTTCCTGCTCAAGACGCCCGCGATTTCCTTCCAAATCGCTCCGTTGGCCATTTTGATGGCTACATTATTGACCTTCGGATTGCTCTCCCGTGGCCACGAAATCACGGCGATGCGCAGTTGCGGCATCAGCTTGCCCTGGATCACCGCCCCCTTCATCGCCTTTGCCGCAGGAATTTCTCTCGTGCTCTTACTCTTCAGTTCCACCGTCATCCCGTTAGCCGCGAGCAAGTCCGAAGAGATTCGAACCATGCGTATCGAGAAAAAGCCTCCTGCCGCCGCCTTAAAACTCCAGCAGCCATGGACGAGAGTGGGAGCCGACAGCCTCATGCAGGTGACGAGTGTCTCCGTCGACGGAGAGCGCTTAGGCGGCGTGCGCCTCTTTCAGTTCGATCGCCAATTCCAACTGATTGGCATCACTGAGGCCGAGGAAGCCCGCTATAGGGACTCCACCTGGACCCTGCACCAGGGACAGCACCGACGATTTTCCCCCGATGGGGCCGTATCAGCTACCCTATTCGATCGCCAGGCCATCGTACTGGCCCTCATCCCCGACGACTTCACCACGTGGCTCACCGGCGATTCCGAATCGATGACGTTCCACGACATCCGAGCCTACACCAGACGTCGGCACCAGCAGGGCTCCCAGTCTGCACGGCTCAAGACAGACTATTACAGTCGAATCGCGTTCCCCTTCGTCACCGTGATCATGGTCCTGGTCGGCATTGCCCTAAGTCTGCGCCGGAGCGGCACCAGAGGGGGCAGCATGGCGATGGGCATCGGGCAAGCGCTCGCCGTCGGCTTTTGTTATTGGACGACGCACTCAGTCGCAATCGCACTCGGCCGCGGCGGGGTCTTGACGCCGCTGATCGCCGGCTGGATGGCGAATGTGCTCTTTATGAGCTTTGGCCTCTATCTGATGCTCAAGGTCCGGTATTAACACCCGCGCGACGCGAGAGACAGGCTGAAGGCTGAGGGCAAGAGTGAAGGCGGAAGTGTTCGGACTCCGACCTTCAGCCTTTCCAGCTTCAGCCTTGAGCCAGCCTATCCCACGCCCGGTTGACTGATCCAGGCGCTTCCGGTAAGTAGAGGTCAACGCGTTACCGAAAGGATTTCAAGAAGATGCGGGCACGTGTCGTCGTCACAGGGCTGGGAGTCGTTTCTCCGATCGGGATCGGGGTCGATGAGTTTTGGAAGGCTGCCCTTGCCGGCCAATCCGGGATCTCGGCCATTACGTCGTTCGATCCCTTTCCCATGGACGGCTACCGCTCCAAGGTCGCAGGCCAAGTGCGCGACTTCGCGGTCGAACGGTTTCTCGACTCCGCCCATGGCGAACGTGTCGACCGGTACGCCCAGTTTGCCCTCGTCGCGGCAAAAGAAGCGCTGGACGACTCAGGCCTCCAGATGACAAAAGAGGACCCTCACCGCGTTGGGGTCATCGTGGGAGCCGGCATGGGTGGAATGGTGATGGGCGAGCGCGAAGTCACCCAGCTCTATCAGCAGCAAAAACCCCATCGCGTCCATCCGAATTTCATTCCCACCATCACCCTCAATTCGGCATCCGGCATTGTCGCAATGGCCTTTGGCGCCAAGGGACCAAATCTGACCATCTCCACAGCCTGTTCCTCCAGCGCCCATGCGCTCGGGCAAGCACTCCACTGTATCCGCGAGGGCCGTGCCGATGTCGTGATCGTCGTGGGAGCCGACGCCAGCATCACCCCGCTCGTCTTCGCAGGATTCTGTTCCCTGCGTGCCCTCTCGTCCAAGTTCAACGATCACCCGGAGAAGGCCTCTCGGCCGTTCGATCGGCTGCGTGACGGCTTCGTCATGGGAGAAGGCGCCGGCACGCTGATCTTGGAATCAGCTGCACATGCCAAAAAGCGCAAGGCGAGAGTCTATGCCGAAATTGCGGGCTACGCCGCCACCAGTGAGGCCTATCACATGGTCATTCCCCGCGAAGACGGCGTGGAAGTGGCGCATACCATGCGGCTGGCGCTCGCGGATGCCGGCATGACTCCGGCGCAGGTGGATTACATCAATGCGCACGCCACGTCGACGACGATCGGCGATGCCGTTGAAGCCAGGGCAATCAGGCAACTCTTTAAATCGCGCGCGGACAAGATCGCCATCAGCGCCACCAAATCGCTGATCGGGCACACACTGGGTGCCGCCGGTGCCATCGGGGGCATCGCCTCAGTGTTGGCCCTCCACACGGGCCAGATTCATCCGACCGCCAACTATGACGACCCGGATCCGGCCTGTGCATTGGCAGGACTCTCCCGCTCGGCGCAGGAGCGCCGCGTGAAAGTGGCCTTGCTGAACGCCTTTGGATTTGGCAGTAACAATGCCGCTGTGGTATTGAAACAGGCAACCAAATAGAACACTACCGAGAGAATCGACACATGGCAACCGACCCCAATGTATCGCTGAAGATCCGTACCTCATTAGGTGAGTACCTGAAATGCGATCCGGCCACGATACTCATCACACAGCAACTGCGTGACGATTTAGGTCTCGACTCGATGGCCGTGATCGAACTGCTCTATCGTATCGAAGAGGCCTTCGATCTCCAGATCCCCGACCAAGACCTCGTGGGACTGACGACAGTCGGCCATGTCGTGACCTACGTTGAAAAGCGGTTGGGGAAAACGGCCTCAGCGGCCCCGACGAAGAAACCAGCCAAACCATCTAAGCCAAAGGGCAAAAAGAAGCCTTAATCTCATGGCGACGCGTCCACGCACCCCCATCACACTGGCACAGATCCACGACGTCGTCGGCGGAGAGCTTGTGGGATCGCCACAAGCTAGCGTTACAAGCCTGGCCAGTTTTGAAGAGGCTGGCCCGAATGATCTGACCTTTGTCACAGGGGATCGGATGCTCAAGACGAGCGGGCCCACCGTGGCTGGAGCACTCCTCGCCCACCGGCGCCTTGCTGAAATCACCAATCCCCACATCGTTGTCGCCAATCCCACACTGTCCTTTGCGCAAGCCGCCAAGGCCTTCTTTTGCCCGGTCGCCCCTCCCCGCGGCATTGACGCGGACGTTGTCCGTGGCATCGATACGCAGGTCGGCCCCGATGTCTCAATCTGGCCTGGGGTCACCCTGGGAGACCGTGTGAGGATCGGGGCGCGAGTGACGCTCTACCCCGGTGTGTTTGTCGGCAATGATACGACCATCGGGGACGATACCCTGCTCTATCCCAACGTCGTCGTCAGAGAAGACTGCACGATCGGCGCGCGGGTCATCATTCACAGTGGCACGGTCATCGGAAGCGATGGATTCGGCTATGTGCAGGACCAGGGACGACACTACAAGATTCCCCAGCTCGGCGGAGTCACGATCGAGGACGACGTCGAACTTGGCGCGAACGTGACCGTCGATCGGGCCACACTCGGCCAAACGGTGATTCAGCAAGGCACCAAAGTCGATAATCTGGTCCAGATCGCCCATAACGTCACGATCGGCGCCCATTCAATCCTGGTCTCACAGGTCGGGATCGCCGGCAGTACTCGCGTGGGACACCACGTCATGATCGGTGGACAGGCAGGAGTGGCTGATCACATCGTCATCGGCGATCAAGTCATGATCGCCGCTCGCGCGGGTGTGAACCGCAACCTCGAACCAAATCAAATCGTCTCAGGAGCTCCCGTCATGCCTCATGAAGTTTGGGTCAAAGCCCAAGCCGTGATTCCACGGCTTCCTGAACTCCGACAGGCGATTCGCACATTGGAAGAAAAGATGAAGCAGATAGAGGCCCTCGACAAGGCGCCTCGAACCTCGAAGTCGAAACCCAAAAAGCGGACCCGATAGCAGATCGGTCGACTGACCCTACCCAATAATTCCACGCCAACCAAACAACTTAGCCCAGTAGAATCCCGCCCAGGGCACCAATACAGCTGGGAGCGGGTCAAGGTCACCCTGCAACATGGCCGCGGCTGATGCGCCGAAGATCAGGGCCGCTCCGGCAATAGAGATTATCGGAACGAAGCCTCGTCCGGCATGGGTGATTTCCGGCATCTCCGGTGCGGCCTTGGCCTTCCTGCTACCTTGAACCACAGCGGTTCGCATCCGTGCGGCATACACCTCGGGAAAGGCACCCAACAGATAGCGGTGATAACGAGTTTGCCCCCACCCACACAACGCACCGACGATCAGCAGCGCTGAGCTAGCAAGAAATGTCAACGAGGTATAGGTATGGTTTGCCAGCAGTTGATAGCCGAGTGATCCCACCCCACCAATCATGCAGACCAGTCCGACCACCCCGGATGGCATGAGAATATAGGACCGGACATAGATACGAGCTTGCTCCTGAATTTTCTCCGGTCTCAAGACGGTCACAAGTTTTGGCATCAGCCGTTCCCCCAACTCATTACGCTGACAGCTTTCTCGTCCTCGACGAAGGAAGACAGCAAACCGGCGGCATCATACCATCCTTCTGTCGCTTGTCGCATGAGCACAAAGAGGAGATTTATCTTTCCTGCCGAAGCTGATTGAACACAACGTTCAATCCCCATGACGAGATGAGGAATTGTGGATGACACATGAGCAACGATAGACGGCATACCTGGTTTTGATAGGCTGGATACTCATCTACAGACTCCATGGCATGAAAGCAGACATCAGAAGCGAAATGGCTCTCTCCTATTGCTCTTTCATCGTCATCACGATGAAGCTCCGCGCTGGAAGAGGCCAGAGGGAGTCAGGACGCTGACACCCATGTACTCGGTGTCCACAAAATATATGCACGGCTTGTGGATAACCATGTGGATGAGCGACCAATACCATGTCGGATGCTAGCACCCCGCAGATTGCTCAATCGGTAGGCAGCACAATCCGTGTAATTTCAGAGAGATGTAGGGGGACTGGCTTCGCCGTCTGCGGCGGTGCCAGGCCACTCTATTACTCTGCCAGATTTGCGAGAAGAGCGGGAGGGGCGAAATGTATAACGTGAGGGGTGAGGAGAAGTTCTGAGTTCTGCGTTGGAAGGCGAGGGAGGAATGGGAGAGGGATGGGGACAGTCGCCAAGAAGAAAGGCGACAGTCCCCAACAGCCCCGTAATGCGTATCTCGTCATGCGTTTCAAGTTCCAAGTTTTCGGAGCGTGACGCCTAACAACATGAAACCTGAAACGAGAAACAAGCAACTCCGCTCCCAAACGCAGGGGCCGGCTAGGCGGCGAGACGCTGGCCGCTCTTCGTAAACACTTCCTTCGGCTTCAGACTGGCCACCGTGCCTTTATAAGCCTGGGCGCCATCGATCTGAATCGTCACCTCGCCGTCGTCCAGCAGCAGCGACGCGTCACCATCCTGATTGGTGACCTGTTCTGTCGCAGAACCAGCGACCATGATTTTTGCGCCAGCGACACCCTTCGCCCCTGCGGCTTCGACTACATGCAATTGTATAACCTTGGCCATCATCTGCTCCTTTCCATTCGACTTGTTTGTGCTCCTCCGCGCGCCGGAGATCGTCTACCATTCCAGCCCCATCCGGCTGATTCCCAACAGGCCTTCCTAGCCTATGTCAATGACGGCAGATGCTTGCTAATGACCGAACGGATGACGGCCAAGTTGGTCTGCGCCTTCTCGGCTGCCATATAGACGAAGGTCTTCGGCGTCACGAACTTGATGATGTGCAACTGCTCGCTCAAGGTAAGAAGGATGTCCTCCAACGCCCCCTTGATGTTCAAGGCCTTCATCGTCTTCAGTTTCTGCTTGACGAGCTCGGCGTTGAACGCGCTTGCCACGTTCAGATCGAACTCTGCACGGGTCGATTTGGTGGACAGCGTCATGCCGGTCTCCAGATCGACCAACGCAATGGCGATGAAACCTGGCACCTCTCCTTGAATCTTGTCGAATGCCTCACTGTACTTGTCAGCCATGGAAACACCTCCGGTTAAATGTGATGAACCGACTGTGACTCTTCTGATCGCGGAACTGCCGTAGTACCCAGATTCACTCGATGCGGCCTATGGGTTCCAACAATCTTCATGAGCTAAGTATGGCCGAGAAGCGGGGATCCGACCATCGTGGAATCTACGCGCCCAGGAGGGGAAATATACGGAGAAACCGAGGGAAAGGGACTCAGGCCGAAGGGACTCAGGCTGAAGGCTGAAGGGGGGAAGGTTGTGGATGAGGCTGAAGGGGGCTAGGCTGAAGACTGAAAGTAAGAAGAAACCGAAAAGTGTATATGCTTAACCTACAATAAACAATTAGTTAGCTATTAACTATCAAGTCTAGCATTGGCTTGATCGTTCCGGGCTAGACTGACCTTCAGCCTTCCCAGCTTCAGCCTCATCCGTCGCCTACCCCTCCACCGAAACTAGTCCCGTACGTACAGCAAGACGTACAAGGCCAGCCACGTCATGGATGTCGAGTCTGGTCATAAGTTGCGCCCGGTGGGTTTCAACCGTCCTCACACTTAACTCGAGACGCGATGCAATATCCTTGGCCGAATGGCCTTCGGCGATCAATTGCAACACCTCACGCTGGCGGGAGGTGAGCATGGCCAGAGGGCCTTCCTCTGGATTGACCCCTTGGCGACGACAGTCGAGCAGGTACTTGGTCATGGCGGGAGTCAGGTAGGTCTCCCCCTTGAGCACCGTTGCGATCGCCAGTTTGAATTCATCGGTCGTCGCCCCCTTGAGCAGGTAGCCGGCCGCGCCGGATCCCAAGGCTTGATTCATATAGGCCTCGTTGGCGTACATCGAGAGGATCAAGATACGAATGCCAGACTGTTCGGCCATGATCCGCTGCGTCGCCTCCAAGCCATTCAATCCCGGCATCGAGATATCCATCAAGAGCACATCGGGCGGATGCTCGGTGCAGAACTTCACCGCCTCCAAACCGTCGCTGACATCGCCGACAACCTGCACCCCGTCCAGTTTTTCCAGCAAGGCGCGGATGCCAGCCCTCACCAAGGTATGGTCTTCCGCGATGAGGATCGTTGCCGCTGTCATCTGGCCACACTCCGTTTCTCGATCCAGCTCGTGCCTTGCGGCGGGAACTGCGCGCAGATCGTCGTACCCTCTCCGGTTCGCGACGTGATCATGATCGTCCCTCCCGCAAACCGGACCCGCTCTTCCATCCCGAGCAGACCGACGCTGAGGCCTTCCTTAGCCAGGGATCTGGCCTTGGGAGGGTCGAATCCGATTCCATCGTCTTTCACCATCAGCTCCAGGACTCCGAACGGTTTCTGCTGGAGGCAAAGCGACACACAGCGGGCCTTGGCATGACGCGCCACGTTCGTTAAGGCCTCTTGCGCCACGCGAAAGCAGGCAACCTCCACATGCTCGTCGTGCCTGGACCTCAACCCCTCGCTGTGAAATTCCGCCGTCCAGCCGCATCGGCTTGCCTGGCGCGCCACATACCATTTCAAGGTGGCGACGAGCCCCAAATCGTCGAGCATCGACGGGCGCAGGTCCAGCGCCAGATTACGGACGTGATGCAGCATCTGATCGACAATGTCCAAGCTGTCCGAGAGCGAAGCTGACGCCGCAACGACATCGTGGGCAAGGCTCGCCGCTTCCAAAGACATCCGCAGCGCCGTCAAGGTTTGGCCGATTTCATCGTGCAGATCGCGGGCAATAGCCCGCTTCTCCGCCTCCTGCGTCTGGATCAGCCGGTGAGACAGGGTCTGCATCAGCTCCCGCCCGGCGCAGACCTGATCGAACATGCGGTCGCGCTCCAGCTCGGTGCGTTTCTGCTCTGTGATATCCTGCAGCGTCCCGCTCCACCGCACCGGTCCGCTCTCATCTACAATGAATCGGCCATCGACCCGCAGAAAATGAATGTCTCCCGTCGGCCACCGCGACCGGAAAACCAGCATGAGCGAGAGGCCTTGGGTGACCGAGTTGCGGATCGCGTCGCACACGCGCGCGCGATCCTCCCGGACCACACACCTGAGAAACAGGCTGACCGACGGCTGGACCGCTCCCGGTTCACATCCCAGCAGACGATAGGCTTCATCCGACCAGACTTGACGTCTGGACCGGGCATCATGCCGCCAACTGCCGACACCGGCGATCTTCTGTGTCTCCTTGAGCTGGGCAAGCACGTCGGACAGCAAGGGTTGTCCATCGTCTCTTGTCACAGGCAATTGCGTCGCATCCTGCATTTCACTGGTCATCGGCGCCTCGTGGAACATCAGTTGATGGAGAACGTTTGTTTGGTTATTTGGGTGAATTAGTTCATCTGGTTAGTTTCGTTCAGACAACTAAACAAACCAGTTGCCTTCATCACGAAGGATCCGGCGCGATCAGCGAAGCCAAGAATCGTTGGAGCCTTTTCTTTTGCGCCTCGCCGAAGACAGTAAACTCGACGCCGAAGCTCCCGCCATGGCTCTAGCGAACCACCGTCAGATCGATCTCGATCGCCTTGGTTCCATCCGGCAGCGAGCGTTGCATTTTTAAATAGGTCTTGATCGGCACTGACACATTCGACCGGACGGCGCAACCGGATATCGAGAGGTCCGTGGCCTGACCGAAACCCATGACCCCTCCGAGGTAGTCAACGGAAAGAGATACTGGATAACGCTCGTGCCGCCTGCGACTCCCCTCCTGTTCACCTGCCATGGGTGACCCTGACTGGTTGCAAGAGGCGCCCTTCTTCCTATCGGCAGTCCCCGTCCTGGAAATGGAACAGGCACCGCCGCCGCCGCCGGAGCCAGTCCTCGCACCACCGCCAGGTCGATGTCCAAGGGTGTCTCTCCATCCGGCAACGAGAGTTGCAGCGTTATATAACTTTTGGCCGGAACCGGTGCGTCGCACACAACGGCACAACCCAATATCGACAGATCTGCCGCCTGACCCTGGCCCATGACTCCTTCTCCGTCGTAGGCAACGGGAAAGCACAGGGGATAGCGCTCGTGCTGCCGTTGATCTTTCTCCTGTTCGTCAAGCATGGGTATCCCTCACTGGTTCGTAACAGACTAGGGGCGAAGGCTGAAGGGATTCAGGAATCGAACAAATGGTCAATAGTGAATGGTCAATGTTGTAAGTTCATCAGATCGACTCCCACTCCGACCATTCACCATTGACCCATACCCCTTACGCCTCACGCGGCTCATGGATTCTGCCTGACTTCCATGCGATATAGAGAAAGCGCCCAAGTTCCTCTCGTCCCAATTCACTCAGCCGGATGAATTTCATCCCCACCGATTCCGGATGCGATGTATGGACGGCAGCGGCCTCGGCATTGATGGTCCCGGAAAGTGCGAGCCCGGACATCCGAATCGTGACCGTTGTTCCTTGTTCCAGTGTCTGGTGGTCCATGATCTTACACCCGTCGATTGAGATATCCTTGACGATAGCCGATGAGGTAGTTCCGTTTTGAAGTTGGATAATGCAGGGCAGTTGGACTGGTAACCGAAGATACTGCCGCCGCCCAAGGCCAACTTCAGGTCGAGGAACTGCCTGCTTCTTTCGAAATTTGCTACTGCAGACTTGGCATCTGAAGGGCACGACGCGCAGGCGACTCAACAACCGATCAGTCCAGCTCTCTTCCTGCACAGCCAACACAAAATCTCTGCTGCACCGAACACAAGCCATGCCTATGGGCGTGGCCGCCCACTGGTCTGCCGCCGATCTGGTTTGTTCTGTGTCCACTATTGAAGCACCTTATTCATGGGTGAAGTCCGAGGGCTAAGGCGGACTCCGACCTTCGGTCTTTCCCCCTTCAGCCTGTATCCCTCGTCTCCTACCACGCGATCCCCTGCCAGAAGTGTTTCGACCTTGCTCAAGAGAACCTGAACGTCGAACGGTTTTTGCAGGGTGTCGTCAGCCCCCAGTTTGGCGGCAGCTTCCAGTAAGTTCAATTTGTCGTCGATCCAGCCGCTGACGACCAGAATCGTAATCGAGGGATTCGTGAGGGTCAGGTCTGAAATCATTTGGAGCCCGTCCTTATTCGGCATGATCAAATCGAGGATAACCAGATCGAAGTGTCGCAAGGCGCAGCAGTGAAGTCCATCAAGACCGTCGCCTGCCTCCTCCACCTCATAGTTAGACAACTGAAGCGCAGTCCGAAGCAGTTGCCTGACCACCGGATCGTCGTCGACCACCAGAATCGCAGGCATCTAGCTTGGCCCCTTTTTCTCGAGTGCACGTCCCGCGATCGATGCTGCATTCGCAGGACGAGGGGTTAAGGCTGAAGTGTTCGGACTCCGACCTTCGGTCTTTCCCCCTTCAGCCTATATCCCTCGTCTCCTGCCCCCTGTTCCACAATTTCACCGAGCTGCTTCCACTGCGAAGCGGGCATCGAGAGGAACTTGGCGCTGAACCGGCGGCCCTCGGTCGATCGAACAATCGCCCAGGAGATGACAAAGGCCGCATCCGTACCAGAAAATTCAGGGAAAAATAGATGGACCCAACAGCCGACAGGCAAAGGCACGTCTCCTTCTACGATACAGCCTCGCGCCGACAGCGACAGGATGCGACCTTTCCCCAATGCCCGATCGGTCAGGTACGAAACCCTCAGGGAATCCTTGGTCTCCTGGCTCTTGGCGGGCCTGATCCTCCGACCGCGGCTGATGGCGACTTCCTGGCCGTTCATAGATTGATGGCTCTCTGCTCTGCCGCGCTGGCTGGCGATGCGTCGTTCAATCGGGACAGGAGTTGCTGGTTTCTCGTTTCACGTTTCATGTTGTCAGGAAACAGTCTCCGAAAACTCGAAACACGGAACTTGGAACTCGAAACGCGACCGTCCGTCTGAAGAGTGGAGCCAGTCTCGGTCACGAGCCAGCGGAGCCGCGCCTGGTCCACCAGATCGATCTTGATAAATTCGACGCCGAAACGCTCATTCGAACTCCACCGGACCACGGCGAGATCGACTGGCACCAGGGCCACCGGCCCCTGTTCCAATTTCAAGAGCAAGCGCAGATAGGTTCCAACCGGCACCGAGGCCGTCGCCGTGACCGCACAACCACTCCAGGATAGGTTGGCTGTCGTGCCTCCCTCGGCATCATGGTCCCCGGCAAAAGCGACCGGAAGGGCCATCGCAAGGCGCGGAGGACGCATGGCCACGGCTACGCCAGACGTCTCTTCTCCTGTATCGACCGAAGCTGGATGGCACAGGGTCATGGTGTCTCTCCGAGAGTCGAAGCCATCGGAAGCCTGTGAGCCAGACCTGCCTGGAGCTGCAAGTCTATCTGATTTGTCTCGTTCATCTGGTCTATCTGGTCTGTCTTGTCTATCTGGTTCTCACGCTTCACGTCTTCTAGTGGATTCCCAGCTTCTCCCCGACCGTCGCGCAGCTTTGCCTGCAGGCCCAGAGCAGCTCGCCGATCAACACTTTTTTGTTGGCGATGACACTGCACAGCAGCCCTCCCCTCACGTGGGGGACGCTCAACAACAGAATTTGACCCTTTTCGGCTTCTATAATGACATCGTTGGAACGAGACAACATCGCTTCGGAGACCAAGGCCTCGGCCAACCCGAGCATTGAACTCGTCATCGCAGACAGTTTCTTGGGAGAAATCTTCTCGTTCGGCACATAGGCCGCCACGTCGAACCCGTCGCCGGTCGTGAAGACCGCGGCCAGGATGTCGGGGATCCGCTCGACTAAGGTGTCCAAGGCCTCTTGGCACACGGGAATCCATTCAGGATTGACTCGGGACTTCATGCTCGCCATGCTCCCCATTATTTCTTCTCCCTCTCAGGAATCGTGAAACGTGAACGGTTACACGTGACATGTAGGACTGCCGAATACTTTCTCTCCGAAACATTTCACGTTTCCCGTCTCGGTCAGCGCGCCACAGCTTCCAGATAACTGAACAACGCTTCCAGCAACGTGAGGACGTCGGTCTTCTTGCGCGCATCAATGGGAAACACCGGAAGAATCAGTTTGCGCTGCAACAACACTTCGTAATATTCGTCCAACGCTGGCCCTGGGCCCTTGTCCGTGCAGGTCACCCCAATCACCGCGCCTGTATCCTCGATCAGGCCGGCAAAGTTATCCAAGTAGATGGCCAAGTCTTCAAGCGGTCTTTCACGGGAGTTGTCGACCAGGATCACCAGGCCCAGCGCCCCCTTGGAGAGAATCCCCCACATGAATTCGAACCGTCTTTGCCCCGGCGTGCCATAGAGCCGCACAATGCCGCCGTCGTCCAGGGTAATCGATCCAAAGTCCACCGCCACCGTGGTGGTGGCTTTTTCATGCTCGTCGGTGGCCGAATTACCCATGTCCGTGCTGACGACTTCGGTCTCGCTGATCGCAGCGATCGCGGTCGTCTTCCCGGAACCCATCGCCCCTGTAAAGATAATCTTAAATTCACTCATGCAGCATCACCCTGTCTGAAGCATCCCGAGTTTGTTGCGAATGCGATTGAACAAGCCACGTTTTTCTTGCACGGCTTCCGTCGGTTGAGTAGGCGCCTGCCCGCGCTCGTCGGAAGAGGCCTCCGCCAAATATCCGCAGAGTCCTGCGGCGTTCAGCAGATCGGCCACATCCTCTCTTGCGATGCCGCACCAGGCAGATATATCGGGCAAGGCGGCACTGTGCTTTGACAGGTAACTCATCACTTTCAAAAATTGCGGCGTGAAGTCGATGGTGCCGAATTCTGGCCACCGGGTCAGCTTGTAGTGTTTGGTCGCATCGAGAAAGGGCAGTAGCTGTCCCCTTCCGCTATGGAGTCCGGCAAGCCAAAGCAGGTAGTGCAACGGCTGCCCGTCCAGAACCAGACGGGGCAGGATGGGATCCCCCACCGGCACGTCCTGCACCTCCACGGGAGCGGCAAAGTTGCAGGATTTCACTTCCTCCCAGGGCTTGTCGGATAGAACCTTTTTAGCCTTTGGACTCAAGGCCAGGCGGGGCAGCCCCGGTCCTGTGAAGATAAAGGCCGGCACCTCGCCGTCTTCCTCCATCACGTTGCGCACCGCGTCGATGAGGCGGAGGCCATGTGGAGCTTGCGGGGTTTCCGGAGCCTGTGGGACTGCGGTAATGGGCGCCGAAGCAGAGGATGCATCGGCCCTGTGGCTCGGCAAGGACAAATGCCCCACTGCGTCGTTGAGCGCCAGGATGATTGCGCCCTCGGTCAAGGGCCGGGCCAGTGAAAAACAGCCCTCCAATGGATCGTCAAATGCAGCCCCTACGGAAATGAGGATCCGCCCAGGGACACGCATGAATTGTTCTGCCGCCGCCTTCCCGTCCGGCACAGAAGTGGCCCCGGAAATTTGAACAAGCCGCTAAGTGGAGAATCTGCTACCGTTGATGGCCCTACTGGGCGATGCAAGGGAGCAGAGCATGACAAAGAGAACGAGACGGACGCACTCAGCGGTGTTCAAAGCTCAAGTG
>JANOMG010000312.1:0-7636 GCA_031420175.1 Nitrospira sp.
GCGGGTTGTGGACGATGGCGGGCCACGGAATCGGGCTTCTCGATAGGCCCACCATGCAACAGCCGACGTTTGGGGCGTCCGCCATTGCGCTTGTGATCGTGACCTACTGCTATCTCGGGTGGAACGTGGCGGGCTACATTGACAGCGACATCGTTGATACCCAACGGACCTTGCCCAAGATAAGGATCGGGGGCACAGCCTTCGTCGGCGTGGTCTACCTACTGCTGAATGTCGTCTATCTGTCGGCGCTATCGATCCAGGAGTTGGCCCGAGAACCGATCGTACCGGTCGCGGAGAAGGCCGCTGCAGCCTTGTGGGGACCACAGAGTGGGCGACTGGTCTCCGCCATTCTCTGTCTCTCCATCGCAGGGGCGGTGAGCGCCATGACGTGGGCAGGACCCCGAGTGTATTGGGCGATGGCACAAGACGGCATGATTACTCCCTGGCTTGCCAAGCTTCATGCAGGGAGCGGCGTGCCAGTTCGCGCAATCCTGCTCCAAAGCACCTGGGCCTCCCTCCTCATTCTCAGCGGGACGTTCGAGCAATTGATCGTGTATAGCGGCCTCGTACTCGCTCCCTTCATGGCCCTGACCCTCTCGACCATCTTTCACTTTCACCGCGACCCAGCCAACGTCCCGCATCGCTACCACGCCCCGTTCTATCCGCTCATGCCGGCCACCTTGATCGCGGGAACCCTCGCACTCGTAATCTATAGCCTACTCCAACGTCCGGTTGAATCGCTCCTCGGCGCCGCGACGGTCTTGAGCGGCATCCCGTTCTATATCTTATGGCGTCGATCACACTCGTCGGCATCGTAGCCAAGAAACAGATCTCGCGGGGAAGACAACGGAGGGAAGAGAAATCGACGAGCGAGTTAGAAAGATCGCGAGAAAACATCTCCGAGCTAATGTCACTCAGAAGCAAGCAGGGAAACACAGAGTGAGATTAAGTCGCAGTGGGATGTTCAATCCGGCAAACACAGAACGGGCGACCCTGCACTAGGTAGGAGGTCGCCCGTTCTATGGCGCTTAGGACGCCGATTCAGCTGTGAAATTGTCACGGCCCAGCAAAAACCGAGACCCACGCGACAGCGAGAATATTGGGCACCTGATCGCGGGAGAACGAATTCATCCCAGGCACTTGTGTTCCTCGCGCCAGCATCGAGTTCTCCATTGATAGAGTCAGGCTAATAACCTATTGGTCTTTGGTGCCGTTACGGCACAGCCAGTGGAGAACCGGCTAGCACGACCGATCAGAAGCCCGCTCTCGAGTCGGCGGGCCTGTGTGGTCAGGTGGAGTGAGGTCATCCATCGCTACCCTCCTCTCTTGAGAAAGTTGGCGGGGGAACCTGTTAACAGCCGCGCGTCCTGTCCGGTCCCCCTGATCGAGTGAACGAATGGGCCGTAGAATCCTCTTACGCCCATTAGAAAATCATGTCAATGAGGAAAATAAATTATCCAGGCAATGGTTCGCTAAGCATAAAACATACCCACCAGCTCAAAACCTTGGAGCGGCGAATATCAGCGAAGCGGTTGCGGAAGAGAGAAACCATAACGGCCGCAGCGGGAGAGTTGACCCTACCCAGGCGCGAGATCGTCTCCACAATCAAATAGCCCACATAGAGAAATTCGGCTTGGGGGCGCGCTGACCACGCTATGCTGTCTGTTCATCATCTCTTACCGACCTGCTTCACGAGCCCTTCTGACATCACCTGACAGGGTTTACATCGCGTCATGCCCGCAACTCTGGCGGCGACTGACTCGTTACACGATCTTCAACGTATCGAAGTTGACCCCTGCAGGAGCAGGCGGTGTCTTCAGTTTCATGTCTTCCAGCGCTGCAACAACACGATCGGCGACCACGAGATTTCGATACCATTTCCGATTAGCCGGCACGATATACCAGGGCGCATGATCAGTGCTCGTGGCGGCCATCATGTCCTCGAACGCATCCATGTAATTCTTCCACAGTGTCCGTTCTTCGAGATCTCCTTCGTTGAATTTCCAGCGCTTCTCCGGATCGCGAATGCGTTCCTCCAGCCGTTCTTTCTGTTCCTCCTTTGAGATGTGCAGAAAGAACTTAAGAATGGTCGTCCCGCTCTCATAGAGCAGCTCCTCGAATTCTTTGATCTGATTGAACCGTCGTTTCACTACCTTATCCGAGACCAACCCATGAACACGGGTGATGAGCACGTCCTCATAATGCGAGCGGTTAAAGATGCCGATCTGGCCATTGGACGGCGCCTTTTGATGCACGCGCCACAGGAAATCATGACCCAGTTCCTCCGACGACGGAGCTTTGAAGGACACGACTTTGCAGCCCTGCGGATTCACACCGGACATCACGCTCTTGATCGTCCCATCCTTGCCGCTCGTATCCATCCCCTGCAACACGATGAGCACCGCTCGGTCGCCATTGGCATAGAGGCGCTCCTGCAGCTCCTCAAGCCTGCCGATCAACTGAACTGTGACGGCCTTCGCCTTCTCTTTGCCTTGATCCGTTTTCTTGTACTCACCGGTGTCGTCGGGGTCACACGTATCCAAGTTGAGTTGTGAGCCCGGCTTGACGCGATACTCTTTCATGCTCAGTGCCTCCTTTGCCCCTTCGAGTTCGTGTTCGACGCGGTATTCTACTCCATTCGTTCCAGCTTGACAGCCGCGAGCAAGTGGCAAAGAATGCGGCCAATTATTCAGAGGGAGATGTGTCATCGCAATCAATCCTGACAAGTTGAATGCATTCATGGGCAAGGCAGTCGGCGACATTGGAGCCGCGCTGAGCGCCAACATGGTGCTCCTTGGCGACAAACTCGGTCTCTACAAAGCCATGGCGAAGGCGGGCCCCGTCACGCCGGCTGAACTCGCCAAGGCAACCAAGACAGCCGAACGGTACGTCCGTGAGTGGCTGGGCAATCAGGCAGCAGGTGGATACGTGACCTATGACGCCGGAACCGGTCGGTACGCGCTCCCTGAAGAACAGGCGATGGCACTCGCCGATGAAAGCAGTCCGTGTTTTCTCCCTGGTGCGTTTCAGGTCATCGCGGCCACATTTTCAGCCAACCCCAAGATCGAGCAGCGGTTCAAGACCGGGAAGGGACTCGGATGGGATCCGTACGATCACCGATTATTTGAGGGCACCGAGAGATTCTTCCGTCCGAACTACCTGGGCAACCTCGTGGCGAATTGGATTCCCTCCCTCGATGGCGTAGAGGCAAAGCTCAAGAGGGGTGCGAAGGGCGCGGACGTCGGCTGCGGGTTCGGGGCGTCCACCATCATCATGGCGAAGGCCTATCCCACATCCACCTTCATCGGCTTCGACTACCATAAGCCCTCGATCCTGACGGCACGCAAACGGGCCAAACAAGCAGGCCTGAGGAACGTGACCTTCGCAGCAGCGAAATCCACAAACTGTCCCGGCACGGACTACGACTTCGTCGCCCACTTCGATTGTCTGCATGACGTGGGCGATCCCGTCGGCGCTGCAAAGCGCGTGAAGATGACACTCGCACAAGACGGTACCTGGATGATTGTGGAGCCGTTCGCCGGTGATCGTGTGGAAGAGAATCTCAACCCGGTTGGTCGGGTCTTTTACGCCGCGTCGACCATGATCTGCGTGCCGGCTTCCCTGGCGTGCAATGGCCCGGCCCTCGGTACCCAAGCAGGGGAGGTGCGGCTGCGCGACGTGGTCATGAAAGGCGGGCTCACACGATTCCGCCGCGCGACGCAAACACCATTCAATCTGGTGCTCGAGGCAAAAGCCTGACCACGCGCTTCGAGTCGCTCACGGGAGACAACCGGTCTCATGTGTCTGAATCAATACCTGGTCGACTGCAGCTCGCGTTCTTGGCAGTGAGGATGGCGGTATGAACTACCTCGCGCATAGTAATCGCACCGGGCCGTTGATATAGTTTCCTGGTGGATGCAGTTGATTTCTTGAAAACTGAAGCGGGGCCTTAACCTATGGACACTAACGAAACAGAATCCTCTGAAGAGCTGCGCGCTAAAACCGACAAGAGCTTAGAGGATGAGCGGGACAAAACTGACGAATATCTCGAACGAAAAACTAAGACGCTCGAAGGAAAGACAAGTGAGACAATCCGTTCGATTCGGCTTGCCGCCGATAAAAATCGTGAAAGTCAACGTGAGGAAGTGGACCTCGGTAAGGAGCATCGGCGTGACGCAATTGGTATTCAACCTTCACAATTGGACGAGAAACTTTTAATTCAAGAGCGCGAACGGTCTGACAAAGCCCAAGCTATAGAACGAGAAGAAGAAGATCGTGCTCGGACACAGGAACGCGTTCAAAAACAATTGATCGCCGAAGCTCTCCTTGAAAATGAGCGTAAAGAAACTGACAGCAAACTTCTCGATGAACGAGTCTGCGCCGACTTAGAGCTTATTTCGAGGGATCAATTTCTCGCCATTGTAAGTCACGACATGCAAAATTCCCTCGCCGCTATTTCGATCGGCGCTCGTTTGATGCGGAGAGATCTCTCTAAGGACGAAGTTATTACAGTTAGAATTCTAGAAAACCTCGGAATAATCGAGCAGAGCGCCGCGGGCATGGACCGGATGATAAGCGATCTACTTGACGTAGAGCGAATGGCGCATGACAAGCTTAACCTTAACCCTGAAAGGGTCGTGCTTCGCGCTTTGTTACAAGAATGCGTGGACCTATTTGCCCCGGTCGTTTCGAGTAAGTCATTTTAAATGACCATTCGCACATCCCCAGAGCCGATATTCGCCGACCTAGATCACGACAGAATTCTTCAGGTGTTATCCAACTTGATCGGAAACTCACTGAAGTTCACGCCCAATGGAGGCACCATTGAGCTTTCTGCACGGAAACAGGAGACTCATGTTGAAATTTCTGTAATCGACAATGGACCTGGAATTCCCGAACAGGCAAAGGCGCAAATTTTCGAAAGGTTCTCACAGCTTAAAATGAACGACCGTCGTGGCCTCGGCCTTGGCCTTTTTATTGCCAAGTGGATTGTTGAGGCTCATAAGGGACGCATTTGGGTTACATCAGACGTTGGAAAAGGAAGCACCTTCAGCTTCACGCTTCCATTAATAGGATCGGAATTCTCTATGGCAAAGACCAAATAGAGGGAAGAACAATCACTACGGCAGTGTCGGCGCGTCTTGAGCGCAGCGAAATCAGACGTTTGGATAAGGCGGGCTCACACGATTCCGCCGCGCGACGCAGACGCCGTTTAATCTGGTGTTGGAAGCTAGACCGTGAGCCGATAGGGCAGTTCAGTACAGCGGACGTATCTTTGCACAGCCGTTCACCTTCTAATCAGGAGAAAATAATGCCGAGTACAAACCGGTTGCTCGCTGAGGGCATTGGTACGTTCTGGTTGGTGTTCGGTGGATGCGGGAGCGCAGTGCTGGCTGCCGCATTTCCTCAAGTCGGCATTGGTCTGCTCGGTGTATCCTTCGCCTTTGGACTGACCGTGCTGACGATGGCCTACGCCATTGGCCATGTTTCTGGCTGCCATCTGAACCCAGCCGTCTCCGTGGGCCTCATGGTCGGCAAACGCTTCCCGGCAAGTGATCTCCCAGGATACATCGGCGCCCAAGTGGTCGGTGCGATCCTCGGAGCCGGAGCGCTCTATCTCATCGCCAGCGGGAAGGCCGGCTTCGAACTCGGCGGCTTCGCCTCCAACGGGTACGGAGAACACTCACCAGGCGGCTATTCGCTGATGGCAGCGCTACTGGCCGAAGTGGTACTCACGTTCATGTTTCTCTTTATCATTCTTGGAGCCACTGACAGTCGTGCTCCGCAGGGCTTCGCGCCTATCGCGATCGGCCTGGGCCTGACGCTGATTCACTTGATCGGAATCCCGATCACGAATCTCTCCGTCAACCCCGCGCGCAGCACCGGCCCTGCACTCTTCGTGGGAGGATGGGCACTCGGACAACTCTGGCTCTTCTGGATCGCCCCGATACTCGGAGCCGCATTGGCAGGAGTCGTCTATCCTCTCGTCGCTGGCAACCAAAAACAATAGGTTCGGCATTTTCTACGGCAAAGACCGAATAGGGGGAGAGGAAAGACTACGGCAGTTTCGGTGCGTCTTGGGCGCAACGAAATCCGACGTTTGCATCATGCTCGGTGGGATCGCCTTTTGTCCGAAAGGAGGACCGAAGCCGATACGGATTATTGATATACGAACCGCCCCGTTGCACCTTCGCGGTGCCCTCGACCGGTCCGCGTGGATTAATGGCAGGATTCTTCGTATAGAACTGTTCGTCGTACCAGTCAGTCACCCATTCATAGAGATTGCCTGCTAGATCGTGAACACCATAGGGGCTTTTCCCTTTGTCGCGATTGCCAATGGGCGAAACCGTATCCGCCCCTTCCTTCAACCCGAAGACCGCCTGGGCCACAGTCGGCTGGTCGTTCCCCCATGGATAGACTCTTCCGTCCGTACCCCGTGCGGCTTTCTCCCACTCCGCTTCGGTCGGCAATCGCTTCCCCGCCCACAGACAATAGCCCATGGCGTCCATCCAGTTCACCCATCGAACCGGACGATCCGAGTGGACAACGGGCGTGTCCTTGTCCGCGAAGCCCCACGGCGGTTCACTCTGAATCGCCTCGACAAACTTCGCAAACCGGCCATTTGTCACTTCGAACTTGTCCATATAAAAACTGTCGAGGAAGACGCGATGGATCGGCTGCTCGTCGTCATCGCCCTTGTCGCTCCCCATCGTGAACTCACTGGCAGGAACTAGCCCCATGGGAGCACCATCCTTTCCGATGACCTCGGCAGGGGGTTGAGGTACGCTGGCTGGCTTTGGTAGGGCTCCCGCACTGGAGGGAGGGTGTACCTTTCCAGTGGGTTTCGACTCACTCTCTGCCGCATGTGGTTTAGGTGGTGCCGGAGCCGGTACCAGTTCCGGCTTAACAGGGGGCGCTTCATTCGCCAGTGAAAGACCGCTTGTGATCCAGAGCGCTGACAACAGGCTAAACATCATCGCGTAAATCATGTTTCGAGCCTGCATCATCGACTGTCTCTACCTCCGCACATACGTAAGGGCCACATGCGCATCCTCACTCGACCAGGGTACCGAAAATTGCGAGAACAAATCCAGCGTGGAGATCCGATTCTTAGCCTATTTAATAATTAGACCCCGGATGCGTAGGCTGGGCCATACAGTGGAGAGGGTCCGTTCCAGTGGAAACAACCGGTAGGTGCTGGACCTAGGCCTGCTGAGCCGCATAGTGTCCCGCTCTCACCACCGTTTTTGCACAGATCGAGGTGTCCGATAATCTGCCAATCTCGCAGGAGCCATTCATAGGGCGTAGTTGGGGAGAGAAGAGTGGGAGAAACGAGAGCTGTGAAAACAGAACGACTGGCAGATTGTATCCGGCGCCTACAATCACGATAGATCGTAACAGAGGCGCCGGTACGTACAAAAAGCCTGCGCGGGGTAGCGCAAGCGAGGTTTGGTGGAGGCGCCGGGAGTTGAACCCGGGTCCGAAGACCTTCAGTACAACGGATCTACATGTGTAGCCGATCGTTTTAATTTCGCAGCCACCCACGCCCACCGGCTAGCTTAGACTGGCCACTAGCCCAGTATTGTCTCGTCCTCAGCCGCTGAGCACCAGCTTTGGACCAGCCCGCTGTATCGCG
>JANOMG010000313.1:0-17086 GCA_031420175.1 Nitrospira sp.
GCCGGTGACGCGTCAGAAGAGCTGGGTGTCGGCCCCTCCGCGTCCGATCAGACGGGTGAGGACTATCGCCCTGTCACCAACTGGGTGTACCGTGGGGCCATGAACCCTGAGTTCATTCGTCAGCATGCGCAGGATGGACGGACAGCGGACGATCAGCAGCAGTCAGAAGACCTTCAACGTATGGCGAGCGCGGCAGGCGGATCGCAGGAGGCCTCGTCGCAGGGCCAACAGAATCGAGGGGGGACACGCACGGAGACGGAGGGGGATCGGCTTGCCGGGGGGCGGCAGTTGCCCTCCCAGGTGGAAGAACTCTTGGCCGTGAAGGTCGAACAGCCGGCGCCAATCGATCATGCCGGGCCGGGCGATCGTACGGTGCGCTATCCAGAATGGGATCAGGGGATCGATGACTATCGCCTCAACTGGTGTCGCGTTGTCGAGCGCACCGCGGAGGAGGGGAGCGGGGATATGGTGGCGGCCACGTTGAGCGCATATGGAAGTGAGGTTTCCGCCCTTCGACGATTTTTTGAAGGTCTGCGGCCGCCGGGGTTGCGGCGTGTGCCGGGCCAAGCTGATGGCGACGAGCTGGATGTGGATGCGGCGGTCCGTATGTGTGCGGAGCGGGCGGCGGGCATTGATTTGTCGGATCGGATCTATGTCAGGCGGGAGCGAAAAGAACGGGATGTTGCGGCTGCTTTTCTGGTCGATGTGAGTGGGTCAACCAGTCGCCAGTTAGAGAGTGGCCGCCGGGTGATCGATCTGGAAAAAGAGGGGCTGGTGCTGCTGTGTGAAGCGCTCGAAGCGGTCGGAGATCAATATGCGCTCTATGGCTACTCGGGCCAAGGCCGCGGGCAAGTGGACTTTCTGGTGATCAAGGATTTTGACGATCAGTTGGGCGGAAAGGCGGCGCAGCGCTTGGGTGGACTGGCCCCCATGCAGCAAAACCGTGATGGGGCAGCCATTCGCCATGCCACCGCCAAATTGCTGGCGCGAGAGGCGCGGACGCGACTGCTCGTTCTCATCAGCGATGGGCGTCCGCTCGATGACGGGTATAAAGACGAGTACTCGCTGGAAGACACCAAGGCTGCGTTACGAGAGGCGCGTCAGCGGGGGGTGCATCCGTTTTGTATCACGATCGATCGGGAGGCCGATGGCTACGTCCGGAGAATGTACGGGAACGTGCAGTTCGCGGTCATTGATCATCTCGAAGCTTTGCCGAAGCGATTACCGCGGATCTATCAACGGCTGACGACGTAAGACGTGAGAAGTAAATGGAGTCGGAAAGCGGAAGGCGACATTCGAGAGTCAATCCTTTCACGTTTTACGTTTCACCTTTCACGAGAGACAGAACATGGCTAACGAAACTGACCGACCGACCGTGCCGCCTTGGTTATACAAGCTATTTTCCGGGAATCAGTATCCCTATGTTCGTCGGTTGGCGAAGTTTGCACAGCCCATCAAACCGGGGGTGGATCGGCAGGAGCCGACGAAGGAGATGATCGAGGCCAAGTTTTGGGAGGTCTATCCCCGTTGTTGGGCCAAGATTCTTCAAGAAGTCAAAGTGGGGATGATCGTGGTATTTCACGACCTCGGCGAATATCCGGCGGGAGGGTATCAGGAATTGGTCGATGATCCGGACGCCTTTCTGGCAAAGACCTATGGCAAGAAGAAGATCAAAGTCAATTTCTATGATGGGGACAATTTCGTCTGCACGATCAATTTTAAAGTCGCGGGCTGGACAGAACATGAACATTCGTGAGGGGTGAGCGGTGAGGCGTAAAGGGATTCTACGCGTCACGTTTCACGTTTCACGCTTCACGAGGAGTCGATGATGGGAAGACCGAAGATTACGGTGGTGGGTGCGGGGAACGTCGGAGGTACGACGGCACAGCGGCTGGCGGAGAAGGACGAGTATGAGGTGGTACTCGTCGATATCGTCGAGGGGGTCCCGCAAGGCAAGGCCCTCGACATCACACAGGCCGGTCCCATCTGCGGCTATAGCACCCGCGTGGTGGGTACCAACGGCTATGATGAAACGGCCGGTTCGTCGGTGGCGGTGATCACGTCCGGCATTCCTCGCAAGCCGGGGATGAGCCGTGACGAGCTGTTGGCCACAAACGCGAAGATCGTGAAATCGGTCGTGTCTGCGCTGGTGTCCCGATCGCCGAACGTCATCCTGATTCTCGTCACCAACCCGTTGGATGCCATGGTCCATGTGGCGCGTCGTGTGAGTGGACTGCCCAAGTCGCGGGTCTTGGGCATGGCAGGGGTGCTCGATTCCGCCCGCATGCGTGCCTTCATCGCCGCCGAATTGAATGTGCCCGGGCCGGATGTGTCTGCGATGGTCTTGGGGGGGCATGGCGACACGATGGTGCCGTTGTCGCGCTACACGACGGTAAAGGGGAAGCCGGTTTCGGAGTTGATGTCACAGGACCGGTTGGACGCGATTGTGAAGCGGACACGTGAGGGAGGCGCCGAAATCGTGGGCCTCTTGAAGGCGGGCAGTGCATTCTATGCCCCGTCGGCGTCGGTGGTCGATATGGTTGAGGCGATCGTGAAGGACCAGAAGCGGGTGCTGCCTTGCGCGGTGCTCTGCGAAGGCGAGTATGGGCTGCAGGATGTGGTGGTGGGGGTTCCCGTCAAACTGGGGCGAGGCGGGGCGGAGCAGGTAGTCGAATATGAGCTGACGGCGGAGGAGCGAGCGGCATTGGTGACCTCGGCGAGCGCGGTGCGCGAACTCTGCGCGACAGTCGATCGATTAATGGCGTCACAGGATCATGGTGCAGGTGCCGCTTGACAGGAGAAGCGGGCCTACAGTACAGAATGCACCGTAGCAGTTCACCGAACAAGGAGACGTAATGAAATTTTTAGAGAATCCAATGCAAACGATGGGCGCAGGGTTCGCGCTCGCCGCAGTATTGATCGTGGGGTATCTTAGTATGGCCGGCATCGGAGTCGGTGAGGCCGACTGGGCTGGTCTGCTGTTGCGCTGGGTCCACTTCTTGGCTGGCATCACCTGGATCGGGTTGTTATATTTCTTCAACCTGATCAATGCGGCGTTCCTGAAGAGCTTGGATGGTCCGACCAAGAACATCGTGATTCCCAAGTTGATGCCTGCCGCGCTGAATTGGTTTCGTCATGGCGCGACGGTCACGGTGTTTGCCGGAATTGCGTTGTACTTCTACCTGCCCAAAGATCGATCCAGCGCGATCGCGTTGGGAATCGGCGGGCTCTTGGGCCTCATCATGATGATCAACGTCCACGCGATCATTTGGCCGAACCAAAAGAAGATTATTGCGGCGGTGACGGCGGCAGCCCAGGGGACCCCTGCGCCGGCAGAAATGGCTCAGTGGGGCCGAACCGCGCTCCTCGCTTCGCGGGTCAACTTTATGTTGTCGATTCCCATGCTGTTATTCATGGGTGCCGGCAGCCACCTCAAGTAAGACTTTGTCTCACCGCCGGCGGGAAAACCCGTCGGCGGTCAGTTCATTGCCCACCTCTGCTTTCAACCTCCGGAATTCCCACGAGACGCTCAGATGGCCCATATGCCTAGTTCTGTATGGGGCAGTGGCCCTAAGTCGTTGAGATTTAGGCCTATTATCGTGGCATTGCCTTGACGAGTGCCGGCCAGGCGCTTTATAGTATCGCTCCATACTTTGATCCGAACGGATGAGAAAGAGCGCATGACGACCGCGACTGAACCACGAGTTCTTCAAACGCTTGATGGCGCGCCCTGGGATATCGAGGCCTACCTGAAGATTGGGGGCTACGAGGCCTGGAAGAAGTGCGTCAAAGAGTTGAGTGCGCACGACATCGTCAATGAACTGAAGAAAGCCGGGCTCCGTGGACGAGGGGGCGCGGGCTTTCCTACCGGTATCAAGTGGGAAAAGGTCCTCAACCACCGGGTGAAAGAACATTATTTTGTCTGCAACGCGGGCGAACATGAGCCGGGCACGTTTAAAGACCGCCACTTGCTCAAGCTGGCGCCACACCAGCTCATCGAAGGCTGCCTCATCGGGGCCTACACGGTCCAAGCCAAAGCGGCGTTTATCTATGTGAATCATGAGTACCACGAAGAACGGGAGAATCTGAGAAAAGCGTTGGCGCAGGCGAAAGAACGAGGGTTCGTGGGCAAGAATGTCCTGGGCAGTGGCATGGATCTCGACCTACAAGTCTTCGAAGGCCATGGAAGTTATGTCGCCGGTGAAGAGACGGCAATGCTCGAATCGATGCAGGGGCGGCCAGCGATGCCGAGACAGAAGCCGCCGTTTTACCCGACGGACTTCGGCCTCTACGGGAAGCCGACCCTGGTCAACAATGTCGAAACTCTGTGCAACATTCCGAGGATCATCCTGAAAGGCGCAGCCTGGTTTACGCAGGTCGGCACAGAAAAGTGTCCAGGCACGATGATGTTCTCGCTCAGCGGTGCCGTGAATCGGCCTGGCGTGTACGAGAGGCCGATGGGGATCACGATCCGGGAACTCATTGAGACATGCGGTGGGGGAGTGCCGGGCGGGCGCAAGATCAAGGCGGTGTTCCCAGGTGGACCGGCGTTTTCGATGGTCACCGCCGATCAGCTTGACCTGACGATGGATTTCGATTCGTTGAAGAAAGCCGGCACGGGACTCGGATCGGCCGGCATGATCGTGGTCGATGATGCGACCTGCATGGTGGCGCAGACCCTCAAGTTCTCCAATTTCTTCAAGGACGAGAGTTGCGGGCAGTGCCCACCCTGTCGCATGGGGACCATCAATCTTGCCGCACTCATGACCAAGATCGAGCAGGGAGAGGGGACGGAGAAAGATATGGATAGTCTCCTTCAGCTCTGTGGATTTGTGAAGGGGACGGGCTATTGTACGTTGGTGACCGGGGCTGCAGTGTTGGTTCAGAGCAGCATAAAATTGTTCCGCCACGAGTTTGAGGAACATATCCGATTGCAGCGCTGCCCCTATCAGCCGGTGGCGGCCGGTGTAACGGCGCATTGAGAGGGATTTGCGATGCCGCGTGTGACGTTTCTCCATCCTGATGGCAAGAGCGGAGAAGTTGAGGCCAATACGTCGTTGCTGGAGGCCTCGAAGGTTCTCGGGTTTGTCTTGAATAACGATTGTGGGGGGAATGCCTCCTGCACCACCTGTCGGGTGGAAGTGCAGATGGGCGCCGAGAATCTGTCGGAGATCGATTTCGATGAGCAAGATCTCCTCGATCGGGAAGCGCTCAGTGAGCCCTGGCATCGGCTTGGCTGCCAGGCCAAAGTGCTCGGAGACGTGCTGGTTCGGGTACCAGAGGGTAAGTGGGTTGCGCCCACGACGACGCAGGTGGAGTCGCAGGGTATTGAAATTCGGTAAAGAGATGTTACACTAAGCCATTCCAGGCAGGTCTTCGAAGGACGGCCTGGTCACACAAGGAGGATCACGATGGTTACGATTACGGCGATTGCAGAACAGAAGATCCAGGAACTGATGGTCGAAGAAAAGGATATTGTCGGCTTGCGTGTCTACGTCAAGGGCGGCGGATGCCATGGCTATCAATACGGGATGGCCTTTGAGTCCAAGATGGGCGACGACGACACCGTGATTGAAAAGGGTGACGTCAAGGTCATCATGGATTCGCAGAGCGCGCCATTGTTGCAGGGCGCCGAAGTCGATTACGTGGACAGCCTGCAAGGGTCCGGGTTCTCGATCAAGAATCCACAAGCGAAGACGACCTGCGGCTGCGGCAGCTCCTTCAGCGCCTAAGGCATGTGCGCTGGAGTGACGCGGGTTGCTTCGTTGAATGATTAGGGGAAGCCAGGATTGTCCGGGTATGAGGCAGTCCTGGCTTTTCTGTTTTTAAGCTGAATGTGAGCTGAATCTACGATGGCACAGGCGAGTGTGACGAGGCGATATCGGTTCTGTGCGGCGCATCGGCTGCATACGGATCAACTATCTCCCGAAGAAAACTGGGCGGCGTTTGGTAAGTGCAACAATCCCAATGGGCACGGCCATAACTATGTCGTGTTGGTGACCGTGAAGAGCACGGTTCCGACCACGGCCAATGTAGGTATGGATCTCGATTGGCTGGATCGCACTGTGGCCGACCATGTGGTCACGCGATTCGACCATCACGATCTCAATCAAGATCCTGAATTTGCCGATCTCACCACGACGGGAGAAAATCTGGTGCTGCTAATCTGGGATCTCCTCGTGAAGCACCTTCCCACCGGGCAACTGGAAAAGGTCGGGTTGATCGAAACCCGCGACAATTACTTCGAGTATGCGGGGTCGGCGAGTCAGGCCCCAGTGCTCAGAGAGGGACGGCATGGCTAAGCAGGGAGTTAAGCGGCGAAGTCAGCGGAAGATTGAAGACGTCAGCGGGAGCGGTAATCCGGCGGAGCTGGACGTGCTGCAATCCCTGGTCACAGAGATGTTGCTCGCCCTTGGGGAAAAGCCAGGACGGAATGGGCTCCTCAAGACTCCAGAGCGAGTGGCCAAGGCCCTCGCCTTCATGACCCAGGGGTATCAGAGGGACATCGACCACCTCTTAAATGGCGCGCTCTTTCCGATCGAGTACGACGAGATGGTGATCGTGAAAGATATCGACTTTTTCAGCATGTGCGAGCATCACCTCCTGCCCTTCTATGGCAAGGTTCATGTGGGCTATTTGCCCAATAAGAAGGTGGTGGGGCTCAGCAAGATTCCACGCATCGTGGACACCTTTGCGCGCCGCCTGCAAGTTCAAGAGCGGCTCACCGTACAGATCGCCGAAACTCTTAAAACCAAGCTCAATGCGCATGGAGTGGGCGTGGTTGTCGAGGCGCGGCACCTCTGCATGATGATGCGGGGCGTCGAAAAGCAGAACACCACCGCAGTCACCAGCTCCATGCTGGGTGCCTTCCGCAGTCAGCCGCAAACCAGGTTGGAGTTTTTGAAGTTGATACGACGAGGCAGCGTAGGCGACTCCGATTAGGCAGGGTGTTGAAAATGGCTTCCAGCTTTGTTCTCGCTTCTCTTAGAGGCTCCACGTACTGAAAAAGTACGCGTAGCCTCTGCGTTCGCTGCGGCCGCGCTGGGCAGCCGTTTTGAACACCCAGCTACCACTTCATCATCCCAGCCATTCCAGTCTTCAGTTTTCCTGAAAATCGCCTCGGGCTTTTGCTCGCTGCGGCCTTGCTGGATGAACTTTTTGAACGTCCTGCTTGGTCCCTCTCATTTCAATCCAGCCATTCCAGCCATTTGGGCATTAGGGATATGATCGGCCATGAGTTTGGCGTCGGATGGCGGGGTGGCTTGGTCTAATTCGCCGACAATGATTTGGGTAGGGCAGGTGATCTGGCTTAAGAGCGGGATTGAGTCTGGTCGCTCGGCCATTGCCATCAAGTCTCCAGCGATCCCGCTGATGTGATTCCCTTCGATCATGACTCTGACTTGCTGGACGAGATCCTATTTTCCCCTGGATGGTTGTAAGGCTGAGGAATTTCGGAATCATGATGTCCGCGATGGCTGACGGTCCTTGCTTGTAGGCAGTCTGAGCCATCTGGAATCGCCCTTCTCTTCCTTCTGCTGTATCTGCCTGAGCCTTTGTGTCGGCCAGGATCAATCCCTTCACGCGATTGGCGTACTTCCGATAGAACGCAAAGAGGATATAACCGCCCATCGAGAGCCCCACGAACAGGGCCTGCTGGATTGCGAGCTGGTCAAGCAGTGCGTTTACATCGTCAGCCGATTGCTCCAGCGTATAGCGCCACAGCGGCGCATCTGATTCGCATACCCTCGCAGGTCGATCGTGATGATCCGGAACTGTGAAGAGTGCGCCTTCTCTTGCGCCGCCTACATGGTTCGGTTTAGGGGGAAGGCATGGAGAAAGACGATGGGAAGGCCGGTTCCCTGGTCGCTGTAAGCCATGGTGATGCCGTTGACGCGAGTCTGCATGCTGTTCCCTCTCGCCGCTGTTCGTAACATTGGGATGAGTTATGGTCAAGGGTCTGTTTGCGATCATCTCGCTCGGCGTATACAATTCACCCCATTCTTGGGGGCTCAGATGACGACTTCACGCGATCAGACTTCTGATTTGTTTGGCACTCCCGATGGAGAGAAATCCGTTGAGGCTCCGTTGGCCGAGCGTCTGAGGCCGCGAGAGTTTGCGGACTTCGTCGGGCAAGAGGACATCACTGCGCCGGATCGGCCGTTGCGACGGGCGATTGAGGCAGATCAACTTTCCTCCGTCATCTTCTGGGGGCCGCCCGGATCGGGTAAGACCACGCTGGCGCATCTCGTTGCGCGCCATACCAAAGCGCAGTTCGTGCCATTTTCGGCGGTCACGGGGGGTGTTCCCGAACTGCGGGCCATTATCAAGACGGCAGAGCAACGTCAGGCGATCAACGGTCAACGGACCATTCTTTTCGTCGACGAGATTCATCGGTTTAACAAGGCGCAGCAGGATGCCTTTTTGCCTCACGTTGAGCGGGGCACGGTCATCCTGGTTGGCGCAACGACGGAGAATCCCTCATTTGAAGTGATCTCACCGCTCCTGTCTCGTTCCTTGGTCGTTGTGCTCAGGCCCCTTTCAGATGAGGCACTGGGGCATATTCTTGACCGGGCGCTCGCGGACCCTGCGATCGGGTTGGGAAAGTGGAGTGCCCGCCTGCCACCCGATGCCAGGCAACGACTGATTGCGTATGGCAACGGCGATGCGAGAGCGCTCCTGACGGCGTTGGATTTTGTGGTCACACAGCAACCGGCTGGGCCTGATGGCACGCGCCTGATCGATGGAGCGGCGCTGGAAGCCGCGCTGATGAAGAAATCAATCCGCTACGACAAGTCCGGCGAAGAACACTACAACGTCATCTCTGCCTACATTAAGAGCCTGCGCGATTCTGATCCTGACGGCGCCCTCTATTGGCTCGCCCGGATGTTGGAAGGGGGGGAGGACCCGAAGTTTATCGCCAGGCGGTTGGTTATTTTTGCCTCCGAGGACGTGGGGAATGCCGATCCGATGGGGTTAGTGGTCGCGACTGCGGTCGCTCAGGCCGTGCAGTTTGTGGGGCTTCCCGAGGCGCAGATCAATCTGGCCCAGGGGACGACCTACCTTGCGACCAGGCAAAAAGATAATGCCTCCTATGTCGGACTGCTTGAGGCCATGGAAGACGCAAAAACTCATGGAAATATAGGGGTTCCGCTCCATTTGCGGAATGCCGTCACCTCGATGATGAAGGGGTTTGGGTATGGGAAAGGGTATCGCTATGTCCACGACGATCCTCAGGCCAAGGTGCAGGATCACCTCCCTGAATCGCTCAAGGGGCGTCGGTACTATCGGCCTAAAGACACATAAATGGGGGGCGGGCAGAGTGCTGGACAAAGATTTCTAATCGGTTATACTTAGGCCCATGAAACGACAGAGTCCGAAGTTAGCTCCATCGATCGCTGCGACGAACGAACGGCGCAAGCTTGTTCGGGCAACATTGGTCGGCTCCGCGTTGATTTCGCCGAAGAGTGGATCGAAGGCGATTACGGCTGTCTTGGATAACGTCAACAAAGTCGGCGCGGGTCTGCACACGAAAGAGAAGTTGGCGGTGGCCCAGCCAGTGACGGTGTCGTTGGCGTTTCTCGATTCAGATCGCGCGGAACAGATGGAACGGCTCGACGGGAAAGTCGCCTGGGTGAAGCCGTGGGAGAAAGGCTTTTTGATTGGCGTGGTCTGGGACGAGTTAGTGACGAAAGAGAAGAACCGCTGGCTGTATTATTACCTCGAAGAAACGGTCAAATCCTCAGTCTAGCAGGATGCTGAAACAGCCCGCCATCGTCGTTCTCAAGAGCCGTAAAGCGTAAGAGGTAAAAGGTGAAACGTGAAATGTAGGATTGTTGGATGCTCTTTTCCCACATCCTCTCACGTCTAACGGTTCACGTCTTACGAGATGGTTTTTCCTGCAGCTGCTAAGCGAAGGCTGTCAGTTTCTGTTTCACATCTTCCAATTCAGCTGAGAGCGTTTCCCACCGGGCGGTGAGCCGCACAAGGTCCTTCTTCCAGCCGTCATATTCGATCTGCAGGGTGCTCCACTTGGTAGATTCATTCTTGTAGAGTGCGGGGTTGGCCAGTTCGAGGTCCCGTGCTTTGATCTTCGTCTCACAGTCGGCGATCTCGGCTTCGGCCCGCGCGAGCTGCTTGTCCAAACGGGCCTGGGCCTTGCTCAAATCACGGCGATCTCCGGATGAGGACTTGGCCTGGACTTGCGACTCCATGGCTCTGGTCGGCCCAACGGTCTTTCCGCGGTCCACTCCCTTTAGATCGTCACTCGATTCCTTGATGGATTCGAGTTCCTGTGCTTTTTTCCACAAGTAATATTCATAGTCACCGGTGAAGCTGCGGGCCTTGCCCTCTTCGATCTCAATGACGCATGTGCAGACTCTGGTGAGAAAGGTGGGGTCGTGGGAAATGAAAATGATCGTGCCGGGAAAGTCAGAGAGTGCATCGGTCAGCATATCGACCGACGCCGGATCGAGGTGGTTGGTCGGTTCGTCGAGCAGCAACGTATTTGCCGGTTCGACCAACATCCGTGCGAGCGCGACGCGATTGCGTTCCCCTCCGCTCAATGCCTTGACGGGTTTCTTTTGATCGTCACCGGTGAAGAGAAAGGCGCCGGCAATTCCTCGGAGGAAGTTCGTTTCTGCCTGGTTGGACACTTCGGATAGAGATTCCAGGATGGTATGTTCTGGGTTCAGCGTCTCGGCCTGATGTTGGGCAAAATAGTGCAGCGTGACACCATGGCCGACTGTTCGTTTGCCTTTGTCCGGCTCCAGCGCGCCTGCCAGCATCTTGAGCAACGTACTTTTTCCGGCTCCGTTCTCACCTACCAGCGCCACACGCTGGCCCCGTTCGATCGAACAATCGACTTTTTCGTACACCACTTTTTCCCCATAACGCTTGGCCGCACACTGAAGTTCCAGTACTTGTCGGCCGCTCGCTGCGGGGAGGGGAAACTTGAACTTCACTCGTTTGGGATCGCGCTTAATCTCAATCATCTTGACCTTATCGAGCTGCTTGATGCGCGATTGGACCTGGCTGGCTTTGTTCGCCTGGTAACGGAAGCGATCGACGAAGGTTTGGACCCGTGCGACCTCTTTGGCCTGGCGTCCTGCGGCCGCCTCACGTTGCGCGTCCCGTTCGGCACGGATCTTTTGGAACGAAGTATAGTTGCCGCGGTATTCTTCGATCTTATGGTGCCGGAGATCCCAGATGTGTGTGACGACACGATCGAGAAACGCCGTGTCGTGGCTGATGAGCAGCATCGTCATCTCCGATTCCAGGAGGAATTGCTCGAACCAGCGTTGCGTCGGTTTATCCAAGTGATTGGTCGGCTCGTCGAGCATGAGGACATCTGGATTGGTCAGCAACAGATGCGCCAAGGCAACACGCATTCGATAGCCGCCGGACAGTTTTTCGACATCACGGACGAAGTCGATCTCGGAAAATCCAAGCCCCATGAGGATGCGTTCGGCCTCATGTTCTGGGTAGAGGTCGCGATGAGTGGCGTCCAGGACGTTCTTGCCGGTGATGGTTTCAAGTTCCTGCGGGAGGTAACCAATGCGGAGTCGAGGCCGTTTCCGGATGGTGCCTTTGTCCGGCGATTCCTCCTCGAGGATCATGCGGAAGAGCGTGGTCTTGCCGGCGCCATTGGGTCCCACCAGGCCGACCCGCGAACCGGGGCGGAGATGCGCCGTCGCACCCTCAAGCAGAACTCTCGTAGAATATTGTTTGCTGACGGACTCGATTTGAAGCATTTTCCCCCGGACAGGCTAGGGGCTAGCGGCACGAGGCTAGAGGTGAAGAACTGACGAGCCAAGATTGGCGTGAGACCAGGAGCTATATCTGAAGATTGCTCTTACCTCTAGCCCCTTGCCGCTGACCTGAAAGTTTGGTGGAGCTGGCCGGGATTGAACCGGCGACCTCGTGAATGCCATTCACGCGCGCTCCCAACTGCGCTACAGCCCCACGTCGATTGGCTTGGAAACAGGCGAAAATCCTTGCGAAACAGCGGTGATGCTAACACGGCATTCCCTTGGCAGTCAAGAAAATCAGATAGGGCAGGCCCAACCGTCTCTCGCGCTCGCAGAACGCGCGGTCGAAGACTCCCCTCGTTCGACGCGCGCAATATGAGACGGGTTGGGCCTGCCTTTGAAGATGAGGGGTGAGTAAAGGGACGATACTAGGAATGTTGGCAATCACGGTTCTTGACAAACTACAGAGTCATCCCTACCATGGCCCCTCGGCTCTGGCTTTCGGTCTGGCCAGGGCTCTTTTTTTGGGAGTATTTCAGGCGATGGGAAATCTCATAGTCATCGGGGCGCAGTGGGGCGACGAAGGTAAGGGCAAGATCGTGGACATCTTGGCCCGCGACGTCGACGCGGTCGTTCGCTACCAGGGCGGATCCAACGCGGGGCACACTGTGATCAACGACCGGGGCACCTTCGTGTTTCACCTCATCCCCTCCGGCATCCTCTATCCTGGGACCCTCTGCGTGATCGGGAACGGCGTCGTCGTGGATCCGGCCTCATTGATCGAGGAGATGGACCATCTCCAGACTCAGGGGGTCAAGATCGGAAAGAATTTTGTCGTCAGCCAGCGTGCCCATCTCATCCTGCCGTACCACAAGGCCATCGACAAAGCGTCTGAACAGTCGAAGGGGTCTCGCCGAATTGGCACGACGGGGCGTGGGATCGGCCCCTCCTATGCCGATAAGATCTCGCGGGTCGGTATTCGAATAGGGGATCTGCTCAATCCGAAAGCCTTTCGAACCAAACTCGAGGAGAATCTGGTCGAGGTCAATTGGTTTGTCGAGAAGCTGTACAAGATGGAACGGTTCGAGGTCGACAAAATATTCCAGCAGTATATGGGCTATGCCGATCGGCTGAAGAGTCATATCGTCGATACCGTGATGCTCGTCAATAAGATGATCGATGGGAAGAGGACCGTGTTGTTCGAAGGGGCGCAAGGCACGCACTTGGATGTGGACTTCGGCACCTATCCCTTCGTGACCTCATCCAGCTCAACGGCTGGTGGCGCCTCGACGGGAACGGGCGTGGGACCGACGAAGATCGACGCGGTGCTTGGGATCGTAAAAGCCTACACGACGCGTGTCGGCAGCGGGCCGTTCCCGACGGAATTGACCGACGAAGTGGGCGGGGGGCTCCAAGCGCGAGGGAAGGAATTCGGATCGACGACGGGACGCGCGCGCCGCTGCGGTTGGTTCGACGGGGTCGTCATGCGCTACGCCACCAAAGTGAACGGACTCACGTCATTGGCCGTCACGAAACTGGACGTGCTCGACGGCTGCAAGGAGCTAAAAGTATGCACCGGCTATCGCTATCAAGGGAAGCTCTGTCGCGACATGCCGTCCGATCTCCAGGTATTGACCGATTGCGAGCCGGTCTATAAAACGTTCAAGGGGTGGTCCGGCATGACATCTGGCGCGACCACGTACAAACAGCTTCCTGCGGAAGCCAAGCGTTATCTCCAGTATCTTGAGGATATTGCCGAATGTCCCATCGACATGATTTCGACAGGCTCAAAACGCAGTGAAACCATCATGCTTCGCAATCCCCTCAAGACCCGCCCACGCGCGCGGTAAACGATGCATTTTCTCTCTAGGCAGAGGCCGATCGTCGGTGGTAGAATTCGGCCCCTACATTCAGTGAGCCGGTAGCTCAGTTGGTAGAGCATCGCCCTTTTAAGGCGAGGGTCCTGGGTTCGAGGCCCAGCCGGCTCACCATAATAAATCAATAACTTGCGAGATTCCTCGCTCTCGCAACACCGCTCAAAACCGCCCCTTGTGCTAAATTTGTGCTAAACCGCTCCGGTTGTGGCTCATCCAAGACGTTCACTCCCTCTCTTAAACTCTCCGGCGAATGATGCGCATACCGTTGCGTCATCACGTAAGCTCCCCCGTCAAGGAGACAGTGGCAAAGGAGAATTTCTGGTTTCAAGTTGGGCCCGATAGAGGGCGGGCGGCAAGCCCGCCAACGACTCATGGGGCCGCTCTTCGTTATACTGCTGCAACCATTCGGCGGTGATCTCCCGTACCTGCTCCAACGACTCAAACACATAGGCACTGAGCACTTCAGTGCGATAGGTCCGATTATAGCGTTCGATGACGGCATTCTGATCCGGTTTCCCCGGCTGAATATGTCGCACCTCAATTGTTCGCTCGGCACACCACGCCATGAATCGCTCGGCGATGAACTCCGGACCGTTGTCGAGCCGAAGGGCCTTCGGGTAGCCGCGCCAGGCCACGACCTGTTCGAGGACGCGGATCACGCGCTCCGCCGGCAAGGACGTATCCACTTCGATCGCCAAGGCCTCTCGCACGCCTTCATCCAGAATATTGAGGGTCCGAAACCGTCGACCGCCGTATAAGGTATCACTCATGAAATCCATCGCCCAGACCACGTTCGGTGCCGGGATCACTTCTAGGGGCTGCCGCAGCCGAACGGGGAACCGTCGCTTTGTCCGGCGGGGCAGATTCAGCCGCAGGTGGCAATACACGCGCCAGAGCCGCTTGTGATTCCACCGATGGCCCATGTTCCGCAACCGATCCACATATTTCCAGAACCCCCAGCGCGGCTGCGTCTCACCCAACGCCGTGAGCGCCTCAATGATCGGGGCATCGCGCTGGACCCAATTGACGATCGGCCGATAGTACGTGGCTCGACCGAGGCCAACCGCCTGACACGCCCGCTGAACCGGAAGCCCGCGTTGAGTCACCAGGTAGGTGGCGACCTCCCGCCGCGCAGCAGGCGTTAGAGTTTTTTTGCGATAACATCTTTCAGCGCCGCATTCTCCAACGCCATATCGGCATAGAGCCGCTTCAGCTTGCTGTTCTCCTGCTCCAGGTCCTTGAGCCGTTTGATGTCCGACGCCTCCAGGCCCCCATATTTGGCTTTCCACTTGTAGTAGGTGGCCGAACTGATGCCGTAGCTCCGCCAAATCTCATTGACGGGCCGGCCGGCATCGGCCTCCTTCAGAATGCTGACGATCTGGGTCTCGGTGAACTTCGACTGGCGCATAGGAACCTCCTGGCTAGCGTGGCTATTGTGCCAGAACGTTCTCCATTTGAACCGTCTCGGATTAGGGGGAGCTTACGAACGCACCTATTGATTTCGAGTCCTACTTCTCGACCAACACTAGAGGTTTGAAAGGCAAGCATGAAACCCCTCGTTACCCAGTACCATGCGCTCGATATCAAAGTACCCGCCCGAGGAGGGTATCTCTACCCATTCTCCAAGTATGACTGGGTTTGGCGTACCCACAAAAGTACCCAGGAGACGAGTGGGACCATCACCGTCCTGAACGATTCAATGCAGTTGGGGTATCTGATGGGCTCCCAACGTATCCAGCAGGGCGTGCGGTTTACCTACTCGATCGGATCTCAAGGCGGGAAGCGCCCTTGGTTCGCCTGCCCTACCTGCCAGCGAAGGGTGGGGGTGCTGTACCACGCAGACGGGCTGCCTTTTCGCTGTCGGATCTGTTGTGATTTGGTTCATCCTTCGCAGTACCGAGCGCGGGATCAGAGCTACGGACGTAAGCTCCGCGGGATAAGTCATCGCGAACAGAACAGACTCAGCGAACAGTGTGCGGTGGGGACATGATTATGGGATGCTAGACGCCCGGATTGAATGGGCGACCTGAGGTTTACGAATTTCAGCGAATCCTACCATTCACAACCTAACCCCACAAGAAAACACAAACCAGGATGCTCCTGAAATGTGAGCAGATTGGGGTGATTTGTCCTGTCCTGGTAGCTACGTGGTAGACAGTGGGTGCTTCCAACCTTACCCTCTCAAAGTCGAGCGCTCATTAAAAGCCCGTCAATTTATGTTCTGGCATGTTGCGCTCGGCTTGCTTGCGATAGGCGACAAGCATATGCCAATGCCTCTGCCGTTCTAGTCGCTCGTCTTGGGATAACGCGAGAAAATCGTATTTCTCGATTAGCCGGTGTACAGAGCGCCAGCGATCACGACCGAACTGGTGCCATTCGCCATGCCGATTTCCAATACTCGTTCAGGAGATTCCTGCTCGATTAGCGCTTCGAGCTTCCACAACTCGATCGAACTCATCCCGTTACGGATAAACGCATCTTCAGCGATGCGACTCTGAGGGAACGCGTCCTGAATGATTGCAGGTGCCGTCATATTATTATATGCCTAGATTAAAATACTTGATAAGTCATTCACTTGCTCCTGCCAGTTCCGAAAGGCTGCTTCATCCACGACTCGAGTTGTAATAGATACAGCGCCGCAGGTCCCACCCATCGAATTGACTTCAGATAACGACTATCGATTAAACATCGAAAGAGACGGACGAACAATGATAATTTCGAAAGCAATGAAGACTCTTGCTTTACCGCAAAACGGGCCACATCAATAACGAATCGCCGGTAACGCCCCCGATCCTCGTCTGCAGAGGCGTGATGCACCGCATACGGAATGTCACGATGCTGCGGAAAAGCTAAGTTGATTGCCTCGGTGTGAAACGAATGATCGACAAACATGTGACCAGGGAGACCTGCCAGCAAATCATAAACGGCGTGATCTAAATATGGGCAGAGGACCGTCTTGATGCCTCTCAACATCCGATACGGAGACAATGCAATTCCCCGTCTCGTTCTATTCCAAAACACAAAGGAGCTGAGGGGATTTGACGCCTCTTCATGTCTTTTGAGCTCGGTGACGATTCTGTCGAGGGCGACCTCCCGGCTGACGAGGACTCTCATCCGAGAGCGGATCAATGCGTCCCTTGACGACTGGCCGATTATATCCTGAGCCAATTGGCGGAATCGCCGCTCGTCGATCAGTTTCAGGCGGCCCTCCGTCAACAACAGTCCGGCCGACAAGACATCCCCGCCAATGCCGTCAAATACCGTTCGGCTCTTACCTTCCAAATAGCTTGCCGCGGGCATGAACCATCCGTGCTCACCCGTACAGAAGTGGCCCCGGAAATTTGAACAAGCCGCTAAGTGGAGAATCTGCTACCGTTGATGGCCCTACTGGGCGATGCAAGGGAGCAGAGCATGACAAAGAGAACGAGACGGACGCACTCAGCGGTGTTCAAAGCTCAAGTG
>JANOMG010000314.1:0-4847 GCA_031420175.1 Nitrospira sp.
CCGGAGCCCTTGCCCTATATCGTCGTGATGATCGATGAGTTGGCGGATTTGATGATGGTGGCGCCGAAGGAAGTGGAAGACAAGATTGCGCGTTTGGCTCAGATGGCCCGCGCGTCAGGCATCCATCTGGTGCTGGCGACGCAGCGTCCGTCGGTGGATGTGCTGACCGGTTTGATCAAAGCGAATTTTCCGGCCCGCATTGCCTTTCAAGTGTCGTCGAAGACCGATTCACGCACCATCCTGGATGCCAACGGTGCGGAAGCGCTTCTGGGTCGGGGAGACATGCTGTATATGGCTTCGGGGACTGGACGTCTCATGCGGGGGCACGGGTCGTTTGTGTCGGATGACGATGTTCGCCGCGTGGTCGAGTTCGTGAAGGATCAAGCCAAGCCGGCCTATAATCAGGAGTTACAGATCGCGCTGAAACAGGAAGATGCCAAAGAAGAAGAGGCACTGGACGAAGTCTATGAGCAGGCGAAGGAGTTGGTCCTATCGACCGGCCAAGCGTCTGCGTCGCTGATTCAGCGTCGGTTGCGGGTGGGTTATCCTCGCGCCGCTCGAATGATTGAACAAATGGAGTCGGACGGTATTGTGGGTGCGGCTGGCCGCGATGGCCGGAGAGAGGTTGTCGGGCGGCGTGGGCCGGTGGGAGAGGCAGAAGAAGCATGAGATGGTACGGGGTCGCTCCCTTGCAGAGGAATGGATAATTGAGGAAGATGAAATTGAATATACGAGTTGGAATGGTTGTCTGGTCTTTTCTCTGCAGCATTCTCTGTGGGTTCTTACTGGCACCCACGGCCTTCTCTGCGGGGGACGAGAGCGATGCGGTAGCGTTGAAGGAAGTGCAAGAAGTGGTCAAGCAGCTTCAGGCGCGGTATGAGAAAACGAAAGACCTCCAAGCGGACTTTACGCAGAAGACGACGATCGAGGGGTTCGACAGAGCCATCACGTCCACGGGGAAGGTCTATATCAAGAAACCTGGCCGGTTACGCTGGAACTATCTCGATCCTTCAATCGAAGATATTTATGTCAATTCGGATGATGTCAAAGTGTATGTGCCTGAGCATCGGCAAGTCCTGGTGGGAAAGTTGACGCAGATGGCTGCGTCCAAGGCACCATTGGAGCTCTTGCTCGGAGCAGCGAAGCTCGAGGAGTCGTACGACATTGAGCCGACGCCGGGGAAGGGTCGAGGTGTGGGCGGAATCCGACTGCTGACCCTCCTGCCGAAGTCACAGGAAGGCGAGACTGGACGATCGTTACAGCGGATTGTGCTCGAAGTATTTCCCAAGACCTATTTTATTCGGACGGTGACGCTTCATGAAATGAGCGGCAATGTCGCACGGTTTGAGTTTTCGTCGCTCCAATCCAACATGGGTCTCGGCGATGCAGTCTTCGATCTGAAGTTGCCGGCCGATGTGGAAGTGGTGAAGGCGCCGGTGTTTAATGCCCCACAGTGAATGTGGTGGGAATGTGCCCGAGGATGTGAACGGAAGGATTGAAGAACAGGTGAACTCATGAGCCAGCCAATGGTCGGTTCCTTAGTTGACGCGGTCAATGAAGCGGTCAAGCGGCTAGATTTCGATCGGCTCTCCCGTGAGTATTGGGATCAGAACGAGTTTCTGTTCATTCCGCAATTTCTCCCTCGGTCGGTGGTGGAAGAACATCTTGTCCCGCAAGCACAAGGGGTGAAGAGCGAACTGAATCGCAACTACATTCCTGGCCACAAAAAAGGCGGGAGCGTGAGTTACTACACGGTCATGGAAAAGGCTCCGCGCTTTCTCGACCTGTATCGATCCAAGGCCTTCATCGAGATTCTGAGCCGTCTGGTCAAAGCCAAGCTCAGTCTATGCCCCGAGAACGATCCCCATTCCTGCGCGCTCTACTACTATACGGAGCCGGGAGACCACATCGGATTTCACTATGATACGTCCTATTACAAGGGGGCTCGCTATACCATCCTCATGGGACTTGTCGATAAGTCGACGCAATGCAAGCTGGTGTGTGAGCTCTTTAAGGATGATCCGGTGAAAGCGCCTCGACATCTGGAGCTGATCACGCAGCCGGGCGATCTCGTCATTTTCAATGGAGATAAACTTTGGCATTCGGTGACTCCGCTTGGCGAGGGAGAAGAACGGATCGCCCTCACGATGGAATACGTCACCAACCCGGATATGGGAACCTTCAAGCGGCTGTATTCCAACCTCAAAGATTCCGTGGCCTACTTCGGCCTCCGCGCGGTCTTCAAGCAGGCGCTCACAGGTTCCAACCGCCGTCCTTAGCAGGATGCTGAAAAAGTCCGCCAGCGGCGTTCTCGCATCGTTCAGGCCCTCAACGTACTCAGAGGGTACGCCTCGGCCCTTCACTCGCTACGGCCTTGCCGGACGGCCTGTTTGAGCACCCTGCGGCTAGGAGCCGCCCCTGGCCAATGTAATTTCTGCTCACCCTCGCATCATATTCCCCAATGCCCATTGCCAGAGTGCATGGAGAGGCCGCGGTTTGGAAGTGGCCATGCATAGTGGAAGTATTTATCAGAGCAACCATGCGGGTGGCACTTGACGACACACATGAATCGGCTGAAAATGTACCGCCTGTATAGCGCGCAAATCTGACCCTGTGGACGACGTGGGAGTCTTTGAGCCGACATGACAATCACAGAGAAATATAGCGCGCTGGTTTTGCGCTCTATGCCGGTCTGTATATCCAATAGTTCGGCGTAAGAAATGGAAGCGTTCTGGTTCTTCGGTGCAGTTGCAGCCTTCTTCGTCCTGGTCAGGACAGTCGATGTTTATCGACACCGCCATCCACTGAGCAATCAAGAGATCCTTGTACTATCAAAGAAGCGACAGAGAAATCGAGCGCTCTTGAAATTCAATTTTTCGACTTTTCCACGACCAGCGGACAGCGTCGAGAAGAAAGCTATGAAAAGCCAAGGTGAGTTTGTTGATTGTGATTTGGGCTACGGTGATGCGCCTGCGCGCATCGCAGGCCTGCTCAAGTACAAGAAGCATGAGTGGATTGTGATCGCATTCATCAATTCTTTTCATGTTCGGCATCTCTGGTGGAACAAAGGACCTGATGGAACGAAAGTGTGGTCGTTTTTGCGTGATCACTCACTGAAGACAGCTATTCGATCGCTCAGGCCAGAGGCTATTGCAATTCTGCACAACCACCCAAATCCTGATCCCTCGCGCTACCGAATGAACATTCCCAGTGAAGCGGATTTGCGATCAGCCGGCTTTTACGACGGTGAGTTCTCGAAGCACGGCACTAGTCTTCTTGAGTTTATCTGCGAGCGCGGAGTTCCCCATCTTTACTATGCGAGCTTTGCGGATTCAGTCGTTCCGATTGATCCAATCACTGATGAGGTTCAGAAGCTGAATGGGTCTGGAATCTTCAGGAACTACTCGTTAAGGAAGGAACTGAAGCGAACAACAAGAGCCGAACAAGTCGCCGGAGGCAACTGCGGCCAAGCCGCCGTGCCTCAGCTCTGACGTTAGGCATGACATGTCCAGCGATGGTAAGCGCCTAGAAGCCCTTGTGGCATTCGTCGAGAAGACCCTCGTACCCGAGGGCTTCAAGATCACAACGAACGATCGTATCTTTAACGACGACGGTGTACAGATTGCGGAGTTCGATGTCCTCGTACAGGGCAAGATCGGAACGAGTGACTTTCAGTGGTTAATCGAGTGCCGAGACAGGCCCGCCAGCGGGGCGGCTCCCACTGCTTGGATCGAGCAGTTGGTCGGAAGGCGCGCGAGGTTCAATCTCAACAAAGTCACTGCAGTTTCAACCACGGGTTTTTCCGCAGGCTGCCATGAGTTTGCGCAAGCGCAGGGCATTGAGCTTCGGGAGGTACACGCCCTAACTCCAGAGCACTTCGCGGGCTGGCTGGAGATGCGATACATCATCAACACGGTTCGCCACACGACTCTCACCAGTGTGTACTTCGCACTTGATCAGGACACGCCGCAGGAACTTTACGATGCCCTTGCGGCGCTTCTTCCGCAAATCAGCGGCAGTACGCCGCTGCTGCGATCGTCTTCCACGGGAGAGGCTGTCACTCCTGCCCAAGCCTTTTCGGGTGTCACCTCGGCAAATCAGGAACTCTTCGACGGGTTGGTACCGAACGGCGAGCCCAAGTTGGTTCGGCTTCAAAATCGGTATCCAGACGACGACCACTTCGTCGTTGAAACCGCCGTCGGTAAAGTTCCGATCAAGACCATTGAGTTCGCTGGCGAGCTTCGCATCAAGGAGATGAAGCTTCCCATCGTCTACACGGGCGAGTATCGAGACGCAAGCACTGGCGCTCCGATTGCCCAAGTAGTGACCTATGCACCCCAGTCCATCATGGGCAACAATTTCTCCGTTGAGTTTCACAAACTGGTCGAAACAGGTGAGACTCATGTAACCCTGCGTAAGCTGCCGAACGATGCCTAGCCCTTCGCTCAACCGCGAACGCCTACGGCGTCGCGGTTAGCTCAAACGTTATGCCGGGGTCAAGAGATGGGGCCAGGTTGCAATCACACATCAAATCATTTGCCACGGGTGATCGTCCCTCCCGTCTCATCGGCTGCTCGTCCTTGTAGCGAAGAGGCGCGCGCGGCGTGGAATGGCGGCCTTGATGCCTTCGCTAGACCCAGTTCTCAATGCGCAGCCTGGGGACGCGGCGAAATTCTCTCGCATTGTTCGTAACAAGGCGCACACCGAGGCTGAGCGCGTGCGCGGCAATTAAGAGATCCATCGATCCGATCGGCGTTCCCTTCTGCTCAAGCGTTGCGCGGAGTCGTCCATAGACAGCGGCTGCTGGGGCCACCGCATTACTTGACGTTGCATTACGCCAGCTTCTG
>JANOMG010000315.1:0-4560 GCA_031420175.1 Nitrospira sp.
TGCATGTATTAGGCGCGCCGCCAGCGTTCATTCTGAGCCAGGATCAAACTCTCATAAAGGTGTTCTTAGAATTTGGACCAAGGGCCACCACTTCAATACACTTACACCATTGCTCAACATTCTCTATTCAGTTGTCAAAGAGCGAAAGCACTTGTCACGCGCCGTGCACTATACTCCGTGCACCGAATCGTGTCAAGGGACCCTTTTACCAAATTTAATGGTTGGGTATTCCCTAAAACCGCATGCCCTCAACCGCAACACTCGCACGCGGATACCGAGGCAAGAAGCACAAGCACCCTGCGAACAGGTGGGAAGATAGCAAAGCCTCCCCCTGAGAGTCAAGCATCATTTACATGTATGACAAATAATTATTTCACCGCACAAATCGTCTGTATCCATGCGGCTTTGAGCCCTAATACGATTGGCATTCTTGGCAGGCCAGACATAATTCTTGGTTCACCGCGATGCCCCGAATGACATTCTGACGACATATTAGTCACTCCTGCATGCGATAAAGCCTACCTCAGTTGGTAAGGCAAAACTCCATGTAGGTAACTATTAAAAACCTCATGCCCTTCCACCTCGCTACGCCGGCGTCGAACAGCCAATAGCGCTACTGCGCGTCGAATGCCACCTCCCTATTCCTATTGCGTAGACTCGCCTTCGGAAGATGGCTCTCCGGATGACTTTTCACGGACCATCCTCCTCCCAGAGCCTTGCAGGACTAGAAGACCGACACTCATTGAGTATGCCGCGAACGCATCAACCCCCATTCCGCATCAAGGATACTTCGCTAGCGGCTCAACACATCAATATAGCTGCCCCCATTGATACTGCTGGTCCGCGAAGTGACGAGCGGACTGCAACGCCGTCAACTGTTGTTCTTGTGCGACTCGCTGCCCACCAGCCTCTGCACCCCAATTTAGTTGCGCTCCATCTCTTTGAGCACCGCCACCACGGCCTTCTGGCATTGCAGCGCCGCCTGCTGCGTTTTCATTTCATTCATCTGTACCTGATACCCGAGTCCGTCGCATCAGCATTGGACCAGCCAGGGACGCACCTACTGCAACTTGAAGAGATCATTGCGGTCGCTTATATCCCCGTACCATAATAACGAAGAGCTGAATCCTGATCGGAGGGCATATGCCGTTCTCACGTCGAACAATGCTGAAGGCCACTGGACTTGGAACGCTCGCCGCGCTAACCGGCGGCTGCGACGCTGTCGGGTCCGTCTTCGGCCGTATGTTTGCGATTCCATCGCGCGACACCACCTACTTTACACCCAACGCAAAATTCTACGTCGTGAACTACGCCGACAGCGCCGTTTCCATGACGCGAGACGTCGATATCGAACAGTGGAAAGTCCACGTCAAAGGCGAGGTGAAGACGCCACTGGCGCTCGGATGGCGAGACATTTTGAACCGCGATTCGTACAATCAAGTCTCCACCCTCATGTGCATCGATACACTCCCCGGCGGCGACAGCATGGGCACCGCCACCTGGCGCGGGGTCTCTCTCAAGAAACTCCTACAAGAGGCCGGCGCCGATGAAGAGACCGCCCGCGACGTCATCTTCCGCGGCATCGACGGCTACGACGACAGCATTCCCTTCACCCGCGCGATGCAAGACGACGTCATGCTGGCCTTCCTGATGAACGGGGAAAAGCTGCCCAAGGAGCATGGCTTCCCCATCCGGCTCATCGTGCCAGGGCTCTACGGGATCAAAAACGTCAAATGGATCACCGAAATCGAAGTCTATCCTGGAGACTACAAAGGCTACTGGCAGCGCAAAGGCTGGACCGACGACGGCACCATCAAAATCTTTTCACGCATCGACAGCCCCGGCCATTACCAAACGATCCGCGGGAAAGAGCAGCAGTTCCGCGGCATCGCCTTCGGTGGCCCCAACAGTATCAGTAAAGTGGAGCTAAGCTTTGACGCGGGCCGGACATGGAACGAATGCGAGATTGAACCGCCGATGTCGCCCTACTCCTGGGTCATCTGGAACTATACGTGGCAGCCGCCCAAGCGGGGCAAGTTCCAAACCGTCGTCCGCGCGACGGACACGAAAGGACAGCTCCAGATTGCGGAAATTGTCAGACCACAGCCGGCGGGAGCGAGCGGGCTGCACACGATCATCGCCGACGTAGGAAGCGTGTGAGGGCATGTGATCAAACAAACCCGTCTCAATGCTCGTAGCCAGAGCCTTTCCCCTACTCGCAGAGTCCTAACAATCAAAATATTTTACTCAACGAGGGGGCTTCAAGCCAGCATGGGCCTTTCGCATTTCGTGTCATATCCCATAAGGAGGATGAGATGGAGATCACTACCACTGAGGCGATTCCAATTTTTCTATGGATCGGGATCGGAACTGGGTCCACCATAGTTTGGACTGAAAGTTATTCTGCTGGAATCACATTCTTGAAGTTGTCAATAAGTCCGTTGAAATTTCCTGAGCGGCTCCGATGGTTGTCTCACGCTGCCTTCTTCGTCTGAACCAGTTGCTGTTCCGCGTGCTCAGCCTCGATGGTCGAGATGACCTGCGCAATCTCCGCGACGCCGTTCACCCGCCTGAACTGTTTCTCGCAGTAGAGCAACACCGTCCCCAGCCACCGCTGGAGCATCACGCTGCCCCGTGTGCGCGTGATATTCTGCTCGCTGTGCCGAACAACGAAAACATGCTCTCGATCGGATTCGTCGACATCCGCGTCTTGCGGAGCAACGCGGGCACCTTCAGTCGATGGAGCGTCAGCAACTCCTCGAAGGCTTCCAGGAGCGAATCTGCCGCCGACTCGTTCTTGGTCCGCAGCCACGTCTCCAGTTCCCGTAGCATCTGCTTGGCCTCGGCGTAGCTCGTCTGTTCCAGCGCCGTGGTGAGCTGGCGATGCGCCTCTTTGCGGTACGGCTTCGCCAGGTGCCGCTGCAGGTTCCGGCTTTTATGCATCGCGCAGCGTTGATGCACCAGCTTCTTGCCGAACCGCTCCCGCAACGCCTTGCGCAGGCCGCTCCCCCCGTCGGTCACGAACAAGATCCGCCGGGAACGCACGAGGCCGCGGCGCTCCAGGTCCCTGAACAACGCCTCGCAGATCTCATGATTCTCCGAGGAACCCTGCCAGAACCCCAGGGCCATCTTCTGGCCGCTCACGTCCACGCCCAGCGCGACGAGAAACGCCTCACCACCCCGGTAGATCGTGTCCAAGAACAGCGCAAACGGCGTGAATTCTGCCAGGGACCGCTTCTGGAACGCCTTCAGGTGCTGGGCCGTCAACGCCACCATCTTCTGGGACACTGACGACGGCGACACGCCGAAGGCCTGCGCCGCATCGAGGACGGTCTCGGTGTATTTCTGCGCGGAGACCCCTCGCAGGATTTTCTCCAACAGTTCTTCGGGAAAGTCCCCGGTGGCGTGCATCCGCGCATAGGACTTTAGCGGGACCTCTCCCTGTCCTACGTCTCTGAATCGGGGGCGCTTCAGCTTGACCTTCTGGTCGCCGATAAAAATCGACCCCGCCTCGTGCGCCCACTTCTGGAGATCCGGATCCGTCGGATCGTAGTCGGGGCCCGCCAGCTCTTCCCGCTCGATCAGCATGATGCTCTCGGCCACCATGCGCCCCATCTCCAGCATCACCGCGTCCAGCGCCTGTCTGCCTGAGCTGATCACGCGGACCAAGGTCCCCAACATCCTGTCCTGGCCCGAGATCGCCCTCAATCCTGCCATGGCGTGCTTCCGTTGCCTCGTGTCTGGTCTCATCGGTGGCTCCTTTGGTTCTCGTTTCCGTGGAGTATTCCACGGAGGGAGCCACTCGTTCAAAATTCAACGGACTTCAGCATAACCTCTCATTCTTGGCGGGAGGTATTATCTTTGCGTGGTGCGTTCGATTAATTATTCGACGTCTGGAACTTGTCATAGCAAATGCAAGAGGTGCCATCCAGGCATGAACAATGGGAGGCGGGATCATATCGATTGATTCGATCGACATTAATCGAAACTCCTAACACGTTTGAACACCAATAAAAATGGCATCGTAAATGCCTTTGCAAGATCTACGAGTTCGCCTCGGAGCCTGTCAACAACTTTGAGACATTGCCCGTGCACATTTAGTGTCGAACGTTCTTTGTCTGCGGGGTCACCTCGGTATGAAAAAGGTTGGCTGGGACCACGACCTGCGGGTCGACGGGCCTGATGATCGTCGATCCTGGGGCCACGTGGCGATTCGGTTTCATCTGCGGAGGGTTGATCCACACCTCCTGGGGCACGTGACGGGGCGCGGGTGGGTTGCGGACAAATCTCTCCGGGTGCCGGGCGAAGGCCTGGGCCAACGTTCTTTGTCGCGCGGCGAGAATCCCCGGGGCGCGCCCGAAGTGAACCGTCTCGGGGGTCAGCATCCCGATGCCCGAATGGCGGTGCTCGGGGTTGTACCAGCCGAAGAACGTTCTGCAGTGCCCCCGTCCGTCCTGGATGGACCCGAAGCGCTCCGGAAAGCCGGGCTGATACTTCAGGGTCTTGAAGTGCGCTTCGGAGAACGGGTTGTCGTTGGAGGTGTGCGGCCGCGAGAGCGAC
>JANOMG010000316.1:0-1779 GCA_031420175.1 Nitrospira sp.
CGAGAGACTCTGGCATGACCTCCAGCTCGTCGCCGAAGGGTTCCAAATGCATCTCGACCTGCGCCATGCCAATGATCGAGCGTATTTGGACGAGCAATTCAGGGAAACCTGGTTGCTCTCTGCTACGCCTCACGACTAACGCCTTACGTTTCACGTCTTACCGCTGCGAATACCACCGATAGCCGTGGTTTTCCGAGGGGCGTGGAAAAGGTGTCAGGAACCATTGTTTCTGGAAGCGGCATAAATTGAGAGGCCTGTATGGGGCGACCGTTACGCGCGGCATCCGCCGATATCGCCTATCACGTCCTCAATCGCGCGAACGCGCGGCAGCGTCTGTTTGACGACGACGGTGATTATGCGGCGTTTGAACGGGTGCTGGCCCAGGCCTGTGAACGAGTAGCGATGCGACTCCTGGCCTACTGCATCATGCCGAATCACTGGCATCTCGTGGTGTGGCCGCGACGGGATGGCGATCTCTCCCGTTTCATGAACTGGTTGACGCTCACGCATACGCAACGGTGGCATCAGCATCGCCACAGCGTCGGAGAAGGGCATGTGTATCAAGGGCGCTTCAAATCGTTTCCGGTCGAAACCAGTGAGTACTTCCTGACGGTCTGTCGCTATGTGGAGCGGAATCCGATGCGCGCCGGGTTGGTCGCTCGAGCCGAGCATTGGCGCTGGAGCAGTGCCGGGACGCGAGGGGTGGTCCCGTTGCACGAGTGGCCGATGGCCCGTCCCGTTGATTGGCTCGACCGAGTGAACGAGGGCGAGGCGACGGAGCAGGTGAATGCGATACGGAAGAGTGTGACCAAGGGACAACCATACGGCAGTGAGCCGTGGGTGGAGCGGATGGTGCGGCAGTGGAACTTGGATGCGACATTGCGAGCACGAGGGCGACCGAAGAAGAAGTTGGTAGACAATGGTTTCTGACACCTTTTTTTCTCTCTCTCATATCCTGAGCGGTTGAGGCTGAAGATGCTGAGTAGGCGCATGCGGCCGTGCGCTGGCTCTCGAAAGGGGTATTTACAGGAACCCGAAGGGCTTGGTACTTTGGGCTTCCCTTGCTGTGAAAAGCACGAAACGTACGTTGGAAATAGATCTCTTGCTGGAGTGTCACTATCCGAATCTGCAGCCAGGCTCACCCCCTCGTCTGCCCTATAAGGAGTCAACCAACATGAGTGATCCCAAAGGCCAGACCGTTGCGTTAAATGTCCGTTTGAAGCCCAGCGAGTCGTCGGCGCATCCGCGTGCCACGAACTACACGAATGTCGGGGTGGCCCAGGGGATTGCGTATCTCGATTTCGGCTTCATTGAGCCGACGCTGCTCGCGGCCATTGCCAAAACGGCGAAGGATGGCCAGGCGGCGCCCAAAGGATTGGAGGGTGCCCTCGTCACCCGGGTGGCCATGGGCGTGGATGTGCTGGCGCGGTTGCATCAGCAGATTCAGCAAGTCTTGGTCGGCCTGCGAAATGCGCGGCAGCCCAAGCCGAAGGTGTAAGCACGATCGCGAAGAGTTCCTCGGCGAAATATGAGAATAAGAAGCCGGAGAAGACGGTGGCAATCAATGGTTCCTGACACCTTTTTCTGTTTCATGCTGAGGATCATGAGTCACGGAAAGGCGGCGTAGATGTTTGGGCTAGCCTTCCTAGTGGTGTGCGGGCTGTATGTGGGGCTGGCCCTATTCATGGCCAGGCAAGTCGGGAAAAGCACGAATAGTAGGCTCGCGAAATATGCGGTGATAGCCGTGTCAGTGTTGATTCCTCTGTGGGATGTGATTCC
>JANOMG010000317.1:0-3928 GCA_031420175.1 Nitrospira sp.
CAAGATGAAGCGGCCCACGACGACCGGCTTGATTGCAAATCGGCGATTCGGGCCCGTATAATTCGTGCCGGCTTGAGGTGATCGTAAGAGAAGCTCCGTCATCAAGTCAAGCCGCTATGAGAGCCGGTTCGTATCCCTCAACGGGGTGTGCCGACGATGCCAGTCTGGATTTGGACGAGCAAGGACTATTATGGAACTTCGTTTTCAGCCTGCACTGCTGCAAGAGGTTATTGACTCGTTCGTCGAAAAGACGGAACGGGAAGGCGACCCCACCTATTATAAAGAGTTCCACGAACTCGCTGATCCGATCTATGAGAAGTTTACGCTCGATGATCGTGAGAGCGAGTTCAAGAAGCTCTACCAGTATATGTTCGGTACCTGGGGATTTTCCGACATCATCCGCGATGCCTTTAACGAATATCCCTTGCTAAAAGAACGAGTCGGCATCGTGCTCGTTAAGGGGGTACTCAAGGAAGATCAGGAAGGCGTCGATATTCTCAGGAAATGGGGATCCGTCGAACATGAGATGGCTCGAGAGTTCGAAGAGAAAGGATTGAAAGGCGTCGGGATTAAGCTCATTCCACGTCGATTCTACGATCCGGCGCTCACACGCTATTGCCGCCATGAGTTGTTGCATATCTCGGACATGCTGGATCCGATCTTTGGGTACGATCCGGATACCAAGGTCGGGCAAAACCCAGGCGAAGAAACCCTCATCCTCCATCGCTATCGCATCTTGTGGAGTCTCACCGTGGACAGTCGGCTGACAGTCGCCGGCAAAGAGCCGATGCTCAGGAAAGAAGACCGGTTCAAAGAGTTTCGATCCTGGTATCGCAAGATCCCCGCGCCACAATTGAAATCGGTGTTCGAGGGGCTGTGGCAGACGAGTTTCTTCACCCACTCGGAATTGATCGAAATGGCTTCGGACACCTTGCGCGTGATGGACCGTGCCGTGGATGTCGAGGGGGGAGAGGTTCCAGAAACAGAAAACAAAGTCATGTTGATGCCGGGGTTTCCCTGTCCCCTCTGCCGATTCCCGACCTATTCGTGGGTCGAGGATATGGGCAATAAAATCGAGGGATACGTGCTCGATTTTATCCGCGAGAATCACCCCGGCTGGGATATCGAATTCGGGGCCTGCGACCGTTGCGTCGAGGTCTATAAGTTACGCGCCGACGGCGTCATGTAAGGTCATTCTTGTGACAAGCGATCCGACATACGGACGACGCGACTTCCTGAAGGATTCTGTCGTGTCCGTCGCCAAGGCGGCACAGGAGTTTGCCAAGCATCAAGAGGCTGTGGCGGCGCAGCCGGCTCCACCACCGGTGCGGACGGATAGGTAGCGACCTCCCGGTGCCGTCGACGAGGCGTTGTTTTTAGAGCGATGCACACAGTGCGGAGACTGCGCCAAGGTCTGTCCGTACGGGTCGATTACATTCCATCCGCAAAACGGGACACCGGTGATTTTTGCGGATCAGGTGCCCTGCTATCTCTGCGAGGATGTGCCCTGCATTGCGGCCTGTGCCACTGACGCGTTGCTCTTAGTCGAAGGACGCGAGCAGATACGAATGGGTCTCGCTGCTGTATCGCATCGCGTCTGCACAGCAGGGCAGGGGTGCCATGCTTGTGCATCGAAATGTCCCACGGATGCCTTATCAATGGATTTTGACACGCAGCGTCTTGTGGTGACGACTGAGCGTTGCGTTGGGTGTGGGTTGTGCGAACAAGTGTGTCGAACCGTGAACGATCACGTGGCCATTCGAGTCACACCATACAGATTGTTGGCGCAGTCGCTTTCGTAGTGCACAGAAACACGCCCGAATGCAAGATGGAAAATTGGAGAGAAATTGTGCGTATCATGAGGGAGAATAATTTGAGAAATCATCGCCTTAGATTATCCCTTGCAAAGGGTGAGATCGCGCTTGACAACCCCTGGGCCTTTACCTATCATACGCGAACCTGTGCCAAAGGTTTGACCTCAAGTGCCCGGAAAATTGATGTGGGCAACAGGGTTGACCGAGGAGCTGATTCTCATGACGAGTAAACAGCCGGTGCAAATAAATTCTCCAGCCGTGGCCGCGGTCATTCCGACTCCGCCGGCCATTAAAGACTCGCCTGCAGTCGAACGCGCGCTCAATCGCAGCAAGCTCTATCTCCTCGTGTCTTGGAGCCTGCTCTATCCCGAAGACGACGAATTTCTTGATTACGTGCAATGTGGAGAGTTTGTCGAGGATGGGCGAGCGGCGATCGATGCCTTAGACCAGGCGCTTGACGGCATCGGCGGTGAGCGGGCCAAGCAAAAGCTGGTGCTTTTGCGCAAGCAGTTCGATCAGGTCGGGAAAGTTGTCGCGTCAGAATGTGCCAACTGGCAGCTCATCGATCTGCAGGCCGAGCATCGTCGAGTCTTCAGTAATGTCATCACCCTCGATTGCCCTCCCTACGAAACGCTCTTCGGCAACGACCACGTGTTTGCCCAATCGCAAGTCATGGGCGATATCGCAGGATTCTACCGTGCGTTTGGGGTGGAGTTATCCAAGGATATCCATGAGCGACTGGATCATTTAAGCGTCGAATTCGAGTTCATGCATTTTTTAGCCTACAAAGAATCCTACTCCCGCTGTCACGATGGTGCGGACAAGACACAGATCGTCCTGGATGCGCAGAAAAAATTTGTGAAGAATCATATCGGCCGGTGGGTCCCGCTGTTTTGCCTGATGTTGGGAAAGAAGGCCGATTCCGGTTTGTACAAACACGTGGCGGACTTGATGGCGGAATGGATGGATTTCGAAGCGGCGTTCCTGGGTGTAATTCCGCAACCCTATTCGGAAACCGATTATCGCCCGGCAACGTTTAATGCGCCGGAAGGCCAGACTTACGAGTGCGGTGCGCAAGATCAAGGAAACGAACTGAGCCTGTTGCTGAACGAAGTGGGCGCTGAGTCATTCTTGGATAAAAATGATCAGGGCAAAGACAAGGAGGAGGGGGGGCCAACTGGAACCGCCTAACCGTTTGTCTGTATTTATGGGGGTCGCTATTTTTTGTTTGTCGGCAGTTATCTTGGGCCACAGTTCTTAATCTTTTAATCGAGAGGAGGAGTAGTCCTATGAGAGTAGCGCAGACACACAGTAAGCGTGTGGTGTTTGGCATTCTTCTCTCTGCGTTGATCGTTGGCGTGATGCTGACGATCGGGCAGGTGCCGTTGGCTGTCAGCCAACCGGTCACGATTCCGGCGAAGGCCATCAAGGGAGCGATTCCCATGGATGGCGCAAACCCGGTTTGGGAGAGTGTGCCTGGCGTGATTGTTCCGTTGAGTGGGCAGCTGATCACTACCCCGATGCACCCGAACATTTCGGTGAAGTCTGTGTTCGTGAAAGCCATGACCAACGGCAAAGAAGTTGGTATGCGCTTGGAGTGGAATGACCAGACCAAGAACGATACGACCATCGGTCCCCAGGACTTCCGGGATCAGGCGGCGGTGATGTTTCCGGTCAATACGGCTGGTGCGCCACCCTTCCAATGTATGGGCCAGTCGGGCGGCACCACCAACATCTGGCGGTGGAACGCAGAATGGCAGAAGGATCTTGGTAAGGACAGCGCGGGTATGTGGGATGTGGACGACCAATACCCTGGCATTTTCTGGGATTACTATTTCGAAGAGCCCGCTGGCGGCGTGACCTATCCTGACCGGATTGGTCGGAGCCTTGGGCCTTTCAATCCTGGTATCTGGTCGGGCAACATCATGTCTGACCCGACGTTGCGTGTGAGTTCGGTTGAGGATCTGAACGCCAATGGCTTCAGCACCCTGACCACACAAGCGCATCAGGATGTTATTGGAAACGGCGTGTGGGAGCCATCAGGCTCCGTCAAGGGCGGTGGATACTCTGGCCCGACCTGGCGCGTAGTGGTGAAGCGCTCGTTGGAAACCGGT
>JANOMG010000318.1:0-5818 GCA_031420175.1 Nitrospira sp.
TTGAGGTCGTCCGGCAACCCGGCATCGGCGAGTTGTTTTTCGGCGGGAGGAAAACAACGTCCGGTTCGTTTGGCGAGGATGATACTTTCGCCCTGGTCTTCTAAGAACTGATAGAACTCGTACTCAATACGTTCACGCACCTGCCAGTTATCGAGCGGGACCGGCATGCCTGCAAAGGTCAGCTTGTCAGGCAGCTTGAATGAACTGAGGAAGTAGCGCGCTACGCCTTCTCGCTTAAGTTCCGGCAGGATAACGAGGCGACCCTCTGACTCGTCGGGATGCTCGAGGGGATCGAGTAGAATCAGGTCATGCTCCGGCTCTCCATTAGCTCCGGATCGAGACGTGCTCTCCTTCGCCTCGGAATGTTCAGGTTGCGGCTGTGCTCCCGTCGCACTCGGAAGCGTGACCACCATCCACAACCCACTGAACACCAATGCCCGTTGAAGCCACGTCCTCATGCCAATCCTACCTCCTCGATACGTTGAACGATCCTGAGTCGAGTGCGTATGCTAACAGCACGGCTTGGGACCGGCAAGCATGATCGGCTTTCGGATTCGTGTTAGACTCTCCCGATCTATGCGTGCACTGACTCTCCTCAACGATCGCATCACCCACTGCACCGCCTGTCCACGGCTCGTCACCTATCGGGAAGCCGTCGCGTCAGAAAAGCGAAAACAGTTTGAGGACTGGACCTATTGGGGGCGTCCGCTCCCTGGATTCGGGGATGCGCAGGCCCGCCTCTATATACTTGGGCTCGCCCCGGCAGCGCATGGCGGCAACCGAACCGGACGGGTCTTCACAGGCGATCGCAGCGGAGACTGGCTCTACGACGCCTTGCACCGATTCGGTTTTGCGAACCAGCCCGATTCTCATCACCGGGACGATGGGCTCACACTCTCGGATTGTTATATCGGCGCCACCGTCCGTTGCGCGCCGCCAGACAATAAGCCGACGCCACAAGAATTCACGGCTTGCCGCCCCTATCTGCGGGAAGAGCTCCGATTGTTACGAAAGATCCGAGTGGTGGTGGCGCTGGGCAAGATTGCGTTCGATCACTACTTGAGAGCCTGCCGCGATGAGGGGATGCAACTTCCCTCACCGCTCCCGAAATTTTCCCATGGAACGGTCCAGGTCCTTCCGTGGGGCGTGACCCTGATCGGCTCGTACCATCCAAGCCAGCAGAACACCTTCACAGGACTCTTGACCAGACCGATGTTTCACCACATCTTCGCAACGGCTCGACAACGACTGGCTGAGCCGGAGCGCCATAGCGAGTGAACAACTGAACTTTGAACGCGGAACGCGGAAGTGACAATCGTTTCCTTGTTCCTAGTTCATCGCTCACCGTTCAGCGTTTCCCGGCTGGCGGACTTTTTGAGCATCCTGCTAGGCCTTACTTCTTGGCTTGTGCCTCCCAGTCCGCCAGGAACTTCTTGAGTCCGCTATCCGTCAGCGGATGTTTCACCATCTGCTGACAAATCGAGAAGGGCATCGTACAGATATGGCCCCCGGCCAGCGCAGCCTCAACCACGTGCTGAGGATGGCGCACACTGGCCACCAGCACCTGGGTCTTGTAATCGTAATTGCGGTAGATGGTCAGGATCTGGCGGATCAGTTCCATCCCGTTTGAACTGATATCGTCAAGCCGACCGATGAAAGGGGAGACGCACCAGGCACCGGCTTTTGCAGCGAGGAGCGCCTGGGTTGGAGAAAAACACAATGTGACATTCACCTTGATACCCTCGGCAGCCAATCTTTTGGTGGCCTTCAGCCCCTCCGCAATCAATGGCACCTTCACCACGATATTCTTATGGATCTTTGCGAGTTCCTTCCCTTCCTTCACCATGGCATCGGCTTCGAGGCTGACGACCTCTGCACTGATCGGCCCATCCACAATGTTGCAGATCTCAATCAGCATTTCCTTGAAACTGCGACCTTCCTTGGCCACGAGCGAAGGATTGGTGGTCACTCCGTCGAGCAGTCCCAGGCTGGCCGCCTCTTGGATTTCTTTGACGTTGGCGGTATCAAGAAAGAATTTCATGGGCTCGTCCTTTCGTATCAGGATGTGAGAACCATTTACTCACATCGTTATCGGTTATTTCATGCAGAACTCGAACGGTGGCTCGACACCCCGCCCAATCGCCTCGTTTGACAGGTTTCCACCTGACAGTTAAGATTCGATCGTCAACCGCCTGCCAAGTAATACGTTGGCCACAGTATACGACGAGGAGACCTCCTATGAGACGATCTGCCTGGCTACTAGCGATGTGCCTACTCCTGACCGCCTGCGGCGGGAGCAATCCCTATCTTGAGCAGTCGCTCAAACCGGCTGAGCTTCAAGGGAAAGACAAGGCCTGGTTTGAAAAGAACTGGGGAGCGCCCAGCGGCAAGGCCCCTCGATTTTTCGGCGGAGAAACTTGGACCTATTATCGCATCGCCGGTGGCAAATCAGGCCTGCCACTCTTTAACTTTTCACCCAATCAGTGCCAAATCACGCTCAAGTTCGACAAGGAAGAAAAACTCTCCGACTACAACTATTCAGGCTGTTAACCGGCGAGTTGGTCCTGGAACTTGTGCGCACAGGTTCGACTGCAGAAGTAATAGGTCTGTCCTCCGATATCTTCCGTAATCGCCTCTCCCCTTGGAACGAACACCCGGCAAACAGGATCCTGCACCATGTGATTCTTGCCGGGAGGAAGCTGCTCTGGCTGGCCCTGTCCCTTGAACTCTCGGAGAGCCCGTCGGAGAAGAAAATACAGTACTGTTAGGAGTCCGAGAACGAGGATAATTCTATACATAGTGGTAGTCTCTTCGTGAGGCCACAATCCTATGGGGACAGCATCGCCTCTGTCAAGGACTCCATAACCTGTTCTAGTTGATACCCCAATAGACTCCCACTTCGACCCTCTGCTCAAATGGCCCAGTCTCACATGCGCTAAGGGGGCCCATTTACCCAAGAGACCCAGTACTTCAGGTGGATATGCTTCCATTTCGCAGAATGTTAGAGTGCGTATATGACGACATGCGATAAATGCCGCGGGGCAATGTTACCGGAACGAGCAGTGGATCTGAACGCAGGACTTGCGATCACAGTGTTTGCATGTTTGAACTGTGGTCGCAGGAAATCAGCGGGTCAGGAACCTCTGCCTATTACCGCACGACATTAACCCGCGCTATGACAGAACCGAGACCGCTCACCTACGACGAGCATAAGGCAGCTGACGCTGCCTTCCGGGGATATCCGCCCGATCCAGACTGGACGGACTCAGCCCAGGAAATTTATGCTTGTCTGGCTGTGGCGATTGCGAAACGAAGCGCCACTGACCTCACGCCCACAGGAACGTGGGACCTTGAGGGAGTCAGTCGGTAACTCATCACGTCCCCCTCTGCCCGCGAGCCAATTCCTGCATCCCTGGTTAGTACGAATTCAGAACGTCAGATCTCAAATTTCTTAGGTTTTCTAAAGCTGATGTCGCTTCAGGTCCCAGAGGCTCACGGTTTTCCACATGGTAAACCAGGCAGGGAATAGAGCTACCGAAGACTCAGCACATCCATCATGTCATACAGGCCAGGCGGCTGCTGCACCACCCACCTGGCGGCACGCAAGGCGCCTCCCGCAAAGGTATCCCGGCTGCTCGCTCGATGTGTGATTTCGATGCGCTCACCCATTCCGCCAAAGAGAATCGTGTGGTCGCCGACGATGTCACCGGCGCGAATGGTTTGAATCCCGATCTCACCTTTCTTCCGTTCCCCGATGAGACCTTTTCTGGCATAGACGCCGACCTGATCCAGATCGCGGTTCACAGCGTTCGCCAAGACCTCCGCAATCTTCAGCGCCGTCCCGCTCGGCGCATCTTTTTTTAGACGATGATGGGCTTCGATCACCTCAATGTCGTATTCGTCCCCCAGCGTTTTCGCCATCCCGCTGATGACCTTATAGATCAGATTCACGCCCACGCTCATGTTGGGTGACATCACGCAGGGAACCTGACTCACGAGCGACTTCAGCTCTTCGAGCTGGGAAGGGGAAAACCCTGTCGTGCCGATCACCATGGCCCGCCGATGCTGAGCTACCGTGCGCAAGTGATGCAAGGTTGCTTCAGGGGAGGAGAAATCGACGACCACCTCGCCGCGAGCAAGAAGCGCCGCGAGGTCAGCGGTAATCGGAACACCTGCGCGGCCACAGCCAGCCGTCTCCCCGGCATCCTCACCCAATGCGGCATGGCCCTGTCCTTCGATTGCGCCGGCAAGCGTCAGAACATTCGAATCTTTAATAAGCGCAACCAGCCGACAGCCCATGCGCCCGGCAGCCCCTGCCACAATCACGTTCGTCATAGAGTAATTACCTGGACTGGACCGGAGCGATCCCGGCTAAATGAGGCCTGCATCCTTTAAGGCCTGAGTCAATTGGTTCTTCGTATCAGTCGCCATCTCACAGAGCGGCAAACGTAGCTCCGGATCGATTTTTCCCATCATACCCAACGCGGTTTTCACCGGAATCGGATTGGTCTCGTAGAAGAGCGCGGTAAAGAGCGGCGACAAAGCGAAATGAATCCGCCTCGCCTCCTCAACCTGTCCGCTCAGGAAAGCCTTGACCAATTGCGCCATCTGGAGTGGAACGACGTGCGACGTCACACTGATGACGCCTTTCCCTCCGACTGCCATCATGGGCAAGGTCATGGCATCGTCGCCGGCCAGAACCGTCATCCGGTTGCCGCACATATTCACGATCTCAGAGGCCTGTTGGACTGACCCGCTCCCCTCCTTGATCCCAACAATGTTCTGTAACCCACAGAGCCTGGCCACAGTCGAAGGCAGCATGTTCACGCCGGTTCGTCCTGGAATGTTATACAAAACCTGGGGCAGGTCCACGGACTCCGCAATTAATTTATAATGCCGGTAGAGCCCCTCTTGCATCGGCTTGTTGTAATAGGGCGTGATGATCAGCGCCCCGTCGGCCCCTGCCTCTTTGGCGTGCTTCGTGAGGGACACCGCCTCTGCCGTGCTGTTAGAACCGGTCCCGGCAATCACGGGGACCCGGCGATTGACCACCTCGACGGTTAATTCGACCACGCGATGGTGTTCCTGGTGCGACAGGGTGGCGGATTCGCCGGTGGTGCCGCAGGGCACAATCCCGTTCGTCCCGTTGGCAATTTGCCATTCGATCAGGTCGCCGAAGGCCCGTTCGTCGATCTTGCCATTCCTGAACGGGGTCACGATGGCAATCAATGCACCTGTAAACATACTGACTCCTTCGCCAAAAATGCGTCTGTCCTGCCCGCTCCTCAGTCGAGAAATGCCGGAATCGTTTCGCCCTTCACCAAATCCTCGTAGGTCTCCCTCGTCTTGATGACGTGGATCTCTCCGTCTTTGATCAAGACTTCCGGTACCCGTGGTCGCGAATTGTAGTTGGAGGCCATCACAAATCCATAGGCCCCCGCACTCATCACCGCCAGCATGTCACCCGGGTTGACCTCCGGCAGTGACCGGTCCTTCGCCAGAAAATCGCCCGACTCACAGACCGGACCGACCACATCCACATTGTGCTTGGGCCGCTTTAGTACTGCCTCGGATACGGGGCGAATCTCGTGATAGGCCCCGTAGAGGCTCGGTCTGATCAGGTCGTTCATCGCTGCATCGACGATAATAAACCGTTTTGCTTCGCCGTCCTTCCGGTACAACACCTTCGTCACGAGAATGCCGGCATTGCCGACGATGACGCGGCCAGGCTCCATAATGAGGGTCACGCCCAAATCCTTCAGCAATGGCGACACAGCATCCGCTAAATCTTGCGGCAACGGGGGTGTTTCGTCCGAGT
>JANOMG010000319.1:0-5304 GCA_031420175.1 Nitrospira sp.
CCACCTGCGTCGCTTGTCGGAACGGGTGAAGGCCGGCATCAGAGCCGCGGGCGGCACCCCCATCGAGTACAACACCATCGCGGTGTCGGATGGCATTTCGATGGGGACCGAGGGGATGAAGGCTTCGTTGATCAGTCGGGAAGTGATTGCCGATTCGATCGAACTCGTGGCTCGTGGGCACCTCTTTGACGGCGTGGTGGCCTTATCAGGCTGCGACAAGACCATTCCCGGCACCGTGATGGCTCTCGCTCGCCTGAACCTGCCCTCCGTGATGCTCTACGGCGGCTCGATCATGCCGGGCCGGTTCCAAGGCCATGACGTGACCATTCAAGATGTGTTCGAAGCAGTCGGGAAACATGCGGCTGGCACGATGAGCAGCGCCGAACTCAAAGATCTCGAAGACCATGCCTGCCCTGGCCCTGGAGCCTGCGGCGGTCAGTTCACGGCCAATACCATGGCCATCGCGTTCGAGTTCCTCGGCATCTCGCCAATGGGACGGAACGGCGTGCCGGCCATGGATCAGAAGAAGGACGACGTGGCCTTCGAATGCGGGAAGATGGTCATGGATCTGCTGAAGCGAGACCTGCGACCCCGCCAGATCATCACACGAAAATCTCTGGAAAATGCCATTGCCGCGGTCGCCACCACCGGCGGCTCGACGAATGCCGTGTTGCACCTGCTCGCCATCGCGCGCGAAGCAGGCATCAAGCTGAGCATCGACGACTTCGACAAGATCAATCGGAAGGTCCCGTTGCTCGCCGACCTGAAGCCGGGCGGACGATTTACCGCATCCGATCTCTATGCGGCTGGAGGAACCACATTGGTCGCCAAACGGCTGCTCGATGCCGGGATCTTGCACGCCAACCAACCGACCGTCACCGGACGAACGATTAGGGAAGAGGCCAAGGACGCCAAGGAAACTCCGGGGCAACAAGTTCTTAGGCCCCTCTCGAATCCCATCAAGAAAACCGGTGGGCTCGTCATCTTAAAGGGGAACCTCGCGCCAGAAGGCTGTGTCGTGAAGGTGGCCGGACATTCGATCATGACATTCCGCGGCCCTGCGAAGGTCTACAACCGGGAAGAGGATGCCTTTGCCGCCGTGCAATCCCGCAAAATCAAAACAGGCGATGTCGTGGTGATTCGGTATGAAGGCCCGTCCGGCGGCCCAGGCATGAGAGAAATGCTGGGCGTGACTGCGGCCATTGTCGGCGCAGGCCTAGGCGACTCCGTCGCGCTCCTCACCGACGGCCGCTTCTCCGGCGCCACACATGGGCTGATGGCCGGTCATGTCGCCCCAGAAGCCATCAAGGGCGGCCCAATCGGCGCCGTGAAGAACGGCGACATGATTGTCTTCGATATCGCCAAACGGACGCTGACCGTAGAACTCTCACAGAAAGAGATCAACGCCCGGCTCAAGAAGGTCAAACAGCCACGGCCACGCTACACCTCCGGCGTGATGGGCAAGTATGCGCGACACGTATCATCTGCTTCGGAGGGGGCCATAACGACGTAGGAATGAACGAGAAAGCGGCTGGAGTATTCGACTAGCAGTACGCGGTCATCAGTTCAGAACTTGCGCGCTCGGCATGTAGTGCCGGGTGCGCAGGCTGTCATTGAGCAACAACCTCTCTTGTGCCTATCTCCCCTTCATCCGCCCACGCATCTCTGACATCATGCTGTCGAGCTCGGCTTCTGCCTTCGTACGATCGCTAATCAGCTGATCGAGATTGTAGGGACGTACCGGAACCGACTGAACCACCTCCGGCTTTATCGTCTGCTTGAGTGACGGATCAGACTGAGAAGATGGAGCCGGCTTGGCTTGGGGCTGAACTTCCTGGGCTGGCTGGTCGATCTGGTCTGTCCGGCCTATCCCCCTTACCCCCTTCCCCTCTCCCTGCCCCCCTACCTTCACTCCTTGCTCCCGCAACCATTGTGCCGCGACGCTCGACTTGAGCGAGAAACTGATGCTCATGATTGCAAGGCCGCCCGTGGCCGCGCGAGCAATTGCCGTGTTGACCCCGACCATATGCCCCCCACTATCGAGCAAGGGTCCACCGGAATTGCCACGATTGAGCCCTGTCTCTGTTTGAAAGACGTGCTTGCCCTTGACCCCGTTGAAATTTTCAACCTCGGCGCTGATCACGCCAGTGGTGAGGGTCCACAATCCACCCTGTTCGGGATGGCCGATGGCGACTACTCGATCTCCGATCCTCGCCTGTCCCGATTCACTCACATCAACGACAGGCAGCGGTTCGTTGAGACCATCGAGTTTCAATAGAGCAAGGTCCAATGGTTGCGAATGGGCCAGGACCTTTGCACGCACCATACGTGAGAGATCGCTCTTTGACTCTCCCGTGACCCGAGTCGGCTTGAGGAAGACAGACAGGCGGGCGAAGGGTTTCCCGGTTTGCTCTTCGATCACAACGTGGGCATTGGTAAGAACCAGTCCATCAGACTGAATGATCGAGCCGGTTCCGCCACTCCCCTTCCTGCCTCCGTCCGCATACCCCATCACCATCACCACAGCTGGAGAGGCCTGTTCGTATATTTCGCGAGGCGATAACTCCTTGGCAGAGGCTGCGGTGCTCCACATGACACACAATACGAACAGAGTCCCCCCACGTCATCGACCTCATCATGGCCTCCTTCTTCTGGCTGCTGCGCACCAGCCACGTTCACCCGAGCTTCTAAATGTGAGCTTACTATGCGACGGAACATGGGGGCAGACGAGGCATTGACGGGAGCGAAACCCTCGTTGGAAACAGGGGTGTGGCATGGAACGGGGCTAGGCGCGCCGATAGAACTCCGCAATCATCTCAACCACGTAAACCTGCTGCGCTTCTGTCAATTCGGCATAGATCGGAAGAGACATCACCTCTTCGGCTGCCTGTTCTGACAGAGGGAATGAGCCCTTCTGATGGCCTAAGTCGCGATAGCAGTGCTGGAGGTGCATCGGGAGCGGATAGTAGACTTCCGTGCCGACGCCTTTCTCTTTGAGGAAGGTGCGCAACTCGTCGCGCTTCGGCGCCCGGACGGTGAATTGGTTATAGACATGGAAATTGCCAGGCACCGTTGGCGGCAACGTGACGCGATCCGCATATTTTGTTTTGGCAAACAACTGCTGATACCGTTCGGCATTCCGACGACGCCCCTCGGTCCATTGGTCGAGATACTTCAATTTGACCTGAAGTACGGCAGCCTGGAGCGCATCCAACCGGCTATTGATGCCGACCGCCTCGTGGAGGTAACGGACATGACTCCCATGCACACGAAGCATGGACATGGAGTCGGCAAGGGCTTTGTCGTTGGTCGTGATCAGCCCCCCATCTCCGAATCCGCCCAAGTTCTTGGTGGGGAAAAAGCTAAAACAGCCGGTATCCCCAAGAACCCCGGCGCGCTTCCCCTGCTGACCGGCGCCGATAGCCTGGCAGGCATCTTCGATGACGTAGATCTTTTTCCGCTTGGCCATCTCGTTGATCGCAGCCATATCCGCACATTGCCCGAAAAGGTGCACGGGCATGATGGCCTTCGTGCGAGGCGTAATCGCTTGCTCAATCAGCTTGGCATCGATGTTAAACGTATCCGGTTGGATGTCCACGAACACCGGCTTCGCGCCCAATCGTGAAATTGCGCCCGCCGTGGCAAAAAACGTGAACGGTACGGTGATGACCTCATCGCCCGCCTTCACACCCATGGCCATGAGGGAGAGCAATAATGCATCGCTTCCTGAGGCGCAACCGATCGCATAGCGACTGCCAATATATTGTGCCGTTGCCTCCTCGAACGCCGAGACGCGGGGCCCAAGCACGAACCCCTGTTCGTCGCAGACCGCTTCCATGGCCGACAGCACTTCCGCTTTGATGACGCGATATTGGGTTTTGAGATCCAAGAGAGGAACGTTCACGACAGGCTCCATGGCTACGAATGTGAAGCAGACTAAACCGAACGAGAAGCCTTTCCTCCTCGTCGATCATTCAAAAATCTATCATACAGAGATTCATACTGTTTAACCATTTCCTCAAGATGGAATTCTTTCGGAAGCGCCTCCACAGAGTTTAACCCACGATGCAATTGGCCGCTTCGGCTCTGCAACACTCGGATGAGCTGCGTAGCCAGTCCGTCGACATCTCCTGCGTCGCTCAACCACCCATGGCGACCCTCGGCAATCACTTCCGCCACGCCCCCGACCCTCGTAGCCACGACCGGCAGGCCGATCGTTCTTGCTTCCAAGAGGACCCGCGGCAATCCTTCCCAATGAGATGTGAGCAGAAACGCATCGAATGATTTCATGGCGGTTGAGACGTCCCGTCTCCATCCGGCGAGGTACAGCCGATGATCGAGCCCGTTTTGCTCGATCAACGATTCCACCCGTGGACGCAAATCTCCATCTCCAATCAAGATAAACCGTGCCTGGGGAACCACATCACAAACCCGTTTGGCGACAGCCACGAAATCCTCCGGAGCTTTTTGAGGCTTTAAACAGGCCACCGTGCCCACCAAGTAGTCATCAGGACCCGCCCCGAATTCAGCCCGTAGCGCATGTCGCGTGGTCGCGCTAAGAACGGTTTGAAAGGGCTGCGGATCAATGCCTGGCCTGACGACCGACGCCTGCGTCCGGTCAAACAACCCCCACTCGACCCCTTTCTCAATGTCGGTCTGCGCAACTGCGATCCAATAGGTTGTGATCCATCCCGTCATCCGCTCAAGTAGGATCAACACACGACGCAACCAGCACGACTGTGCCGGCGTGATGCCGTACCCATGAACGGTATGAATAATCACCGGCACTCGTGCACACCAGGCCGCCCACCGACCGAGAATGCCGGCTTTTGAACTATGCGTATGGACGATTGCCGGTCGAAGACGCCGAAACACGCATATCAGTTCAACGAACGCAGCAAGATCTGCGAGGACATGAACTCGACGGGCAAGCGCGGACAGGATGTGGACTTCGACACCGGGGAGAGATTTGGCTTCCTCTGTGAGGAGGCCTCCAGGACCCGCGACAAGGATGGGTCGAAACTTGCTCCGGTCAAGATGCGACACGGCATACAGCGCGACTTCCTGCGCGCCACCTAACTCCAGTTTGGTGATGACATGACAAACGGTCTCCACGCCGTGTTCCTCAGGCTGATGCTTGATGCGAAGATTGTGCTCTCAGGCGCTCCGCGATTTGCTTCCCCTGCCCGATGGCATCTTCCATCGACGTATGCTCCCAACGTCCGTACCGACCAACCGAGTAGATTCCTCGTCGCTCGAGCTCGGCAAGAATGGCCGGCACCGCCTTCGCCCGATGATGATCGA
>JANOMG010000320.1:0-3404 GCA_031420175.1 Nitrospira sp.
TCGGCTCTCGGCACCAGTGCTGCCACAGAGTCCACCACGATGACATCGATCGCCCCACTCCGGACGAGCGTCTCGGCAATTTCCAGCGCCTGCTCGCCGGTATCGGGCTGCGACACCAACAGATCGTCCACCTGCACACCCAACTTCTTGGCATAGCTCAAATCCAGCGCATGCTCTGCATCGATAAAGGCAGCGGTGCCACCGGCCTTCTGTGCTTCCGCAATCACATGAAGGGTTAACGTCGTCTTGCCCGAAGACTCGGGACCAAAGATCTCGGCCACCCGGCCGCGGGGAAGCCCGCCGACGCCCAGGGCAATATCGAGCCCGAGGGATCCGGTCGAAATTGCCGGAATATCCACCGGGGCATCGGCCCCCCCCAGCTTCATGATCGCCCCCTTTCCATATTGCTTCTCAATTTGAGACAGGGCGAGATCCAGCGCGCGCTTCTTGTCATCTTTTTCAGCCATGAGTACTCCTCTTGTGATAGAGAGATTGGTGGCGATTATACCCAAGTTGAGAGACGGAAACCTAGCAGAGAATCTCCAGACAATAGGCCCTAAAGACGGGGCAACTCCACATATTTACGCGATTTCATTGACGGGCAACGAGGATCACGATACAAGTGACCCTATGCCTTCGGCTCTCGTCCCTGATACAACCGACCATAAACCGACGGTCCTGATCGTCGACGATGAGGCCGCCCCCCGCGCAGCCCTCACACAGATACTCAAACAAGACTTCCACATTCTCACCGCGGACAATGCACGTACAGCCCTGGCAGTCCTCAACGACCACGGCGTCGACCTCGTCACGCTGGACTTAAAATTACCCGATCGTTCAGGGTCGGACCTCTTGACTGACATCAAGCGCGAGCATGCCGAGATTGAAGTCATCATGGTCACGGCCTACGGCAGTCTGCAGTCGGCAATGGACTGCATTCGCCACGGCGCGGCAGGCTTCCTCCTGAAACCGTTCAATGCCTCTGAGTTATTAGCTATTTCATTACAGACCGCCCAGAAGAAACAACGGTTGGATCAACTGCGCCCGGTCCTCACCCACTCGACCACACTCTGGGGCCCGGAGCCAGCCTGCACCAAGGCCTGGCAGGCCCTCGTCGATGACTACACCGCCATGAACCATACAGGATCGCTGTCCTCGTCGCATAGCGATGAGACGTCGCCCTTGGTTCCCCTGATCTCCGACCTCTTAGAAGCCAAGGACCGCCACTTGCTCAACCATGGAAGCCGCGTCAGTTTCTATTCGACGCTCGTGGCCAATCGACTCAGCCTTCCCATCGCCGAACAGCAGTCGCTCGCACTCGGCGCACTCGTGCACGATCTCGATTTAATCAGCATCCCGGACAGTCCCACGCTGCATATGGAATCCGACCCGCAAGTCCATCGTCCCGACCTCGGCGCGAGGATGGGCCGCGCGATGGGATTGTCACATGATGCCGTGCAGATTATCGCCCTCCATCACGAGCGATGGGACGGAACGGGATACCCCTTTGGCCTACGTGAAGAAGGCACGCCCCTGCTCGCTCGCATTGTCAGCATCGCCCAGGCATTCGACGACCTCACCGCCGAAAAACCAGGACGAACCGCGCTCCCCATCCATGAAGCCTTGCAACAGATCGAACAGCAAGCTGGCACCGCCTTTGATCCGACGCTGACCGAGCTCTTCTGCCGGACGATGCGTGAGCAGCCCCCGCAGCATTGAAATAGATGCCATCAGCTATGTCCTCGCCTCGCATCCTTACTTACTCCTAGTTATGTCGCGATCAGACGTGCACCTCGCAAGAAACCTCACGAAGGCCGCTGGGATTCATACATCTTGGAGGGCTTACTGCTATGCTGCACGCCAAGCCCCCAACACACTTGTCAGCCGTGGCCTAACTAAACATAGCGCTGAATGGACGATGAAGATTTACGAACACAACGATCCCAGCTCATTACACCCTCGGTCTCATCCTTGGATAACCAGCCAGTCAAATCCGACACATAGATACTACGATTTTAGAGAACGACCGGAACTCATCCGGTCGTCGATTGAGGATATGCAGGAATGGAGCGCGTACCCTGCGACCAAAACCTTCTATCGGCTCCTTGAGTGGCTCAATGGCCCCGAGTCGGTCTTTGAATCCAATGACTGTGCCTTCAGCGGCGCGACGGCCACGACCGATACTCAGTCCTCCAAGCGCCTGCAATGTTCCGGTCGCCTGATGATTCTCTACCGGGACCTGGTAGCGAACACATCCCCACAGCAGATGCACTGGTTGACCAACGCCGCCGCTCATGCCTTGAGACGAACCGATCCCGCATTCGAAGAGGGTGCCATCGGCGCTACAATCATGTCGGTCAGATTTACGGCCCTACCGGGGCCACCGGAACTGCAGCGAGGGCAACAGCTGATGTTATCGTTTTGGGCTTGGGGAGAGCATGAGCCTGAAGTGATGACGAACCTTGATCGCACCTTTCGCAATGTGACAGTGGCACTTCGAGGTCTATCCGATGAGATCCGCCATTCAGCGCCAGCCACCACAGCAGACGATTAAGCCCGCAGCCGCACATCCCAGCGCTTCACATAGATCGAACCAGCCGGCCTCAATTCACGCTGCATCAGCACGACCGACTCCATCGAGAGTGAGCCCAATGAAAGCAAACGTTCCAACACCCCGTTCTTGGCTCCAGTGAGACAAGTAGAGGTAACAGGCACGTTCAGTGGCCGGCTCGTGCCGCGACGGCAAAGGGGAAGAAATAACGATCGAGGCTGGCGAAGTCGCTTCCATATTCTTTCCCGCCTAGCATCGCATCACAGAGGAATTCCCGCACACGTGTGAGTTCTTTCCTTCGACCTTTCCAGCGGGGATCGCCAATCGTCATATCGAGCAGTTCCAACGCACGGACGAACGCCTTATCGTACTGTTGAGGATCCTTCCCTTGCCAGCGATGCGCGCGAGCGACGTCACTGCCCACATTGGCCAGTTGTTCTGTCAGCGACAACGTCTGCCAGCGTCCTGCCGCCAAGCTTGCGTGCTGATGAGACATTCCCTTAACCCCTTGCCAACTGGTTGACGATCCTTGTGACGACCTCTCGCATTTCAGAACTTTCTACGTATCGTGACCGGTTCCCACCGGATGGGCGCACGTTGATTATCGAGTCAAATTCGATCCACTCATCCAGCGGCTTGTCTGGGTAGAGGTTAATCCCCCACAGATGTCGTTGCGCAGACCCTTGGTCTAGGAGCACCGCCTCTTCGTCTGAGTGAAGTTCTCCGCCGATCGCCATGATGCCCCCTTCCACATCCACGACGCCGTAGTTGGCCGGGAACTTGATGTAGTTGGAGACCGAGCCGCCCGCGACGTGCGCGCTCCACTTCTGCTTGCCCACTGATCCCCGCTTCG
>JANOMG010000321.1:0-3179 GCA_031420175.1 Nitrospira sp.
CAACGCGTGGCAGTGGCACGAGCCCTCTTGCAGAAGCCGGATCTGGTGCTGGCCGATGAGCCGACCGGAAATCTGGACACCCATACGGGTGACGCCCTCTTTGCGATGATGCGCGAACTGAACAAGGCCCGCGGGACGACATTCGTCATCGTCACCCATAACGATAAGCTGTCCGGTCAGGCTGACCGGATCATACAGATGCAGGACGGCCAGATCGTCTAAGCTCGGCCAGAGCATCTGATATTTTCGCTAAAATTCCCGAGACAGGATCATCCCGCCGTTTACCTGTGCGAGGATCCCCTCGTCTAACCTTGACGAGAGCTGTTTCATCCAATAGACTCAGCACAATACCTCAACTCCTTGGGATTGGTTTTCAATGATCTATTCGCGGGTGCGTTACACGGTTGCGTCTCTGATTATCTTGATGTTTCCCGCACAAGTATGTGCTGTGGAATTCGTCACGGTGGGTCCGCGCGCCATGGGTATGGGTGGTGCGGGTGTCGCGGTCACGACAGATGCCCTGGCTACCTATTGGAACCCGGCCGGCTTGGCCATGACGCAGACGGTGGATATCAGGATTGTCGGCGGAGTTCAGGTGATCGATCGTCTCGGCATTGCTGATGCCATTCACGACCTAGAGAAGTTCAATACGTCCGACAACTCTCAAACGAATCAAGATAAGGCACAAGACATTGCCAAGCGAATTAATCGCCCAGGCGCAACAGTGTCGTTGAATGGGTCAGCCGGTCTGTACGTCAAAGGTCACTTGGGTGAGCATGCTTTCGGATTTAACGTGTCAGATGTCGCAACGGGAGGTGGCTTTATCCTCAATCCGGTTCAAGTATCTGGCACGAACATTACGGGTGCAATGGCATTGCGCTTGCTCGAAGCCCGTCAGGCCGCTTTCTCTTATGCCTATGCGTTCTCAGACAAGACATTTTCTATTGGCGTGACAGGGAAAATCATACAAGGCGCCTCCTACAATGGGAGTACGGCACTCACCGGGGGAACCGACGTCTCCGTAACCGACAACTTTGGGAAACCCACGCTTTCGACGGCCTTTGGAATCGACGTGGGTGCCATCTACCGCCCCTCCTCATGGCTCCGCTTTGGTGCAGTGGCTAAAGACATCAATCAACCGACATTCAATGCCTCAGGCGGAGGCGAACTCAAACTCGGGCCACAAGTCCGCGGCGGTATGGCCATCAACCCCTACTCTTCTCTCACCTTAACGGCAGATGTCGATGCCACGGCGAATAAGACCTTTGTGCCTGGAGTGAAGAGTCAGGTCTTGAGCCTCGGGGCAGAGCAGACGATATTGTCTGAGTTTCTTTCCTTTCGTGTTGGCGGTTTCAAGAATATGAAAGATGCAAATACTCCCTTTACCCCGACTGCAGGGCTTGGCCTACGGGTCTATGCGCTGCGTGTCGATGTCGGGGGTGGATACGATTTTCGCGAGAAGGGGGCCCTCGTCTCCGGCTCTGTCTCTTTGACATTCTAATGGTATACTGAACCCATGTTCATACTTCATCACCTACGGTGGACCATCTCACTCTGCCTTCTTCCTCTCCTAGTCGCCGGCTGTGGCGGCTTACAGGAAGTGTGGGAAGGACCGGGGGCGAGAATGTTCCGCCCTCAAGCCATTGCGGTGCTCCCTCCCATGGCGAGCCAATACGACAGCGCACGCGAGGATATTCAAGAGGTCTTGTCCGGTGCTCTGAACAGGGTCGCGAATATCGAGCGGGTGGTGTCTCCCGAGAATGTGACGGATATCTTCCAGGCTTCCAAGGAAGCCTTCGATGCGCTGGTGTTCTACTTCTCACGTCTGGAAATGACCGGGCAATCCGACAAGGACTCCGCGCTGAAGCTGGGTAAGGCGATGAATGTGGACTCCTTCTTAGTCGTCCGGGTGAACTCCTGGGAATACATGCGCAAGGAAGGCGATAATGTCGGACGAGTGGGCCTGAGCATCCGCCTGGTCGATGCCACAACCGGCACCACCGTCTGGAAGGCGCGACATGAACGGTCGAGCAGCTATATGTTCTATCGCCCGAACTTAAAAGATATTGCGAAAGAGCTGGCAGCAGAGATGATTAAGGCCATGCCTCCCCAAGCCAAACGATAGTCCCCGCCCTGTCTGAATTATTTGTATTGCGACTGAAGTGGCTGACGCGGGTCAGAGGTGGGGGGTACGTTCCCGTACTTGCCAGGACGGCTAGCGGGACTTGGCCAGAGACGCGGCGTCCATCGCCGTTTTCAATGAGCGGACAAATTCTGCGACCTGCTTTACCATATTCGGCTTCTGCTGGTGTGCGGCAATCTGCTTCACGATGGCACTGCCGACGATGACGCCATCGGCAATGGCTGCCACGTTAGCCGCATCCTCCGGCGTCGCAACGCCAAAGCCGACCGCCACAGGAACCTGAGTGACTTTTCTGATCTTCGCCACGTTCTTACCAACATCAGCCACGTTGAGCAATTTCGCGCCGGTGATCCCTGTGAGAGACACATAGTAGACGAAGCCCTGGCATTGGCGAGCCACATAGGTCCGCCGTTCCGCCGTGCTCGTGGGAGCAAGGAGGAAAATCAGTTGAAGCCCCGTTTCAGCGGCCGGACCTTTGAGGGGGCCTGCTTCATCCGGCGGCATGTCAGGCACAATCAGCCCGTCGACACCGGCTTGGACTGCCTCATGGCAGAACCGCTCCGGACCGAATGCATGGATATTGTTGTAATAGGCCATCAACACCAGCGGTATCTGAGTCCTGGCCCTAAGCCTGGCCACCATGGGAAGGATCTTGCGAAGCGACGTTCCGCTGCGCAAGGCTCGCTCTGCCGCCTGTTGGATCACGGGACCATCGGCGATGGGATCTGAAAATGGGACACCCAGTTCAATGATATCGGCCCCTGCTCGTTCTAGCTCCACGACCAGTTGTTCGGTCTCATCCAGTGAAGGGTCGCCTGCCATCACATAGGCGATGAGGGCCTTCTCCCCGTTCTGCCGAAGTTGTGCAAAGGTTCGGTCTAGCCTCGATGTCATAGCGTGATCCCTCGCATCTTCGCGACCTGCTGCACGTCCTTATCGCCACGACCGGAAAGATTTACGACCAGGATCTGGCTCTTCTTCATTGTGGGCGCCACCTTCACCGTATGGGCAATGGCATGGGCGCTTTCGAGGGCCG
>JANOMG010000322.1:0-7923 GCA_031420175.1 Nitrospira sp.
ATCCATCTGCTCTGCAGTGCGCATCCGAAAATGGCTCCAGGCCGGATTGTGCAGATCTTCAAGCGCATCGCGGCGCGGGAGATTTTTCGCCGAAAGCCCGCGGTGAAGCGGGTCCTGTGGGGCGGGGAGTTTTGGACCGACGGGTACTCTGTGGCCACGGTAGGGGAACGGGCCAACTGGCAGACCGTCGAGCGGTATGTGCAACGGCAAGGGCAGCCGCAAGAAGATCTCCGGCAGCTCCGAATGTTTTAGTTCTGTGATACCCCGCAGCTTGCTGCGGGGAGCTTCATCGACGCCAGATCTATCACGAATCGAAACCGCACGTCGCCGCGAAGGACTCGTTCGCAGGCTTCGTTGACTTGTTGAATGGGAATCACCTCGACATCGGATTCGATTCGATGCTCGGCGCAGAAGTCGAGCATCTCTTGGGTTTCCCGGATGCCCCCGATCACCGATCCGGCGATGCAGCGGCGATGCAGAATGAGCGGAAAGGGTTCGAGTAGTGTTGGTTTGTCCGGCACGCCCACGAGAATCATGGTGCCGTCGGTTTTGAGCAGGTTGAGGTAGTCGTTGTAGTTGTGCGGTGCGGAGACGGTATCGAGGATAAAATCAAAGCGCCGCTGTAGTCGCGTAAAGGTCTCAGGCTGTGAGGTGAGGGCGAAGTCCTCGGCACCTAACCGTTCTGCCTCTTTTCGTTTTTGTTCAGACGTGCTCAACACGGTGACGTGGGTGCCGAGCGCTTTGCCGATCTTCACCGCCATATGACCCAGTCCACCCAATCCTACCACCGCAAGCTTGTGATACTTGCCGACGCCCCAGTGACGAAGTGGGGAGTACGTCGTAATTCCTGCGCACAAGAGTGGGGCTGCTCCGGCCGGCGACAGGGCTGCGGGAATCCTCAGCACGTACTGCTCATTCACGACGATCTGTGTGGAGTACCCGCCTTGGGTGACCTGGCCGTTTTTGTCGCGGCCGCTGTAGGTGAAGAGCATACCGGCTTCGCAGTATTGCTCCGATCCCTCTCGACATGCGGGGCAGGTTCGGCAGGAATCCACAAAGCAGCCGACGCCGGCCGTCTCGCCCACTTGGAACCGCGTGACCGCGCTCCCGACCCGCGTGATCGCCCCAACAATTTCGTGTCCTGGGACCATGGGGAAAATCGAGCCGCCCCATTCATCACGAGCTTGATGGATGTCCGAATGGCAGATACCGCAATGGGTGATCGCGATGAGTACGTCATGAGGCCCCACGTCTCGTCGCTCAAATGCGAAGGGTTGTAGGGCCGCCTTGGCGGTCAATGCGGCATAGCCTTTAGTTGGCAACATGATTGGTGCTCCTTGTGAGAGGCCTAGTTCGATCGTGACCATAGCAAGATGCCGTGGGCTTGCCAACTATGAAACAGGTGAAGGAGGCTGGCATCAATCAGTGTTTGCCAGTCGTTGTCTCATGGTCAGTGGGGCTATTGTGTGTGGGGGTGCTAGTTGCGCTCTGCGAAAAGAGGGACGACTTCTCTACGGACTATGTACCTGCACTGTTTTACGGTGCCTCTGTGTCGTCGCTTTCCTCCAAGGAGTCGGGAAGCGATCCGTCCATCGTGAGGGCTGAACCTGGTATGCGATAGCGGTCCGTTGCCCAGGCGCTGAGGTCGGTTATTTGGCATCGTTCAGAGCAGAAAGGGCGCCAGGGGTTGTCTTCCCACATGGTGGGTTGGTGACAGAGGGGGCAGGTCATGTCCGGCAGTATATCATGCTGAACCTGAGAATCGGTCAGCGGTCAACTCGGGCGGATCTTGGGCGTGGTGGTGATTTGTAGTAATCGGTGCAGGCGGCGCTGATCGATTTCCGAGAGGCCGAGAAATTCGACTCCAAACTCCCCACCTTCACTCCAACGGACTGCGGCGGACTCGATCGTGATAGGTGAGCCTAGATCGGTGGCTCTGATGAGGATTCGCACCGCTGAACCGCGATGAACTGACGACATGCTGGTGACGGCGCATCCTCTGGCGGAGAGATCAAACATCGTGCCTTCGCGGATCTCTGTCTTGTTGGTGCTGGAGAAGAAGACCTGCATGTCAACGGGGACTCGTGGATATTCGCGGCACTCAATCATGCGGTCCTCCCTCCGGTCTGTGGTTCCTCGTTACGGCTGTCTGGTATTACTCCGGCTAGTCTAGCAAGCCCAGATCAAGGGTAAAGCAAAACATGGAAATATGATGGCAGATGGCCAGAGTGAGGGTTATGGCGCTGGAGACTGTTCGAAGACCTTGATGGCAACCGCCTTCTGTTTCATCTTCTTCACCAGCCCGACGTACGAGACGTCGCGAATAATGCTGGTGAATTGTGAGCGGTAATTATTTACGATGCTGGCCCCATAGATGACGACGTCATAGACTCGCCATTCGTGCCCCCAGTGAACCAGCCGAAAGTCGATTGGTGTGTCGATCTTTCGTCCCTTCATTCGTGCTTTGACTTCGGCAACGGCCCCCTCTCGAAGCTCCCCCAGGAAGGCTACCTGTTCGTCTGAGCGTTCGGAGATGCGGCCCGCAACCGCATCTCGAAGGAGTTGCACGAAGAGGTCGACGAATTCGTGCCGCTCCCGCTGGGAACGCGTGGGCCAGGAGGTTCCCAATGTCCCTCTGTGCCAATATGACGTGAGACACCTCCCTCTGATCAATTCGAGTAGAAAGGCAGGTGTGAATCATGGCTGTTCCTCAGATGACCGTCTCGATGCAGGCCCCGCATTCCGCCCTCGCGCCGCCAGCGCCGAACCCGGAAGTGGCGGCCACCGCTAAACGGCGACAGTTTTCAAGTCGCGACAGCGTCGCATCCTGGCCGCCGCGGACCGCTGTACCGAAGTCGGCGAGATCGGGGCACTGTTGCGCCGCGAGGGCCTCTACTCCTCGCAACTGGCCACGGGGCGGAAGCCGCGCGCGGCGACCGAACGTGCGGGGCTTGAACCGCAGAAGCGCGGGCGCAAAGCCGACCCCCCCCCCCATCGCCGAAGCCCGGCTGCGCCGGAAGCTGGCGACCGCCCAGACCAGCATCGATGTCCAAAAAAACTTTGTACCTTACTCGGGCTGCCCACGGCCGAGGAGCCGGAGGAGCCATCCTGATGAGCGCCCTCCACGTATTGGCGCCCGAAATCGGACTGGCCCCCCGCGTGCGCGGCCTTGCGTATCAACCGGGCCGGAATCTATCGTCAAGACGCTCGTTGCCGCCGGCTGAGTTCGCCGAGGCCCCCCACGCCTCGGTCCCGCGCACCCCTCGCATTCAGCGAGTCCGAGCGGCAGGCCCTGCGCGAGGTGCTGTAGAGCGACCGCTTTGCCGACTACGCCCCGCGCACCGTCTACGCGCGGCGGCTCGATGAAGGCCGCTACGTGGGCTCGGTCCGGACCATGTACCGCCGGCTCGCGCGAGCGGCGCCATCAGCGTGTCCACCCGGCCTACGTCAAACCTGAGTTGCTGGCGGTGCAGCCCAACGAGGTCTGGAGCTGGGACATCACGAAACTCAAAGGCCCGGTCAAAGGGAGCGGCTATCACCTCTACGTGATCCTCGATATCTTCAGCCGCTACGTGGTGGGCTGGATGATCACCCTGCGTGCATCCGCACAACTGGCCGAACACCTGATCGCCGAGACGGTGGCCAACCAGCACATCGCGCCGGGCACGCGCACCCTCCACGCCGATCGTGGCTCCAGCATGCGCAGCAAGCCCGTGGCCGCCTTGCTGGTCGATCTGGAGGTTGCCAAGACCCACAGTCGGCCTCACGTCTCCGATGACAATCCGTACGCCGAGGCCTCGTTCAAAACACTCACATATCGTCCCGACTTCCCCGAGCGGTTCGGCAGCCTCGAAGACGCCCGCGCCCACTGCCAGCGCTTCTTCCACTGGTACAACACCATCCACGGCCACTCGGGCATCGGGTTGATGACCCCAGAGCGCGTGCCTACTGGCCGCGCGCACGCCCTCTTCGCGCAACGCGCGGACACCCTCACTGTCGCGTTCCTGGCCAATCCCAAGTGCTTCAAGGGCAGCGCCCCTCACCCGCCCAGGCTGCCACCCGCGGCCTGGATTCATTCACCCAAACAGGAGACCACCACCACTCCCGATCCTTCGACCGTAATTTTATGCAACTTGGTGTCTCAAAGTCATTGACACGCTCCGTGTACGCCTCGCCATTTCCGCATAATCCACGCGATGCTTGATGATCTCCTCGATCTCATGCCGCCGTTCTTCAGCCTGTTCCGGTTGCTTCAAGGTATCGTCATCGAGCACGTGCATCAGATCAGTGATTGTGCTTTTTACGGCCTCGGTGGCGCTCGGTTCGATCTCGTTCAGTGCGGCAGTGGACAGGAGGGGAGCGGCGAAGGTTAGCCCTGCAACGATTCCCGAGAGGAGCAGGGAGGAGGCAAGCTGTCGGAAGATCTTTGGGAAGAGGATCATGCTGCACCAAGACTCCTGGACTGTGTAGCGACTGAACAGTTCAAGCGTAGCAGGGATGCTGCGACTGCAAAGGAGGCTTCAACGTGGTGGGAAGAGAGGGAAGTTCTATTGAGTTCTCGCGAACGGGGAATAGCACGCCGTCCGTCACCGAGGCGGTTGCGCCTTTTCGATCTTGGCCCAGGCGTCTTTAAGTGACACGGTGCGGTTGAATATCGGTGCCTCAGCAGTCGAATCTGTGTCGGTACAGAAGTAGCCGAGACGCTCGAATTGATACCGCGTGCCTGGCACGGTCTGCCGCAAACTTGGCTCGACGAGGCAGTTTGTGATGCGCTCCAATGAGGCGGGGTTGAGATAGGTCGTCCAATCGTGGTCTGGCGGCACCTTCGCCAGATCGGTTACCAATAAGGGATTATAGAGTCGGACTTCGGCTGTCACGGCATGGGCTGCGGAGACCCAATGGATAGTGGCTTTGACTTTGCGCTGTTCCTGGGATGCGCCGCTCATGGTCGTGGGGTCGTAGGTGCAATGGAGTTCAGTGATCTCGCCGGTCTGCGGATCTTTTGTCACCCCGACGCATTTGATGATGTAGGCGTACCGGAGTCGGACTTCGCGTCCTGGTGCGAGCCGGAAAAATTGCTTGGGCGGATCTTCACGGAAGTCGTCTTGCTCAATATAGAGGACGCGTGAAAAGGGGACTTTCCTCGTCCCTGCCGCAGGATCTTCCGGATTATTGATGGCCTCCAACTCTTCGGACTGGTCCTCGGGATAGTTATCGAGGATGATTTTGAGTGGCCGCAATACCGCCATGACTCTCGGCGAGCGTTTATTCAGGTCTTCGCGAACGAAGTGCTCGAGCAGCTGCATCTCGACAGTCGCCTCGCGCTTGGCGACGCCGATATGGTCACAGAACGCCCGAATCGCTTCCGGAGTATAGCCGCGGCGACGGAGGCCTTTGATCGTCGGCAATCGTGGGTCGTCCCATCCGGTCACGAGCTTTTTGCTGACCAACTCAAGCAGCTTTCGTTTACTCATGACGGTATAGGTCAGGTTCAAACGGGCAAACTCGATCTGCTGTGGTCGGCACGGCGCATCAGCCTGGTCGACCACCCAATTGTAGAGCGGCCGGTGATCTTCGAACTCTAAGGTGCAGATTGAGTGCGTGATCCCTTCAAGTGCGTCCGAGAGGGGATGTGCATAGTCGTAGGCCGGGTACAGGCACCAGGCGCTTCCGGTTCGATAATGCGTCGCATGTCTGATGCGGTAGAGGACTGGGTCGCGCAGGTTGATATTGGGTGAGGCCATGTCGATTTTGGCTCGGAGGGTATGGGTTCCGTCGGCGAATTCTCCTGCTCGCATACGTCGAAAGAGGTCAAGGTTTTCCTCGGTGGAACGGGTGCGAGAAGGGCTATTTTTGCCAGGCTTTGTGAGTGTGCCGCGATAGCCACGCATGTCTTCAGCCGTCAACGTGTCGATGTATGCGAGGTCCTTCTGGATCAGTCTCACGGCAAATTCGTAGAGCCGTTCGAAGTAATCGGAGGCGAAAAACATTTTCTCGTGCCAGTCGAACCCCAGCCATCGGACGTCGTCCTGAATGGCCTGGACATACTCAGGATCTTCGGTGGTTGGGTTGGTATCGTCGAATCGCAGGTGGCAGATGCCGTCCGGCGTATCGTTTGCCAAGCCGAAGTTCAGACAAATAGATTTCGCATGGCCGATATGAAGATAGCCGTTGGGCTCGGGTGGAAAACGTGTCACGACGCGGCCGCCATGTTTGCCAGCTGCGTGATCCGCTGACACGATTTCGCGAATGAAGTTCGAAGCGACAGACTGTTCAGACATGCGAGGCCGTTGACTCCCAGGAGATGCGCGAGCGAATCGTCGCAGGCTGTTCTACCATAAGAACGGCACAGGGGAGAAGGCCTAAAGACCTCATGGGGGAAGAGGGATGCGGAAGCGACGTGAGTGTTAGGCGGTTTGGTGAGTGGGCATCTGCATCACGCTGAAGTCTTTCTGCGCGATGAGATGCCCTTCCATGCGTAGGCGAAACTCATAACGCCCAGGGGCAGGGAAGACCAGGGATGGAATATTGATTCCAAAGTCTGAAATTTGAAGGCAGTCAGCGATCACGATATTCGGGAGGGCCGCCCGGCAGACGAGTTGTTCGTTGTTGAGGTAAATCAAATCGATGTCGAAATGATAGGTTCCTTCGGCGTCGGTGAGGCAGAAATACAGCCCCATTTGTGAATGTTGGAATGGAAAGCTCACAGCCTGTAGATGAGTGAAGAGGCCAATGAGGCTCTTTTTTCTGGTGACGCTGTCCTCAATGACCTGATCGCAGACCAGGAAGGCTTGCACGCTCGGTTTCATGATATCCGACATGCCTTGATTGTACGGAAGTTTTTCCGCTTGTCAAAAAGGATGTATGTTTCAGCAAGCGATCAAGGTGGTGTGAGTGGTCGTGTTCTTGATCGATTGGGGGCAGAAACGTGTGAGTTGAGGCTGCTGTGTTATGGGGAATGGACTATCCGATTGTCGCTGCGCCGCCGCGGCTTTCCGCGACGTTGCCAAATAGGGTGAGGCCAGTGCCGATGCGGCAGTAGTGTGGGCTGACGGTAACTAATTCGCCGGTATGGGCATTGAAGTGGCCCACGGTAATGCGGATCTTTCTTTTCTGTATGAGGCAGGCCTCGAACACCGTGCGTTCAGTTGTTCGGTCTGTGACGGTGACCGAAGGGGGGGTGTCCAGGGTGGTTTCGTCGCCGACCTGTACGGTAACGGTGAAGCGGGCTGCGCTATGGGCCGACAATGCATTCCGTCGGATGTGACCGATCCGAGTCCCTTGGTCATCATAGAAGTCCATGGTCAGGAGCAGTGTGAAGGGATCGGGCTGCAGCTCCAGCACCACCTGCTCCTTGCCTTGGAGTTTGATGACGCCGTTCGTGTTTCGAAACACGTTCGAGCCGAGGTGGAGCTCAAGGCCCTGTTCAGGCTTCTCGAGGTCGATCAGTTCAGGGGAGTCTGTGATGCCGATCGATTTGGTTTTGGTTTGGAGCGGGTTGTTCATGTTCCACCATTGAGTCTGTCGAGAGGAAGAGGGGGCCGACGACCGAAGAATCCCCTTTCCTGGAGGCCCGCCGCACGTATTTTCCGCAAGGTAGGCTATGCCATCGTCTCTGTCAAGTCACAGATAAGCAAACGGCGCAGAGGCTTGAATGCCGTTCACAATCGTTAGGAATTGAAAAGTGAAAAGGCCCTGTGCTACTGTGCCCGTTCGATCCCACGTCATGGATGTCTGGTCCCATCGTCTAGCCTGGCCTAGGACGGAGCCCTCTCAAGGCTTAAACACGGGTTCAAATCCCGTTGGGACCACCACATCAAGCTCGCTCGTGCCGCGCGTGCTTCATCCATGATAGCGCGCGGATGAATCGCTCAAGTCAGAATTATCCCTTCAACGCCCTACGCGACCTGGAATCGTCGAACT
>JANOMG010000323.1:0-3458 GCA_031420175.1 Nitrospira sp.
AAGAGCAAACTCCATGACAAGAACTTCTCAGCAGTAACATGAATGGGGGGTTGCTCGATCCTTTGAGGATTCGACAATCCCCCAGCCCTACACACTGTTCCTGGCCCTCCTTCAGAAGCTTCTTCCGCCCGACACGCTAATGGGCGCGCGTGAGACAGATCCGATATTGACGTTGCGTGTCCCGCCGGCGATGAACAGGCTGGTGTTTCTCGGGAGACAACAATGTCGTGGCGTGGCTGATTCTTGGCTACCTCTGTTCCCATCCGAATGCGAAGGAACGGCAGAGGGCATTGGACGATGGTGGCTGCGCGGGGATCGATGTCGATACGGAGTCGGTGCGTGGCTCCCTGGCCTACCTGGTGAAGCAGGGGAGACCACCTGTAGCGGCTCCCGTTGCCGTCAGCCTTACTCTGTGAAGCGGGCCGAGCCAGCCAGGCTGGATGAGGGGGCGAGGTCCGAAGTTCGAGGTGTTCGGAACTTCGAACCCCGAACTTCGAACTTCAGATCGCGCCGTTCTCGCATGTCACGCGCGTCATGCCCCATGGTCTATTTACGGGCACGCGACGCGATCGGTCGAGCCGGAGGCAGAGGTCCCATTTGTCTCCTTCCCAAGTGCCTGGCGCGCCTGGCGAAGATTCTCGTTGGCCTTTTCGTAATACTGTGGATTCAATTCAATAGCTTTCTCGAAGCAGGCGGCGGCTTGCTTGGGATTCCCCATGCCGAGCAATGTGACGCCGAGGTTGTTGTAGGCGCGAGGCTCGTCCGTCGCTTTCTTGAAGGAGTCCAGCGCCTCGGCATACTGCCGCCGTTGCGCGTAGGCGACCCCCAGATTGTTATACAGCTTCGGTGGGGCAGAACCGGCGGCTGCCGCCTGTTCATAGGCCTGGATCGCGGCTTCATGGTCTCCGCTCAGGGCATAGGCGAGGCCGAGATTGTTCAAGACGCCTGGTTCGCGGGGATGGAGAGCCAGTGCCGCTTTGTACTCGGTAATGGCCTCGGCGTGGCGTTCGCCCTGGTCATAGGCGAGGCCGAGCAAATTGTGAGACTGCCAATTCGAAGGATCGAGGGCGACGGCCTTGGTGAGCGCCTCTTCAGCTTCTCCCAACTTGTTTTGGAGCAAGTAGGCATGCCCGATTCCTTGATGCGCAGGAGCTGAGTTGGGCTCCCTGGTGCGCAGATCCTGGAACTGCGTCAACGCCGGCTCGAACATCCCCTGCTGGAGGAAAATCTGTCCCAACTTGAGGCGCACTGAGTTGCGTGAGGGATCGGCTTTCAGTGTTTTGCTGTAGTGGAGCCCGGCCATGGTGAAATTGCGGCGTTGCGCGTCCATGTCTCCTGCTCGTTCGTGCTCTTCTGTCGTCATCTCCGGAGCCGAGGGAGTGGGGTCCTCAAGGCTCGCTTGTTCTTTCTTGTGATGTTCCATCATCTGCCGATATTCGGACATGTCCAATGGCGAAGAGGCGGAGTCTTTCGATCCGGCGCATCCGGTCAGGACACAGGCTCCAACAAGAAGACCGACGTGAAGCTGAAATCCTGATTGTTTCCAACTGATCATAGCCATCCTTTTCTGCGCGCAAGTCCGGCGCAGCCCAGCATGACGCGAAGCCTGCCGGATGGTCAATCAAAACAGTTGTTTCTCCTCACGATCGATGAGGGACTCTGACCGCTGGATCTCGAAGTGCGGCTCCTGCGCCGCATGAGGAGACGTAGCCTAGGGGTATTCGGTGAGGCCCGCATGCCGCAGTCAGGAGAGGCGGGGATTGAAACGATCAAGGTTAACAGTTGGTTAGAGAATCATGCGGGCTGGCCGCTGCTTTGCAATGACCTGTAAGCAATGCGCACACGACAATCAGACGCGACAACCCGGGTGAAGGAGGTGAGGAAATTCCCGATTGGTGTGAGTGGACGCGGATGAGAGTCAGACTCGCAGAACGTGCAGGGTGTTTGGAAAGACATAATCATTAACGTGACGCAAAAGAAAGGCATATACCATGTTGAACGCCATTCGTCGGTTTGTGAAGGAAGAAGACGGTCTCGCGGCTGCGGAGTACGCCATATTGCTAACATTGATTGCCGTTGCTTTGATTGCGGCGGTGACGGCGTTTAGAAATGCCATTGCAGCTGCTTTCACGGCCGCCACCAATGCACTCAGCTGATCTGGTCGTCGCGTAAGGACTCGGCTGGCCCGCTTCATTGGCGGGCCAGCCAATCGGTGCCGATTATTGGTTGTGAGACGCGAGTGGAAATCCGATGGCGGAGAGAGGCGTTAGCAGATGAGGCGCGTACGAATGAGCAAGCAGGGATCACCCTCAGCGGCGGTCGTGGCACGTTGGACTTCGAGAGAAGGGGCGCAACGATGATGGAGCCGGTAATGGTCGTGGCACTTGCGGTGGTACTGGTGACGGCAATAGGCTCAGACCTCCGTTCGTCTCGAATCCCCAATTGGTTGACCTTTCCCGCCATGGGATTTGCGCTCGCTGGTCATGGCGGGCTCGGTGGCACTCCGGAGGTATTGTTCGGGTTAGCAGGGATTGCGGCAGGGTTGGGACTATTCGTGATTCCATATGCGTTCGGGGGGATTGGCGCTGGAGATGTGAAGCTGATGGCGGCTATCGGTGCGATCGTCGGCCCGTATGATGTGTTCCTTTCCGGATTGCTCGCGATCCTGGCCGGCGGGGCCTATGCCATTGGCGCCATGTGGTACCAGTGGGGATTGGCCACTACCGGCCGAAAGCTGGTGTGTGCCGCTCAAGGGGCTCTTCTTCTGGGGGGGCTCGGCTGGACTCAAGAGTTCACGCTGCCCTTTCGTTTGCGCTATGGGCTTGCGATTGCGGGCGGTACCCTACTTTATCAACTTGGACTCCACCCCTTTGGGGGATAGGCATTGGCCGGGCCTCAGCTAGACTGAGACATACGAAATTGGGACAGATGACGAGGCAATCAGAGATGAGACCGTTCGCGAAGACAAAAGAGGAGAGGACACAATGAAGCGGTACCGGCCCCTGGTATTTTTTGGCGTGGCGCTGTTGCTCGGTCTGGTGACCAGCATCTTGGTGTTTTCCTGGTTGCAGAACGAGAAGAACCGGCTGATGGCGGCACCGATTTCCTTGAGTAAGAACGTGCCGGTGCTGGTGGCCAATGCGGACCTCTCCTGGGGAACCAAGCTCACGCCTGAAATGATGCAGCTGCAGGAGTTCCCTTCGGGAGCGATCCCCGAAGGCCACTTCACTAGCTTGGAGGCCATCAAGGATCGGGTGATCTTGGTCGATCTCAAGAGGAACGAACTGCTCCTGGAGTCGAAATTGGCGCCTCTCGGCACGACGAGCGGCGGAGTGGCGGCGGTGACGGATATCAACAAACGGGCGATGTCGGTCAAAGTCGATGACGTCATCGGTGTCGCCGGGTTCATCAAGCCGAATGATCGTGTGGACGTGATGGTGACCATTGAGCAAGAGGGT
>JANOMG010000324.1:0-23232 GCA_031420175.1 Nitrospira sp.
TGCGCAGTCTCCCAAGCAGACGACCTGTTGGGATGGGGTGCGGAACTATCAGGCGCGTAACTTCATGCGTGCGATGACCGTTGGCGACTACGTGCTGTTTTACCATAGTAATGCCGAGCCGCCGGCTGTGGTGGGGATTGCAGAGGTTGTGCGGACTGCCTATCCCGACAAGACGCAGTTCGAGAAGACGCACCATCATTATGACCCGGCCAGCATGCCCTCCGCCCCTCGGTGGGATATGGTAGAGATCCGGTATCGTCAGACATTGAAGACGAGTCTGTCGCTCGACCGACTCAGGCAGGAATCCAAGCTGAAGGACATGATGTTGCTTCGAAAGGGGTCTCGCCTCTCGGTCCAACCGGTGACGGAAGCGGAATGGGCTGTAGTGCTGAAGCTTGCCGGGGCGAGTGTGGTTGCGTAAAAACTATGCGGAGCCAATAGAAGTTCGATGGGTAGTATGTGTAGGCCAATGGGACACGGTTTTGCAGGATGCTCAAAACGTCTTTCCAGCAAGGCCGCAGCGAGTGAAGGCCCGAGGCGTACCCTTGCGGTACGTTGAGGGTCTGAACGATGCGAGAACGAAGCTGGAAGACTTTTTCAGCATCCTGCTAGTTCTTGGCTCTGCCGGTGTCCAGATACCGGTGCTGCCAGTCGAGCCAGGCATGGCCAAGTTCGTGGGCTAGAATGTAGCGCCGCCTGGTCACGGGCAAGCGCTTGCGAAGGTAAATGGTCTTGGTGTCGTCGTCCCAGATGCCGTCCGCGTTGGGGTCTCGCCGGTCCATCTCTGTATCGGAAATCTGGCGTACGGAAATCCGATAGCCGAAGGGGAGCACGACTCGAGAAGGCATGCGCAACATCACCATAACCGCTGCTCCTGATAATGTATTAACCTATCACAAACTCCTCCTCCGCTTCATGGTTGATATCCACAGTAAAATCAACTAGCTAGATCGTTTTCCCCGCTCAAGAATTTGGCGCCCACCACTGGCCTGCTCTTGTGGGAATGTCGGATTGTTTCAGCCTGGCCGGGCCTTGATTCCTCTCGTCGATGGGCTTCTCATAGTGCAGAGATGATCTTCGCCGACTGTCGACGCGCGTGAGCCTACAACCAATGGCGCTGACAACGAAATGTTCATTGGTACCTAGGGTGGGAGTATACTGATGATACGTGAGGCCTACCATGCATCGCGTGCTCGTCCTGGGTGCTGGAAAGATCGGATCCCTGGTTGCCTGCCTCTTGTCGGAAAGCGGGGACTATGAGGTCTGTCTTGGTGACATCAGCCCCGACGCCTCCAAGCGGTTCGTCGACGACCTCGGTCTCGCGCGCGTGACGCCCCTGCTTCTCGACGTCCGACATCCCGACGCCATCAGCGCATACTTGACGGCGCATCGATACGATGCGGTCCTGTCGAGCCTCCCGTATTTCTGTAATCCCATTGTCGCCGGATTGGCTCGGGAGCACCGCCTTCACTATTTTGACCTGACGGAGGACGTCGAGGTCACCAATCAGGTCAAGGTCCTGAGCGCCGACTCATCGCAAGCCTTTGTGCCGCAATGCGGTCTGGCTCCCGGCTTCATCAGCATTGTGACGCACGACTTGATCACCCATTTCGATACCGTGGATACGGTCAAAATGCGGGTCGGGGCCTTGCCGGTTCATCCCAGTAACGCCCTCAAATATTCGCTGACCTGGTCCACCGATGGGCTGATCAACGAGTACGGCAACATCTGTTACGGCATTGAGGGGGGCGAGAAGGTGCCCCTCCAGCCTCTTGAAGGGTATGAGACGGTCGAGGTGGATGGACTCCTGTACGAAGCGTTCAATACTTCCGGAGGATTGGGCACGTTGGCGGATACCTATGCAGGGAAAGTCCGGACCATGAATTACAAGACGCTCCGGTATCCGGGCCATTGCGAGAAAATTCACCTGTTGATGAACGATCTCAAGCTGAATGAGGATCGTGAGACGCTCAAACGAATTCTCGAACAGGCGATTCCCCAGACCCTGCAAGATGTCGTGCTGATCTATGCCTCCGTGATGGGGAGAAGGGAAGGCGCTTTGTTCGAGGAGAACTACGTGAAGAAGATCTATCCGCAATGCATTAAAGGGAAACTGTGGTCCGCCATTCAAGTGACCACCGCCTCAAGTCTCTGTGCCGTAGTCGATCTTGTGCTCCAGGCTCCGGAACGGTACAAGGGATTTATGACTCAGGAATCGTTTCCGCTACAAGATTTCCTTGCCAATCGGTTTGGAGCATGTTTCCGATGAAGCAGCCGCTGAAGATCCTGGCAGAACTGGGGCTCAGTGCGGTGAATCCTGGGGCCAGCACGGGAGCCGGATGGTGGTCGTCCTTTTCAGCCACAAGCACGTTCGAGTCCGTGAATCCTGCTACGGGAGACGTGATTGCCAGGGTGACGGCGGCCACGGAGGCGGACTACGAGCGGGTGATCGGAGAGGCACAGCGATCGTTCGCAGAATGGCGTCTGGTGCCGGCGCCGAAGCGAGGCGAGGTGATCCGTTTGATCGGACAAGCCCTTCGGGACAAAAAAGATGCGCTGGGCAGCCTCGTGTCGATGGAGGTCGGCAAGATCAAAGCCGAGGGTGACGGCGAGGTGCAAGAGATGATCGACATGGCCGACTTCGCGGTCGGCCAATCGCGCATGCTGTATGGACAGACCATGCATTCTGAACGGCCTCGCCATCGTATGTATGAACAGTGGCATCCGCTTGGACCGATCGGCGTCTTGACGGCCTTCAATTTTCCCGTGGCTGTCTGGGCTTGGAATGCGTTCATTGCGGCCATCGCCGGGGATACCGTGGTATGGAAGCCCTCGCCGAAAGCGCCTCTTTGTGCGGTAGCCGTTCAGCGGATTTGCAATCAGGTCATGGAACAGCAGGGGTTGTCAGGAATATTTTCGCTTGTCATCACAGACCGTACGGATCTGGCCGAGACGATGGTGCGGGATGGCCGGCTCCCCTTAATCTCGTTCACCGGGTCTGTTCCGGTCGGTCGGCAGGTTGCGCAAGCGGTGGGAGCACGTCTCGGACGGATATTGTTGGAACTGAGCGGTAATAATGCGGTCATCGTCGATGAAACCGCCGATCTGGATCTGGCGATACGGGCCATCCTCTTTGGCGCAGTCGGCACAGCCGGCCAGCGTTGCACGACCACGCGACGACTGTTTGTGCAGGACACACAATACGGTGACGTGGTATCCCGTCTACTATCGGCCTACAAGCAGGTGCAGATCGGTGATCCGCTCAAGCCGGGCGTGCTGATGGGTCCCCTAATCGATCAGGCCGCCGTGCACAGGTATCGAGAGGCTATTGAGGAGATCAAGAAGGAAGGGGGAGAGATTCTCTGTGGCGGTCAGGTGCTTCCCGGGCCAGGAAATTTTGTCGAGCCGACGATCGTGTTGGCGCAGAACCGGTGGCCGGTCGTGCAGCGGGAAACCTTTGCGCCGATTCTGTATCTCATGACCTATAAGACCATTGATGAAGCGATTGCGATGCAGAACGATGTGCCGCAAGGCCTCTCTTCCGCACTGTTCACCAACCACCTCAGACACAGCGAGCAGTTTCTTTCTGCAGTCGGCAGTGATTGCGGGATTGCCAATATCAATATTGGAACCTCTGGTGCTGAAATCGGCGGCGCCTTCGGCGGAGAAAAAACAACCGGCGGAGGACGGGAGGCCGGCTCTGATGCCTGGAAGGCCTATATGCGGCGGCAGACAAACACGATCAACTGGGGTGGCGATGCGCCGTTGGCCCAAGGCATCACATTCGGAGAATGACGGGATATCAGGGAAAGGAGTCGACAGCATGGATCATGCGGCGGAGTTGGATGGGCTCATCGAGAGGATGATTGCGAAGTATGTCTCAGGCAATCGGGCCGCCAACGTACTACGAGCCTCGCTGGACGAAGCGGGGGTCGGTTTCTACCCAGTCGCGGACCATTTGACGTTGCGGACGCTGGATATCGACAGGCGTGCGGAGGAGTTCACGAGGCTGGGTTATGGGTACAGCGAAACGATCGAGTATGAAGACTGGTACGCGAAGGTCTATCGGAAGGTTGGATACCCGGCGCTCTTCGTGGATCAAGCCTATTCCGACGAGCGGGGCCGCACCAGCATCATCCCTGGTTGGGTCAACACATTCGGAGACCAGGTCTTTCATCATGTGGCGGTGCGTGTGGAAGATATCGAGCGGGCGATGGAGCGGCTGAAGACCAAAGGGGTGGTCTTCACCGGTCAGATCGTCGGAGCCCGCGGTGGCCAGCTCCGGCAAATCTTCACGGTGCCTGAGATGGTGGACGGTCAGCCTTTTTCCGTGTTGGAACTCGCCGAGCGCCACAGAGGATACCAGGGGTTCTCGCCTCCTCAAGCAGATAGCCTGATGAAGTCGACCGTTGTGCGGTAGTTCCCGCCCAAATGAATCGGCCTGTGGTATGTTGCCAACGCAATGTAACTGATGGGATCGTGATGGGTCCGAACCGTGGAGGATTGATAATGACGAACAGGCGTGTGTTGGTAGCCGGCCTGATTGGGCTGGCGGTGTCTGCCGCAGGGCTGTGTGGTTTCGGCGCTCTGAAGTCGGCGCAGGCGTCACCCGCCGGCGATGCGCCGCACGGAACTGTGACGCTTGATGGGATGACGGTCCCGGATATTGGCCCGCTCCCGACGTCGGTTCCGACGCCGCCGACGAATCTGAACTACAAGGCGAAAGTCGACCTCGGAAAGCAGCTCTACTTTGACGGCCGTCTGTCGAAGAGTGGCGCGATCTCCTGTGCCTTTTGTCACAACCCGGGGACTGGATTTGCCGATCCGCGCCAAACCTCCATCGGGATCGGAGGCGGTCTGGGTGGGCGTCAGTCGCCCACTGTCTATAATACGGCCTTCAATCATTTGCAATTCTGGGATGGTCGTTCGCACTCGCTGGAGGAGCAGGCCATCGGGCCGATCCAGAATCCCATCGAAATGGGAGAGACGCACGAGAACGACGTGAGTAAGCTTAAGAAGATCAAGGGCTACCAGCAGCAGTTCCGAGCCGTCTTTGGGACCGATGTGAACCTGCAAGGGATTGCCGAGGCGATTGCCGCCTATGAGCGCACCATCATTTCCACGAACTCCGCTTTCGATAAATACGTGGCTGGTGACGCGAAAGCCATGGATGACAGCGCGGTGCGAGGGATGGCGTTGTTCAAGAGCAAGGCCCGCTGCATCCTCTGTCATAACGGGCCGAACTTCACCGACAACCAGTTCCACAATCTTGGCGTCCCTCAAGTAGGACCGCTGAAGGAAGACCTGGGCCGCTACGATGTCACCAGGGCAAAGAAGGACAAGGCTGCGTTTAAGACGCCGACGTTGCGGAGCATTATTGAGACCGCTCCCTACATGCATGACGGCGCGTTTAAGACGCTCGAAGAAGTAGTGGACTTTCTCAACGTTGGAGGCGGAGCCAATCCGAATCTGAGTACGCTCGTCAAACCGCTCAACCTCACGTCCGAAGAGAAAGCCGACTTGGTGGCGTTCTTGAAGACCCTAACCGGGGAGCCGATACCATTTCAGTTTCCCAAACTCCCTAAAAATTAGTTGAATCCTTCTGCAACCACGCGTCTCCTACAGTCAGTCGAACGCGTAGGGTTTTTGTCGGCCTAGATGCACTAGGCGAAGAGCCCTATACTCCCAACCCCAGGAGGTCCTCATGATTCGAACGCTGAGTATCGCATCTGTATTGAGTTTCGCTGTCCTATCCATGGGAACAGCATTCGCCCAGGACAACGCCGCTGCTCCAGCCGCTCCGGCAGCGGAGAAAAAGCCAGGCCCGGCCGATGGCTTTAATATTCATGTGGTGGCCCCGCACAAATTTGAAGACGGCACGGTGCATGGCCCGTATCACCATTACTGCAAAGGGATTTCGCCAGAGGTCCTGCAGTGTTTGCTGTTTGAATCGACCGATCCCAATGCGCGGCTCACGGATGTCGAGTATTTTGTCTCCAAATCAGTTTCGCGCGCGCATGTGCCGTTGAAAGCCTGGAACAAGTACTATCATGACCATGAGGTTGAGATCGCCACGGGTCGTGTCCAGATTCTGGATATGCCGGATGCCCAAGCCAAGGAAGTTGCCGCGATTGCGGCCAAGACAGACGGAATCATCTTCCACCTCTGGCCGGATGGAGCCAAGGCCCCCAACGGTGTGGTCGGCCACCCGCAATCGGTCGGGCACAAGCATCGGAAGCAGTAAGCTCAAAATTCTGGATGTGGGCGGGGAGAACGTGGCAACACGTTCTCCCCGTTGTGTCTCCATCTCGTCCTAAGAAGGATCTCGCGCCATGACCAGTCGAGTCAGCATCACGTCAATGACTTCGCTGGTGGGTGGGTCCTTTCTGCTTCTCGGGGGGCTCACATGGGCGGCTGATCCAGCTGTCTTGCGTCCGCGCGTGCCACGCGACCAGATCGAAGCGGCCCGCGCGGTAACCAATCCACTCCCTGCTAGCGACGAGATGATTGCGAAGGGCAAAGCGCTGTTTGAGGGGAAAGCTTTCTGCAAAGCTTGTCATGGAGTCGATGGGAAAGGGTTGGGAGGAGGCATTGCGCCCGGCTCCTTAAAAGGGCCTTTGCCAAGAAACTTCACGGACAAACGTTGGCAAGCGGCGCGAACCGATGGGGAATTGTTCTGGATTTTGAAGAATGGCAGCAAGGGAACGGCCATGGCTTCATTTATCCCCCTGGTCCTCACTGAAGAAGAAGCGTGGCAGATCCTGCTCTACCTCCGGTCTTTTGGCCGTCCGTGAAACATGGCGTGCGCTCGGGCAGCCTGATTCTCGGCGGCCTCTCCTTCCTCTTATTCAGCGCGCAGCTTTTCACGCCCCATGATGCAGCGGCCGACTGGTCTGCAACAGCGGAGACCAAGGTCCTCTATACTGACAACGTGTTCGAACTGTCGTCGTCCAGGCGGCTGAGTTTGAGTGAAGATCCCAGCCAGCCGGCCATCGTGCCGGTGAAGAAATCCAGCGACATCGTCTGGGAGCCTTCCCTCGATGTTCGCCATACTTCGAACCCCACGCATCTCGGTCCGACTGAAGTCTCGGTCAACGCGCACGGCTTCATCTTCACCGACAACCCCATCTTCAATCACGGGAACTACCGGATTCAATTGAAGCAGGCGCTTGATCCTGAGACGTCCCTGCTGCTCCGCTATCGCTACGTGCCGAATCTCTTTCTGGGCCCCAACTCCGAACGGCGCACCGGGCAACGGTTGCAAGAGGAAGAACGGGTGGCATCGCACCTCTGGCGGCTGCAACTGGAGCGCCGCCTGACCGAGTTTCTCACCGCCACCCTAGTCGGCCGCTACGGACTCCGCCAGTTCAATGACGTGTTTGCTGAGCGGGATACGACGTTCTGGACGTCGGGGTCGCAGCTGGAGTGGGTCATCAATTCCTGGCTCACGCTGGCGACAGCCTATCTCTACGAGCGAGGATTAGCGGACGGGCGACAGGACGTCCAATTCAAAGACGATGTCTCCTATGGCCAGCATTTTGCGTCACTCGGGGCTACGGGCCTGGTGAGTGCGGCCCTGTCGGTCACCGTCGGTTATGCCTACAGACGGAAAGCGTTCACCAGCGAGATTGTCGGGGATTCGAATCGAGGGGTGGTCGATACGACGCATCAAGGGTCTGCGGAACTGCGCTATGAGGTAAGTCAGGCCGCGGCGATGACGTTTGGGTTTCAGCGGAGTCAGCGATCATCGAATGCCGGAACGCGTGACTTTTTTAATACGAATACGTCACTCGGCATTCAGTACCGATTCTAGCCCGCCTGAATAGTCACAGGAACCATATTGATTGTGAGGCCCGCAACTTCCTCAGTGGATAGACTGGGTGGCAGGTGATGGCCTGTGATCAGGCTTGCAATACATTCGGCAAGATTGTGCCCGGCGAGCAGGTTGGGGAGTATCTGGACATGGGGAACGAGGAAAGGAACTATGGACGAGCAATGCGCTCAGGAAAGTTCGATATGATGCCGTCAACACCTAGAGAGAGTGCGTGCTGGATATCACCGGGACTGTCGGCGGTATAGACAAACACGAACAGACCCGCTTGGTGGAATGCATCGACGCGGCGGCGCGTGGCTGTGTCGTGCCGGAGACCGACGTGTGAAGGTTCATGTGCGATTGCGTGGGAGACGGGAGCCCGGGGCAACCTGCCGAAGAGCACCATGAGAGAGGCCGCTGGGTCGGATGCCCGAACATGTGTCAGCTCGTCGTGCAAGAAGGACGCGTAGATGAGAGGTTTCTTGAACCCAGATCCCCGCACCGCGTCCACAACCTGCTGAGCCACTTCTGTGATCTTGAGTTCCACCATCAGCCCTGCTTGTCCCTCGACCACCGTGAGCACTTCCTCAAGAGTGGGAATGGATTCGCCGTTCCCTGCGCTGAGCCTCTTGATTTCCCGTAGTGACAAGCGATCGACCCGTCCTTTTCCATTGGTCGTCCGATTGACTGTCTCATCATGGAGGATCACGAGCACGCCGTCCGCGGTGCGACGTACGTCAACTTCGACGAAATCGACTCCGAGGGCAATCCCTTTCTGAATCGCAGCCAAGGTGTTTTCAGGGGCATGTCCCGCGGCCCCACGATGGCCGATTCTCAATACCCTCTGCATGGGGGGCTCCTGAAACTACGCCAAGTGGTACATCAAGCTGAGGCTACTGGATCGGTGGCGCAAATCGAAGATTGTTAGCCTCCAGATTTGCGAGATATTCCTTCATGCGTTTTCGCTCGTGGTTCTTCACAAATTCAATTACCTTGCGATCAATCTCTAGCAAACCGAGTCCGGGAGGGATATCGTCCGGGCGGATGATAAACAGGTTTACGCCCTGCTCCTTGGCCTTCACCTGCGCTTCCTTGACGCGGTGGTGGATGTACCGCTCGTTCAAGCGCAAGAGGTTGTTCGATTCCAGCAGGTCTCTCAGGGGGTTTGGCTCGATACGAACACTTTGCCTTGGAACATTGAGAAAGAGGAAGATCGTCTCGCATCCCAGACTGAAGGCTTCCTCGACTGGAAGGGGATTGGCGAGATCAGCATCGAGGTACCGATAGCCGTCTATTTCCACCATTTCGAACAATGGGTAGAGGGCCATGGATGCGCGAATGCGTCTAAAGAAGAGGTCGTATTTGGCTTTCCGGCTTCGCGCGTCCTCGCTCCCGTCCATCGCCAGATCGGGATCTTTGTTGGAAAAGACCACGGTCGCGCCGTCTTCGTATCGTTCAGCGATGATGTGCCAGACGATGGGGCTTGTGAGCACCTTCTGCAGATCGAATTCCTCGCCGAGTCTGGCCAAGAGCGGGAACGGATCCAGGAATGATTTCATCCTCTTGAGCTCAAAATACTTATCCACCTCGTTGAACGCTTCTTGGACTTCAGGCGCCTGCACGAGTCGTCGAAACGACTTGTGCGGGGACGCAAACGCATCCATGAGGCGAAACACGAAGCTCACGGTGCGGCCTGCTGCGCGAAACGGCATGCGGGCACAAAAGGACATCACCAGCGGCAAAAACTTGATGGCCCGCTTCAAGTCATGGAGAATCGACCCGCTCGGCTCCCAGCCTTGAGCGACTTGTGGGAAAACCCCTAAGAGACGCGCTATTTTCCCCCGGATGAATGGATGAACCTCATAGATTGCTTCGGGGGAGGTGATATAGTCCTCCCAGATACGGAGCGTTTTCGCGGTTCCGGCTGCACCGGGATTCTCGACAAATCCGAGCGCATTGCAGGTTCCGGCGGAGGAACTCACGATATGGGTGGGACAAAAACCGGCATGAACCAATTCCGTGGCCGCAACCGCCTGGAAGACGGCCTTGCACCCACCTCCACAAAAGACAAACAGGATGTTCCCGTACTTATTCGATTGATAATCGGGCATGCGCATGCTCCGCTGTGGTGTTTTCTGCACACCGGTGTTGTCTGGAGACCGCACGGCTCTGCGGCCCACGCCGTGCATAGACTAGGGCACCCGGAGCACTGCGCGCTCGACCTGCGCCCGGTTGCGAAGGACCTGGCCCGATGAACACATATGATGTCTGCATTGTCGGGGGAGGGGTTGTCGGATGCGCCATCGCCAGGGAGTTGCTGCGCCGCCGCTGGGACAGGCCCCTCCGCATCGTTGTGCTCGAACAACACGATCGGGTGGGAGCAGAGACCAGCAGTCGCAACAGCGGGGTGCTCCATAGCGGAATCCACGAACATCCCCGTTCGCTGAAGGGACAGCTGGCACGAGAGGGAAGCGCCCTGGCGGTCTCGTACGCCATAGCGCAAGGCATCCCGCTGCTCAGAACGGGGATGGTCATCGCCATCTCGTCGGAGGATGTCCGGCGGGGCCTGTGGCGTGAGATATCCATGCTGCGGCGGCTATGGGTCAACGCGTGGAAGACGAACACCCGGCTGTCGTTCGTGACGTCCTTGGGTTTGCACGAGTGGGAACCGAATCTCCACGCCTGCTGTGGGATCATCATTCCAAGCGTCTCCGTCATAGACTCCCTGGCCTTCGTGCAATCGCTGCGGACCGACTCGGAAGCGACCGGGGGCGAGTTTGCATTCAAGAACCGGGTGATTGGCATCAATGAAGATGCCACGGACTATATCGTCACCACCGACCGTCAGAGGGTCCGCACGGCATGCTTGATTAATGCCGCGGGACTCCACGCCGACGATGTCGCGGCCTTCGCCTTACACAAGAAGCAGTATACCATCAGCCCGGTGCGGGGCGAGTATTACGAGCTGGTCACTCCAGAGAAGAAAAATCTCATCCGACGCCTAGTGTATCCTGCGCTACCCCCTCACGCGATCGGCAAGGGGATTCATTTCAGCCCCCGCCCGAACGGACAGTTGTTCATCGGACCGAATGAGGTGGCCATCCACGACAAGACGGACTACACGTCGCACAAGACGCCGCCGAGCCTGTTCGTCGAGGCCTTGCAGAAATTCCTCCCGGCCCTGGGCGAACGCGATCTTCTCTGGGCCTATTCGGGAATCCGGCCCCGTGTGGTCGCTTCAGATGGACACAACAGCGACTTCATCGTCTCGGTAGACAGGGAAGACCCGCCCCTCATCAATCTGATCGGCATTGAATCGCCCGGGCTTTCCGCCGCGCTGGCGCTTGCCCGGTATGTTGTTGAGCTGCCATGCCTCCAGCGACGGTTCAGCCCGGCTGGCGTTTCGCCTCCATCCCGTCGCGCCTAGGAACGTTGGAGGGGCACGCGCGTGCGCTCCTCAACGCGCAAGATCCGGTGCAGGGTCTTCCCAAGAAGGGTTTTAGGAAGTTCCGTGCGGAACTCAATCTTCCTGGGCATTTTGTACGCGGCCAGATAGCGCCGGCAATGTACGAGGAGGTCGTCCGCAGAGACCGCGTCGGACGTGAGGACGACAAACGCCTTGATCGATTCGCTCCCGTCCCTGAGTTGCACCCCGATGACGGCTGCCTCACTCACATGTTGATGTAACCCGAGCACCTGCTCGATCTCGGAGGGGTACACATTAAACCCGGATGTCGACAGGATCATATCCTTCTTCCGATCCACGATGTAGAAGAAGCCGTCTTGATCTGCACGCGCGATGTCGCCGGTCGCGAGCCATCCATCGGGCTTCAGCGCGGTCGCCGTTTCCTCAGGGTTGTTCCAGTATCCCTGCATCACTTGCGGACCGCGCACCCAGAGTTCGCCGATCTCCCCCATCGGGACCTCGTGGCCCGTCTCATCGACGATTTTCGCTTCGGTGTTCGCAATGGGCAATCCGATGGATCGTTTGACCGAGAGTCCGCGTGGAATGTTGCAGTGCGTGACAGGGGACGCTTCGGAAAGACCGTATCCCTCGATGATCAGGTGGCCGGTCCGATCTTTGAATTTCTTGAGGAGCTCATAGGGGAGGGCGGACCCGCCGCAGATCAAAAACCGCGCCGCGGCAAAATCCTTCGCCTCACAGTGATCGAGAAGTTTCCGTACCAGTGCGGGCACAAGTGTGATCACGGTAGGTTTTTTCTTGCGAAGGAGCGTCAGCAGGACGGGCATGTTTCGAGGATCGGGGACCAGCACCATGCATCCTCCGACAGCCAGACAGATATTTTGCGTGACCGTCATCCCGAACACGTGAAAGAGCGGGAGCGCTGCGAGAAAACTCTCTATTCGTTCGGCGGGAGAAAACCAGCTGACGAGTTGCTGAACGTTGGCCGTCAGATTGCGGTGACGCAGCTCCGCCCCTTTAGATACCCCGGTGGTGCCACCCGTGTATTGGAGCACGGCGATATCATCCGGGGTCACGATCGGAAGCTCCTCTGGCGAAACGGAAGGCACGCGGTCCAGAACATCGTGGAAGAGCAGCGTCGTATCCCTGGGTGGAATCTCAAGTGGAGACCGGCCGTTTCGATGTTGATAGAGATATTTCGCGATGGTCGTCATGAAGTCGGTGATCCTCGTGACGATGATCAGCGCGAGATCGAGATGATGGATTTTCTGATACAACAGGTCGAGCACCACGATCGCTCGCGCTCCCGCATCTCGAAGCTGGTGAGACAGCTCGTGTTCCGTGTAGGTGGGGTTGCAGGCGACGACGATACCCCCGGCCCTCAAAATGCCGAAGTAGGCGATGACTGCTTGTGGAGAATTCGGCAGACAGATGGCCACCCGATCGCCTTTGCGAACTCCCAGCGCTGCGAGGCCGCAGGCGAATCGCTCAACGAGGGAGTGACATTCCTGGTACGACAGGGCCTTCCCGAAGAAATAGAGCGCCGGACGGCGTGAAAACCGCTGCGCGCTCCGGGAGAACATCTCCACGAGCGTCTCGGGAGAAAGGGAGAGTTCGTGGGGAACTCCCTCGGGGTAATGAGGGAACCACGGTTGTTCGGGCATAAGGCCCTCCATTTCGTGCAAGTCGGTTCAAGAAATTCCCGGCACTACCACTCTCCGTTGGAGAGCCCCTGACAGGGCTCAAAGCGTTTGCCATACGTGGCTGCCAGCGACTCCAGTTCCTGGGTTATCTGCCCGGGCGTCATGGTCTGTCGCGCCCAGGTGAGAAGGCCCCCACGGAACGCGGGGAACCCGATCCCATACGTCAGGGCGAAGTCAACCTGCCAGGGATGCTCCGCGATCTTGTCGCGCAGACAGCGCACCGCCTCGTCGATCATCGGAAGAAACAGGCGTTGGTGAAGGCTGTCGTCGGAGATGGGGCCAGCTTCTGAAGGGTGTGCGCGACGATAGCTCGCGACTGCGTCGAGCGCCAGCGCATGTTCTTTTCCTGACTTCCAAAATGTCAGCGGTGGCTTCTGCTCGGGAAGGAAGTTCCGCAGCAGCGCATCACGCGACTCGATTCGAGGCCCTAGCACGGCGAGCGAGGTCAGCACGTGCATGGCGACCGGAAGCCCGATCAGATCGAGGAGCTCCAGGGGACCCATGGGATGCCCGCTATCCACTGCCATTCCAAAGTTCTTGGCGACGGCGTCGATGCGCCGAAAAGAGATGCCCTCCCCCACCATGATCACGGCCTCTGCCAGATAGCGTGACAGAATCCTGTTCACGAGGAATCCCGGTCCGTCGCGGACCACGAGCGGAAACTTGCCCAGCCGCTTGGCAAGACTACAGGCCTGCGCGAGGGCGATGTCGGATGTGAAGGGTGCGCGCACCACTTCGACCAACTGCATTCTGGCGACAGGGTTGAAGAAGTGGAGCCCCACACACCGTTCAGGATGGACGGCCTTCACGGCAATGTCGGCCAAGGTGTATGACGACGTATTCGTCGCGAAGATCGCATCGGGACGGGCCTCCGATTCAAACTCCGCGAGCACCGCTCGTTTCACGTCCAGTTTCTCCGATACTGCTTCGATGACAAGGGATGCGGCGCTCACATCCCTGGTGCGGATAGTCGGTGCAATCCGCATCATGCGATAGCGCAGGTCGGACGGAAGGATGACCCGCTTGCGCACCTGGGCAGTTTGGGTTGTATGGATCCTTCCGATCGCGGTCGCGAGAATGTCTGAAGACACGTCCCGCAACACCACTGCATACCCTTTTTCGGCGAGTTGACCGGCGATTTGTGAGCCCATCAATCCGGCCCCCAGCACACCCACACGCGTCGCCGCCATCGGAACGAGAGCCACGTTTCGTTTCACCTTCTCGCCGGCCAGGAACAAGCCAACGAGGTGTGAGGAAATCGAGCTGGCCATGAGATCCATCAGGAGCGGCAGTTCGACCGTGAGCGATCCCTCCAAAACAGTCCCACGCATCCCCTTTTCTACTGCATCAATGGCACGGAGCGGAGCGGGATAGAAATGCCGGACGCGCTTGATGACTTGATGCCGGGCATAGCGACACACGAGCGAACGAATTCCAGAAGCGCTCAAGAATCTCTGACTTGCCAGGAGCGGCTGCTGCCGTCGGGCTGGAGCCGAACAGAGACGGCGGACTTGTGCAATGGCAACTTGCACGAGGGTTTCTTTCTGAATCCACTCCAGGGTCCTGACCGTGGAAGGGATAGAGGTCACCATCCCGCCCGCAAGGCCCATCCGCAGAGCCTGCCTGGGAAAGACCGTCTTCCCCGTCGTGATCATGTCCAATGCCGCTGGTATGCCGATCAGCCGTGGGAGACGTTGCGTGCCGCCGAACCCGGGAAGAATGCCCAGCTTGACTTCCGGCAGAGCGAAGCAGGTCCTCGGATGGGTACTGGCCATGCGCGCGTGGCAGGCTAGCACCAGCTCAAGTCCACCGCCCAGACAGGCCCCTTCCACCGCGGCGACAAACGGTTTCGGCGATCGGTCCATTGTGTCGAAGAGCCTGTGGGCGATGGTCACGAGTTGCTCCATCTCCTGAAAGGCGCGGCGCCGTTGCGCGTCGTGCATCTGCTCCAGGTCGGCTCCCGCACAGAAATTTCCTTCCTTCATGCTCACGAGTACGACGCCCTTGATGGCGGCGGATTGCTCGGCATACTGCACAATCTTCTGCCACTCCTTCATGCTCTCCACGTTGAGCACATTGACCGGCTTGCCGAAGTAATCAAACCCTGCCAGCAAGATGCCATCGTCCAGGACGGTGGTCTTGAAGTGTGTGAACTCGCCGGGAGCGATGGTGTGATCGCGTAACATGGCTATTTCCTCTCCAAGATCATCGCCACGCCCTGTCCCCCTCCGACGCAGGCGCTGATCAGGGCCCGCTCGGCATTCCGTCGTTTGAGTTCGAACAGGGAGGTCATGGCCAAGCGCAGACCAGAGACGCCGACTGGATGACCGAGCGCAATCGCGCCACCGTGAGGATTGAGATCGTCGGGCGGGATTTCACCGAGACGTTCAGTCCATCCATAACGGCCGAATTTTCGCTCCATGAGAGAGGACGAGTCAAGAATGCGGCTGATGCCCAACACGACGGATGCAAAGGCTTCGTTAATCTCCCAGACGGCGACGTCTTTAAGAGTCAGGCGAGCCTTGGACAACACTTTGGCGATGGCCCCGACGGGGGCCAGGCCCATACAGGCTGGCTCATATCCAAAATCGGCGTAGTGCTTCACGTACCCGAGGATCGGCAAGCCGAGGGACTTGGCCTTGTCCTCTTCCATGAGCAGCACGGCGGCAGCCGCATCCGTGATCTGCGAGGCGTTGGCCGGCGTCACCGAACCGTGGTGCCTGTCGAATACGGGTTGTACCTCGCGAAACATCTCCTGACTGGCATCCTCACGAATGCCATTGTCTCGCGCGACGTAGGCGCTTCTCTCGGGGACGTACATGGGCACGACCTCGTCCGCAAAGAGTCCATCCTTCCATGCTTGCGCCGCGAGCCTGTGCGATCGAATGGAAAACGTGTCCTGATCTTGCCGCGAGATGCCTAGTGCAGGATCTTTCGCGATATTCTCTGCCGTCTGTCCCATGATGAGGTCGCACATCGGATCCGTGAGACCCATCACCAAACCGACCTGAGGTGGATATTTCTTGAGGTGAAGGAGTTTGGGAATGAGGGCCAGAGCGCTCGCGGTACGCTCCCGCAGGCTTCTGGCTTTGCCGTATTGTAGTAAAAGATTGGCGACGGTCTGGTTGTACACGATCGGGATTCGGCTCATCGCTTCCATGCCGATCACAAGCACTGTGTCGGCATCACCACTCCTGATGCGCAGGCTCGCATAGTAGAGTGCCGTTACTCCGGATCCGCAGTTTTTTCCGGCTACCGTATCGGCGGGGATCGTTACGGGAAGGCCACCGGTGACGGCTGCGACCCGCGTCGGATTTACCGCGTACATGGGCGTTGCCACATTGCTGCCTAACACGCAATCGATCGTCTCCAGCGGGAGATTCCAGCGGTGACAACGCGTGATCATTTCGCGGACGACCCAGGCGCCGAGCACGTCCGCACCCGTCTCGCGAAAGTCCGTACCTTCCTTGCACAGGGGGGTACGAAACCCGTCAACGACGACGACATTACGCATGGTGCATTCTCCCTCCGTATTCCGGATTGAAGAACTATCACTCGCCGATGCCAACAGACGACCGGAGCTACGCCACATCCTACCACGACACCGCCGGCTCTCGGGACACTCAGAAGCATAGGTAGCCCCCCAATAGCGGGGGGGGCGTCTCACTCGGTACAAGGACAGCGTGAATGGTGCTAAGGTAACAGAGGTGAGCCGAGCGTCAGCACCGTCAATGCCGCTCAAGGAAATGCCGCAGATGAACAAACAGGATGTGTTTCAAGGGTCTGAGGTGGTGGCTGAGACCGCTCGTGACAAGGCTTCCTATTCCGGTTTTCTTGCAGGGCTGTTCGAAGCTGACGTCCGTTGGAATCTGTTTGCTTCGATTGGTATTCCGCAGACGAGTCCGTCCACCGTAGATTTCCTGGCTCGATTCAAGGCTGTCCTTTCGACCCTGGATCCCGAACGGGTTGACAGTGAGGGAGAGCTGCCTGAACTGGTCTTGAAAACACTGGCGGAGCTCGGAGCCTTTGGTCTCAAGATTCCCAGGTGTTTCGGCGGACAGGAGTTCACTCAGTATGAGTATCAAAACGTCGCCACCCTGTGTGGAAGTTTTGACACGTCGCTTACGGTACTGTTGTCGGCCGCGCAATCGATCGGCGTTCCAGAACCGCTGCGCCTCTTCGGGACAGAAGCGCAGAAGGCTAAGTATCTCCCGCGGCTTGCACAGGGAGAAATTTCAGGGTTTGCACTCACGGAACGAAACGTAGGCTGCGACATCTCCAAAGTAGAAACATGCGCTGTCCGCGTCGCAGAGAATGGGAAGACCGTCGCGTATCGCCTCACGGGGGAAAAATTCTTCATTACAAATTCTGCCAAGCAGGACGGCGAGTTTCTGTCTTCCATGCTGGTCGTCATCGCACGAATCGTTGATCGGCCAGAGGAGCTCCACGACCCCCAGTCGCAGAAGCGCTATGGGGCCTTCATCGTTGAAACCCATTGGCCAGGGTGCTCTGTCACTCGTCTGCGTTTCGAGGGCGTGAGAGGGATTTACAACGGCATACCGACATTTAACAACGTCTATGTACCGATTGAAAACCGCCTGGGGACTGAAGATGACGGCCTGAGGATCGCGCTGGCTACGCTCACCGTCGGCCGCCTGACGCTTCCCGCAGCCTGTTTGGGGGGGCTCAAGCAGTGTCTGTCCGTGATGCGCTGGTGGGGGCGCACGCGCGTTCAGTGGAACAAACCGATCGGCGAACACACGCTGATCGGCGAAAAGCTCTGCCGTACTGCGGCCTATACATTGGCGCTCGACGCCGTAATGGCTTTCTGCGGAGCCTGGGCCAAGAAGAAGGGCGATCTCCGCCTGGAGTCGGCTGCAGCCAAAATCATCGGAAGCGAGTGGTATTGGGAGGTGGTCAACGACCTGTTCCAAGTGCGCGGGGGCCGGGGATTCATGACCGTTGAATCGCAGCGTACGAGCGGCGAACTCGGCATTCCGGTCATGCGCATGCTTCGCGACGCCCGCATTAATCTGGTGTGGGAGGGAACGAGTGAGATTCTGCGCATCTGGATGGCGCGTGAGGCCCTCTCGCCCTATATCGAGCAGGGCATCGCCTTTCTCCAAGGATCACCGTCAGACAAGGTCTCGGCGCCGCTGTATTACGCGCGCATGGCGCTCCGTTCCAGTCTCCCCTTTTCGAACCTCATGAGCGCGTCTGCGATGTTCGGAAAGGACTACGCCCGGTGGGTTCGTTTTATCGAGGCGTCCTCTCGGCGCCTGACACGATCGACGCTCGTCGCAACGGTCCGCCACCGACAGAGCCTGCACAATAAGCAACTCCTGCTGCAAGATTTGGTGAATGACAGCCTCTGTCTCTTCCCCATGGCCGCGACGCTCTGGTTTGCGTCCCAACCAGAGATGCGGACGAAGCCCGGCATCCGTGAGCTCGCCAACTATTTCTGTCAGGAGATGGCGGATCGTCTGCGTCCTCCCTCCTCTCTGGCGAGAAGAATCCGCGGACATAAGAAAGACACCGTTGTCTACCACCTGTCGAAGGGAATTATGAGTGGCGAGTATGCCTGGCTTGAGGAAGGGATTGTGCCGTTGCTGGAGAAATGATTGACTGGTGCGTGGTGAAGGTCAAGGGTGATCTCGAACGGAGTCGCCGGGACAAATCCTGTGAACAAGAAACAGCAAGCGGTCATCGTCAGCGCAGTGCGAACACCGATGGGGAGTTTCAACGGGGTGTTCGGCTCACTACCCGCAACGAAGTTAGGCAGTATCGCCATCGCGGAAGCATTGAAGCGCAGTGGTGTTCCTCCCGAGCGCGTAGACGACGTGTATATGGGCTGCGTTTTGAGCGCCGGACTCGGGCAGGCGCCGGCCAGACAAGCTGCGATCGAGGCCGGAATCCCCCACTCTGTCGGTGCGACGACCGTCAACAAGGTCTGCGGGTCTAGCCTCAAGACTCTGATCATGGCCGTTCAGGCCATTGCGCTCGGTGATGCGAGGATTGTTGTGGCGGGTGGCATGGAAAACATGACTCGTGCACCGTATTTGTTGGAGAAAGCGCGGCAGGGATATCGGCTGGGACATGCGGAGTTGGTGGATAGCCTGGTCAAAGACGGCCTCTGGGACGTCTATAACAATTTCCACATGGGCGATGGCGGCGAACTCTGTGCCGCAAAATACCGTCTCACCAGGAAAGAGGTTGACGACTTCGCCTTGGAGAGTTACCGCCGCGCCCAGGAAGCCGTTGCGACAGGGACCTTTACGCGGGAAATCGTGCCTGTTGACGTGCCGCAACGGAAAGCCGCGCCCTTGACCGTCACAGACGATGAGGAACCGAACCGCGTCGATCTAAGTAAGCTGCGTGAACTCAAGCCGGTGTTCCGGGAAGACGGTGTCCTGACAGTTGGTAATTCTCCGTCCTGTAACGACGGAGCGGCCGCGTTGGTCGTTATGGCGGAAGAGGAAGCCGCGCATCTCGGGCTCGCGCCGATGGCGCGCATCGTCGGGTATGCCGGAGCCGCCTTGGCGCCAGAGTGGTTCACAATGGCTCCAGTCGAGGCGATCAAGCTGGTGCTCAAGAAGACCGCCCTCACGATGCGGGACATCGACCTGTTTGAGATCAATGAAGCCTTCTCAGCCGTCTCCCTCGCAATCAATCGGGACTTAGGGCTCGACCCCGTGAGAGTCAACGTTAATGGTGGAGCCATCGCACTGGGTCATCCAATCGGTGCCACCGGCGCGCGGATTCTCACGACTCTGCTCCATGCCATGGAGGTTCGTGATGTCCGACGAGGTCTCGCCAGTCTCTGTATTGGCGGAGGAGAAGCGTTGGCGATGATTGTGGAGCGACCGTGAGTACGCAGCAGGCACTAGGTAAGACAACGCGACTCACTCCCTCTGTTCCTCGCCTCGAACCTCTAGCCCGAGGCGGTGATCAAACTCGATAACATCACAAGCATCGGTATGGTCGGCGCGGGCCAGATAGGCCGCGACACCGCCCAGGTTTGTGCTTTGATTCAGGCAGGGGTAGCGCCGTACAAGGTGCAGCGGCTCCTGGGCATAAGTCGATGCTGATAAATCAATGCTATGCGCAGCACTATCCAGAGAGCCGCGGGATGGCGTGGAAATCCTGGACCGGATCACGCCAGTATCACAGTCGGCTCAGGTGGCAGGGGAGTGGAAGCGGTAAGTGGTTGATTTTTGGTGGGCCCGGTAGGGGTTGAACCTACGGCCCGCTGATTAAAACGGCGCTCCCGGGTTCAGCATGGGTACAGATCGAGCCCTCCGCAGTGGAAGTAGATCGCCGTCTTGAAGTGCTCGATGTTGCGGAACCCGCAGGCCATGCGCTTGATCTTCTGGATCTGGCTGTTGAGCCCCTCGCTCAACGCGGTGGTCACCGGATGTTGAGAGTAGGTCAGGAGGTTCTCGATGTGTCGGCGGACCGTCTCCGCCGCCTTGCGAATCGGCTCCAGCCGGCTGTGGATCGCCCAGAAGTACCACCGTTTCCAAAACTTCCAGCCTGACGTCGGATAGACGTAGTGCCACAGACCACGCCGCGCCTCCTGGATGGCCCATGCCCGTCCGACCTTGAGCGCCTGGCGTATCAGCGCAGCGAACTCGTCGCGCCGGCACGTTCTCTTGGCTGTAGAGCCACAGATGCGTGCTGCCCTTGAGCGTCTCATCGCCAGACGCCATCAGCGCTCGGTGCTCCGGCTGGCGTCCCGTGTCCACCGCGTTACCGACGTGCACTATGATGTGGAAGCGGTCGAAGCCGATCTTCGCCGCCGACGCAGGCACCTGCGCCCGCGTCGCCTGCATGTAGGGCGCCCACCTGTCCATCGCCCCCGCCTCAATGCCGTCAAGTTGCTCCGCTGTCAGTCCCGCGTAGGAGCCGTCGAGACGCGCCTGCGTGCGGTCTTCGGCGCGGTGCCCCACCGTGCCCTCATCCAAGTCGCAGACCCGCGTCAGATACGGGTGCCCCTTGGCCGCCGCCTTCTCGTCGACGCCGATCCGGCGCACGACCTTCGGCGCTTTGCGCTGCCGCCCCCGCGTGACGGCGCGCTCCAGAATCCCCCAGGCCTCATCCCAGCTGATCCGCAAGATCTTCGTGGCTCCCGTCACGTTGCCCTGCCCCAGCACGTCGAGGGCCAGGCGCTCGAACAACAGCGTGAACCGCGACCGTGGCTCCGCCCATGGCACCGTGACCGGGACCACCCCGTGTTCCCCGCAGGCCACCCGTGGGATGCGCGCGTGCAGGTGGGTCTGGAACTGGCCGCTGTCGAGATGGCCAGGTCCGCTCCTCGGCGTGATCGTACCACGGCAGCGTCTTGGTGCCGTGCGGGCACGCCCACCCCGCGTCCTCCGGGTGCTCGTCCCACACGTCCACGCACGGCCCTGTGACGTGCAGATGGACGCGGCTCACCGTCCACGGCGACTTCAAGCCCCGCAGGTATGGATACCGCTCGGTGTCGTGCATGGTGGCCTCCTGATGAGACCCCCATCCTGCCCCGTCAGACTACCCATGCGAAACCCAGACGCGCCATTAAAAGAAGCGGGCCAGTACGAACCCGCGTCCTTTTCGAGGAGTTCGCTTCAACCCGCAACGCACTTACTTGCCGTTCCCCTTCAGATCGATCGTGTCCATAATCGGTTTTGCCAGATACAGTTTCCCCCATGTGCGCCCGGTAATTTCTTCTAACATGCCTTTTCGCTGAAGGAGCATCACGGCCTGTCTCGCGGTGGGGTTGGAGACCTTCAGAACTCGTTCAGCCTTGGCAACGGACATGTACGGATTGAGAAAGAGTTCATCGAGCAAGGCCAGTGCTTTCGGTTTATCTCGGAGGCGGGTACGGAACTTTTCTCGAAGATCCATCAAACGATCGGCCCGTCCCACGACTTCAAGCGAAATTTCCGTTACCCCTGCGATGAAGAATCGGAGCCAGCCCATCCAGTCTCCGTGAGTTCTGACTCGTTGCAGAAGCTCGTAGTAGTCTTGGCGATGGGCTTCAATGTAAGCGGATAGGTAGAGGAGGGGTTGCGGCAACCGACCCCGCTCGATGAGAAAGAGTGTGATCAAGAGTCTTCCCAGTCGACCATTCCCATCAAGAAACGGGTGTATCGCTTCAAACTGCTCGTGCATGATGGCGCACTGGACGAGATTGGGGAATACATTCCGTTCGTGGAGAAATCGTTCCCAGTCTCCTAGCAAGTCGTCCAACTGTTCCGGTGGAGGAGGGACATAGGGAGCGGTTTCGAGGGTGCTTCCTGACGGACCAATCCAGTTCTGACTGCGACGAAATTATCCGGGCGTCGCCCGGTCACCTCGTACGCCTTTCATCAGCCGCCCATGGATCTCCCTAACCAGCCGGAGCGAAAGAGGTAGCTTGTGTAACCGTTCGAGGCCATGTTCCATCGCAGCGACATAATTCCGTACTTCCTGAACGTCATGATCTTGGGTGCGCTGTTTCGGCTCTTCCATCTCATCTATTAACAGATCAGACAGGCTGGCTCTCGTCCCTTCGATACGGGAGGACAGGACCGCTTCGCGTCGGACATAGGGGGCGATCAAGAGATGCGGGTTAGGAAGGTGTCGGCCTAATCCTGAGAGTTCACTGAGGGCGGCATCAGCCCGAGATAGTGACAGTACAAACTGGTTATCGTAATTGAGCGTGGGCGGCAGCTTGGCCGGAATGAACGCCGTATAGCCTGTGGGTGTCCGGATGGCTTTGCCCGCGCTCGGGGCTTGGAAGTCTTTTGGGTTCATGGGGTGAGCACGCTGAATGTAAGGCCACTTTCAAAGCGTTTTATGCTTCTTGAGTTCTAACTCCAAGTGCAACACCGTAGCCCAGCAGGGCTGGTAGTGTTGCACTTGGAGTTGGAACTCAAGCTTGAAATCTCGAAGAGGTGGAGACCGCCAGAGGGGCGGCGGCAGAGAAATAATCGCCTCCTGCCTGTCTACACGGTGTCTACACTGGCGACTGGAGGAGGACTGCGGCTTGTAAGTGGTTGATTTTTGGTGGGCCGTGTAGGGGTTGAACCGACGGCCCGCTGATTAAGAGTCAGCTGCTCTACCAACTGAGCTAACGGCCCACCGGGTATGTGCGTAGCGGATATCTTTGTGCGGCTACTATCCCTTGTCTGTTTGCTGGTGCGCCTGACAGGATTTGAACCTGTGGCCCTCAGCTCCGGAGGCTGATGCTCTATCCAGCTGAGCTACAGGCGCTCCCGCAACCAAGGTTTGAGACATTAGCACAGGGTTTTAGCCTCTGTCTAGCAGTA
>JANOMG010000325.1:0-1839 GCA_031420175.1 Nitrospira sp.
TCCAAGAACTCCTGATCGCCGATCTCGTGGTCGCTGACCTGACGCTGGATAACCCCAACGTTTGGTACGAGTTGGGCGTGCGCCACGCCTTGCGCGCGCGCGGCGTCGTGCTGATCTGTGGCGGACGAGTGACGACCGCCTTCGATCTCTATACCGATCGGAAGCTCCGCTATAGCATCAAGAACGGTGGGCCTGACCCCTCGACCATAGAACAGGACAAGAAGAATCTGGCGGACATGGTCAAGGCGACGATGGAGTCGTGGCACGGCCGTAAGGTAAGTCCGGTCTATCACCTGATGCCTAACCTCCAGGAGCCAGACTGGAAGTCGCTCCGCATCGGTGACGTGCAGGAATTTTGGCAACAGCACGATGCCTGGGAGAGGCGTATTGCATTGGCGGGCAGGGCCGGCCACATCGGTGATGTGCTGGTGTTCGCGGATGAGGCGCCGATCGCCGCCTTTCGAGCCGAGGCCTGGATCAAAGCTGGCGAGGCCTTGAGAAAGGCCGAACACTTCAACTTTGCCTTAGAACAACTCGAACGGGGGCTCGCGATTGAGCCGCACAACCTCAAAGGCCTGCAAGAGCAGGGCATCTGTTTGCAGCGGCTCGCATTAGTGGGTCGGTCAGGCCATTCGTTGGATCGCGCGCGTGCGCACTACCGCAAGGTGCTAGAGCTGTATCCGAAGGACCAGGAGACGTGGACATTGCTTGGTCGTGTCGATAAAGATGTCTGGGTGGCTGCGTGGCGGAAGCCTGGCAAGACGCCAGCGCAGATGCGGGACGACGCTGTCTACGAAGACGCGTTGCTGCGGGCCGCCATCGACAGTTACGCTACCAGCTACCGCAGCAATCCCAGTCATTATTATTCCGGCATCAATGCCCTGACCTTGATGCATCTCCATCGGTATCTGACGAACGATCCCCGCTACGATCGAGAAATGAACACCATGGCCGGGGCGGTGCGATTCGCAGCTGAATCCAAGCCGGATGAGTCGCAGCGCTTCTGGTCCAACGCGACCGTCGGTGATCTGGAAGTGCTGGTCGGTACGCCGGACACAGTAAGGGCCGCCTATAAGGAAGCCATCGCGAAGGATGACAAGGACTGGTTTGCGCTCAACTCCTGTCGCACCCAGTTGGAGCTTCTCAGAGACCTGGACTTCCGTCCTGAGCATGTCGATACCGGGATAGCCACCTTCGAGCGTGCCTTGCAGAAAATGGCAAAGCCTGAAGACCGCTGGAAACCGCGCCAGGTGTTCCTCTTCAGTGGCCACATGATCGATGCACCGGGAAGACAGCCTCCGCGTTTTCCGGCGGAGAAAGAATCGGTTGCCGCACAGAAGATCGCCGAGGCTCTGGATAAACTGGGAGCCGGCCCCGAAGACCTCGCGCTGACGCAAGGCGCCTGTGGAGGCGATCTGTTGTTTACCGAGGCTTGTCAGCAGCGAAGGGTACCGGTTCAGTGGTTGCAGCCGCTCGACGAGCCAGAGTTTATCCAACGGTCGGTGGTCTGTAGCGGCGAAGCTTGGCGAGATCGATACCTGGCGGCCAAAGCCACCGTCACAACCGGAATTCGCTCAGCGCCAGAACAGCTTGGCCCACCTCCCCAAGGGGTGGATCCCTTCGAGCGCTGCAATCTGTGGCTGTTGTATACCGCTCTGTCGTATGGCATCGACAAAGTCAGGTTCTTCTGCCTATGGGACGGTGGCGGCGGTGATGGGTCAGGCGGCACGGCGCACATGTATAACGAGGTCAAACGCAGGACGGGGCAGGTGACGTGGATCGACAGCCGGAGTCTGATCAACATTCAGTACCCATTTTGATACAGTGCCGTATCGTTTT
>JANOMG010000326.1:0-2429 GCA_031420175.1 Nitrospira sp.
ACCAAATCCGCGAGCGGCTCAAGCGTCAGCTGGTAGGTCCCGAACTCCACGTGCCCCGCTTCGTGAGCCGCCATCACCAGATACAATCGCGTATTCTCCTCGGCCGTGGGATAGCGACGGAGGAGCGCAGGCAGCGAGATGATGTGCCCATCCTCGCTCATCGTAGCCCGCGCAGCCGTCTCCTGGCTCAGCGAATCGGGAAGCGCCTGAATCGTCAGGTCCGTGCCGCAGAGCCCTTGCACGAAAAGCTTGATGGTCCGCGCAACTTGCCGAAGCGGCACACCGCTTAAGGCCGCTTCCACCGAGGTCAGCGCCTTCTGCGACTCCAGGGCAAAATAGGCCCTGGCTCCCTCGACACTATAGGCCAGCACTTCCATTCCCGCTGTAAACCAGGCCTCAAATCGAGCCATGGCTTCGGCAGACTCGCCGATTACACTCACCAATTCAGGCGCGCGCCGCAAATAGGCCAACGCCGTGTCTGCATCGCGCTCGGCCACTAAGGCCCCGTACTGCAATATTTTCAGTCGCCAGCCCTCATTCGGCACCGCACGCAACAAACGGGGCGACTCCGATAACCAGGCAATGCCAGCGCCGGGATCCCGTTCAGCCAGCAACGACCCGACCGTGACGACCTTGGCCCGCACCGACTGGTCTTCGAGATCGCCGAGGATATGCGGGCTGGTGCGGAGGAATTCAATGGTCCCGAAATAATCCGTCTTGCCGAAACTATTCTGGGAAATGAGTTTCAATCCGAACGTCGCCCAGTCCCTGGAATTCTGAATGGGCAACACACGGGCGACCGCGGGAATTTGGCGGATATACTCCAGGGCAACGACAAAATCGACCTGCGTCAGTTCGAGCCCGATTTCCAACCAGGCCTCTAGCTGATCCGGCGAGATGACCGTCACCACTTCCGGCGACACGCGGAGAAACTCCAGCGCGACATTCGCATCCTGCTCGGCCAGTTCCAGCGCGGTCTTCAGGACCAACGACCGACCCGAGGGGGTCTCGATCAGGCCCAACACCAGCGGGCTCTCCTTGAAATACTTTAGCCCGATCGCACCGGACGAGCCGGCTAGCGCAATCCCCAGGTCCAGCCAGGCCACCGCATCGCTGAGCCGATCCCGCCGTTGCAAGTCAGGGAACGACTCCATCGCGGCGCGGGCGACCTTCGGCGATATTTCGTGTAGTTCATCGAGCAACAGCAAGACGCCTTCCGCCTGATTCGGCTTCACCGCGGCCTCGACGAGACAAGAGACCAAGTGCTGGGCCGTGGCTGGCCCTAGCTCCTCCGCCAGCTTCGCGATCAATTGCTGATGGGTATCCGACATCTCGATTCTCGATCCAATCCTACGGAATGTGAGGGAAGGGCTGGATTGTAAAGGACGCCCTGGCGCTTGTAAACTAGGCGCTCACGCGCAGGCATGGGGTCAGAGGCACGAGAGGCTAGAGGGTAAAAATCCGTCTTTCCTCTCACCCATGGCTCTTTACCTCTAGCCGATCGCCCATCGAAAGGATTTCGGAATGGCCGAACCCAAGCAAGAGAGTCTCGATAAAATGTGGAAGTTTGTAAAGGGATTCGCTCAGAAGAGCGGCACGGCCATGCATCCCATGCCCGCCGTCACCGAAGCCGTGGTCAAAGGCCTCGCGATGCACGTAGACGAATTAGGCAAACCTCTCTGCCCCTGTAACTTCTACAAGGAGAAACAGGCAGAAGCCAAACTCCGCCGCTGGATGTGCGCCTGCGACGAGATGCAGATCTACAAATATTGTCACTGTCTGTTATTCGTGCGGGAAGACGGCATGCCGATCACGGAATATCTCCCGGAAGGCCACGAAGGACGAGAAGTCTACGGCATCGTCACAGACCCAACCCCCGACAAAGGCAGGGCGCTCAAACACAAAGCGGCCCCGGCACCACAGACAGCGGACAAGGATTCGTCAACACCAACACCCTGATGATTATGCAATACCCCGACCGACTCCGGTTCGGATTCGTTCTTTTCCTACTCCTCGGGAGCCTATGCCCCCTATCGGGACAAGCGCTTGAACCAACCTCATCGAACCCACCACCCTTGAACGAAAAAGACTTCTTCTCCTACAAGCAGAAGGGGCGAGGTAGTCTGACAGGACAGGCGTTTCTCAGTTCGCCATTAGGAAAAGCCATCACACAAGCAGGCGTGCCAGTTCATCTCATCCCCATGACTCCCTACACCCGTTATTGGTTCGACTACCAGGTCAAAAGCTCCTCCTGCTCAGCGACAGGAAACCAGGCCACAGCGGAAAGCACCGCAGCCCCGCGCCCTCCGGCTGACTGCGCGCACGAAGCACTGATCAGGCTCCAGATAGAAAAACGTCTCACGCCCTATCTCCGCACGACCAGAGCCAACCCCACCGGACATTTCTGGTTTACCAAAATTCCCGCCGGG
>JANOMG010000327.1:0-18671 GCA_031420175.1 Nitrospira sp.
CAATGTAGCCCGCCACGTTCCACCCGAGATAGCAGTAGGTCACGATCACAAGCGCAATGGCGGACGCCCCAAACGTCGGCTGTTGCATGGTGGGCCTATCGAGAAGCCCGATTCCGTGGCCCGCCATCGTCCACAACCCGCCGAGAATCAATCCCCCAATGGCGACGACCTTTGTGGTGGTGAGCATGAGCTGTGCGCGGCCGCCGGTTCCCACACCTTGGCAATGCAGTAAGGTCGCAATCCATAGGAGAGAGAGCGACAGAACTTTTGCCAGCCATCCCCGCTCATCCACGATCGGAATCACTCTCAATGCATAGGACGAAAAACTGATCGCTGAGGCAGCGACTGCGGCCCCAAAGCCGATCGTGAAGGAGGTCCATCCACTGAGGAAGGCCACCAGTGGCCCATAGGCCTCTCGCAGGTAGACGTAATCCCCTCCCGCATGAAGGCAGGGCGGGGCCCCTAGCCCCCATAGACCATGGCGCCACCGAGGGCAAAGAGGCACCAATGAACCACAAGAGGAGAATCAGGAGTGGATCACCGAGATCACGTGCCATGAATCCTGTCGTAGTAAAGATGCCGCCCCCGATGATATTGCTAATGAGGACACAGGTAGCCGTGATCCAACCGATCTTCTGCATGGAGGGTTTCTGTCTTGGTTCCTGAATCGAAGGTTGGCTCATGACAACTTGTACCATCTTTCCCTACCATATTATTGAGCGATAGCTGGGAATCGAGCCACAAGCGCTTCGTGATTCCCCACCTTGCCCTTCCTGCTGAAGCCCCGTTAGAATACCGCTCTCATAGCGAATCGACCGGGAGGGGGTTCCCCATATCTGGAGGTGGTGTCATGGGTCTTGCCGACAATCAATGTATTCCCTGCCGAGGTGGTGTGCCGCCGGTGCCCCATGATCGTGCCCAGTCGTTGCTGAAAGAACTCGGGCGTGGGTGGTCGCTGAACCAGGTCGGCCACCTAGAGCGTTTGTATACCTTCAAGGATTTCGCTCAGGCCTTGGCTTATGTGAACAAGGTGGGTGTTGTGGCGGAAGCGGAAGGCCACCATCCCGACCTCTATCTGGCCTGGGGCAAGTGCAAGGTGGAGATCTGGACACACAAGATCAACGGCCTGACAGAGAGCGATTTTTACATGGCAGCCAAAGCCGATCGTGAATTTGACCCGTTCCGCGCATCTGCCAGTTAATCGCGATTCATCATATGGTTGTGTCATGAACCCGCGAGGCATCAGATGAGCGACAAGGCCCAAGTGGCGCTTGTCAATATGCCGTTCAGTTACTCGAAGTATCCTTCGATTCAACTCGGCACACTCTCTGCGCTGCTGAAGTCGAAGGGAATCCCTGTCGACTGCCACCATCTGAACGTCCGGTTCGCCCACAAGATTGGCATCCCTCTCTATGAAATGATCTGCGAGAAGCGAGCGCTGTTCGGCGAATGGCTGTTTTCCTATCTCTTGTTCCGCGACAATCCAAAGCGCGCTGAGTATCCTCGTCTCTTCAAACCGGTATTCGACCAAGTCGCCAAGGAGAGTAGCCTTCCGGCCTCGTTCTTCGAAGACATGGCGACGAGGACGGCTCCACAGTTTTTGACCTGGGCTCTGACGGCCATCGATTGGGGGCAGTACAAGGTTGTTGGCTTCACCTCCACGTTCGATCAAAACGTCGCGAGCCTGACGATGGCCAAACTCATCAAGGATCTCTATCCCGACGTGACGATCGTCTTCGGTGGAGCGAACTACGATGGTGAGATGGGGCTGGAGTACTTCAGGGCCTTTCCCTTCATCGACCATGTGGTGGTGGGGGAAGGGGAAGAGGTGTTCCCGGAATTGGTTCGCTATCTCCTTGGCGGAAAGACCGGGGCTATGCCCAGCGGCGTGACCTATCGAGAGGGTGAGAAGATCGCTTTCAGCCCGAACGACGCATTGTTCACTGATTTTGCGAAGACCGGGCCGCCGGACTATGACGATTACTATCATTTGCTGGCTGAACTAGGGGACGCGGCGCAGGGGCTCGACCGGATCCTTCTTTATGAAGGGTCACGGGGCTGCTGGTGGGGGGAGAAGCATCATTGTACGTTTTGCGGATTGAACGCACAAAGCATGAAGTTTCGTGCGAAATCGTCCGAGCAAGTGGCCCGGGAGATGGCCTATTTGTCCAGCCGCTACGATACGGTGCGATTTCGTCTCGTGGACAACATCATCGACATGAAATATGTGGACAACCTCTTCGGTCGATTTGCGGCAGACCATTGTGATCTCGATGTGTTCATCGAAACGAAAAGTAATCTCCACAAGAGCCAGATCCGAACACTCGCTGCCGGAGGCGTGAAGTGCATGCAGCCGGGATTGGAGAGTCTGAGCCTCAATCAGTTGCAGGCGATGGATAAGGGCGTCACCCCGATGCAGAATATCATCTGCCTCAAGTGGAGCTACTACTATCATGTCGCGGTGTCGTGGAATATCTTGCTCGGATTTCCCGGAGAAACGAACGAGGACTATCGTCGGCAGATCGACTTGATCCCCTCGTTGTTTCACCTGCATCCACCGGAGTCGACCGGCAAGTTATGGTTGGAGCGGTTCAGTCCCTACTTCACCAAACCACACGAGTACGGTGTTCGTATCACCGGCCCAGGGACGCCGTACGAGTATGTCTACGATGCATGCCTGGTGGATCTGAACAAGATTGCCTACGATTTCGAGTATGAATTGGACAATTGGCAAGTGGACCAGCCGGTCTACCAGGAATTAGTCGACATGGTTCAGGAGTGGCAGCGACTAGTCGCGTCAAGCGATCGGCCGTTTCTCTACTACTCGAAGGCGATGGACTATGTCACGGTATACGATGGTCGGAATCCGAAGGTCCCGATCAGGCGACGTTACGATTGGCCTGCGGCAGGGATCATCGAGGTCTGTAACGAGGCGGCCAAGAATGTGGACCAGATCCGCACCCTGCTGGCAGGTCTGTCTGATAAGAGCGGAGTCAGCGATGTGCAGATCGATCAGGCGCTCAGTATTTTGACGGCTGCCAGGATCCTCTACGAGGAACGCGGAAAATATTTCACTTTGGCTGTTCCTGAAAATCCCTACCTCTAGCTGAACGAGACACCGATCCCATCACATCGACAGTTTGTCGGCGACGTTGCGCATCTGGACGCCGTGGGCGAGTGATGCGCCGCCTCTGATTGCGCAGGCGACGTGTACTGCTTCCGTCATTTCCTCGATGTTCGACCCCTTCTCAAGGGAAGCCTGCGTGTAGGCATCGATGCAGTAGGGGCATTGGACCGCGTGGGCGACCGCAAGGGCGATAAGAGCCTTCTCTCGCTCGGTCAGAGCCCCTTCAGCGAAGACGGCGCTGTAGTAGGCCATGAACTTGTCCCAGAGATCCTTGTTCCCCTTGCCCATATCGGAAAACTTCCCCAGATCATGGGGATGATAGTAGGTGTCCATAGGCAACTCCTTGGTCAAAGGTTCTGGCCGAGTCTGAGTGGTCAGGAAGAAGACCGCTTCAACTGTCACTGCTAGCTGCGGCTGCTAGGCGTTACTGGGTGGTTCGGGGTCAGCTTGGGTGAGCACCTGCGAAAACCTCGTGCCGACGATACCGGTCACCTTGGCCATGAGGTCGGTGACTTCTTGCCATTCCGTCGGCAGCAGATCTTGCTTCAGTTGGGGATGGATCGCCCATTGGGCGTCGACTTGTGTTCCCTTTCGGCTCACGAGCACCCGAAGCAGTTCCACATCCCTGGTGTGTGATTCGGCCCCTGCAGCTTGGGGAGGGTTCCCGTTTAATGGTCCCGATGGAGGCGTTGAACGTGCCATACAGCCAATCTCCTTCCCTCTTATAATGGGGGGATCATACCCCATCGTCAATCGGTCTGTATATCTTCCAAATGGCGCCTGTTGGTGGCCAGAACCGTTCGTTCATCTGAATGGCTTGAAGAGCGCGCGGCAGGATTGTGCTGTACTTAGGGGGTTACGTCTTCTTGGAGTACGTCGAGTATGGCCTGATGGATAGGCCCGTTGCTTGCGACCAATTCTTGCCCGTAAATCGAGTGCAGAGCGCCGTTGAAGTCCGTTACCCTGCCGCCGGCTTCTCGGAGGATGACGACTCCCGCCGCCATATCCCAAGGGTTTAGTTTCACTTCCCAAAATCCATCGAACCGACCGGCCGCGACATAGCAAAGATCCAGAGCTGCCGTTCCGGTTCGGCGCAATCCCTGCACTTTTAATGCGAATCGTGCGAAGTGGTTCAAGTTATTGTTCGGGGTCTCGCGGATGTCGTATGCAAATCCGGTTACGAGGAGCGCCTGATCGAAATGTTCCGTTGTCGACACAGAAATGGGAACTCCATTCAAGTAAGCTCCGTGTCCAACTTGCGCGGTGAAGAGTTCGTCCCGAGTCGGGTCGTAGATCACCCCGATAATCCCCTGTCCGTCGCATTCCACTCCGATGGAGACACAGTAGGCTGGGAATCCGTGGGCGAAGTTGGTCGTGCCGTCAAGCGGATCGATCACCCATTTATAACGGGATGGAGCTTGTCCTGTCAGTCCTCGTTCCTCGGCGAGGATAGGATGGGTTGGGAAGGTTTCGTGAATGACGTTGATGATCCGTTGTTCCGCCTGGTGGTTGGCGTCGGTGACAAGATTAATGATCTGTTTATGCTCAATGCGAAAGCCGGTTCGCGTGCATTCAACTAGAACGCCTCCGGCCTGACGGGCTGCATCAGTGGCGACCGAGACCAGTATATCGAGGGGGATATTCTCACTAGGTGCTTGAGACATGAGGCGGCATCATAACACGAGCCCATATTCCCACCTTACGGAACAAAATGATCTCTGAAACAAGGCAATCCGCTCATTGAGGTTGAGACCTTATTTTATTGTTTGTCACTCTAATAGACAGAACATGGAGTATATTGAACAAGCACGGACATGATTTAAAGCGATGATGCCATGCAAGCAACTAGCATAGCATTACATATTGACTTGCATCGCAAGCAATGCTATAAAGCAAGCATGCTTCACCTGGGGGCGATTTCGTGGAAGAACTCACCGACATTTTGGTTGGTCTTGAACAGCGAATCAGCGCGTACAAGAACCGGCTGCAAGAACTCGAAAAGAAGCGGCGTCGTTTGGACGACGAAATCGCTACGATTAAGAAGTACTTGGAATTGGCAGAAACGCTTTTTCGCGTCGAAGCCGATAAAGCCAAGCTTGCTAGTCTTTCTAGCCAATTCTACTCCGATGAAAAAGGTGCTCGGCAGCGACCCAATACGGATGTCACCGACCAGTCGAGGGAGATCCTCATGGGGCGGAGCAAATATTCCGGGAAAAGTGTCTCGGAAGCCGCGTACGAAATGCTCCGTGAGGCGAATCGATCGATGCACGCAAAAGAACTTGTGCAACGATTGGTCGAGGGGGGTCTCCAGATCAAGGGAAAAACACCGCTGACATCAGTCGCGACGTCTTTGAAACGGGATAAGCGGTTCAGAAAAGTGGGTCCGAATACGTTCGAGGCATTGGAAGAAGCCCTGATTCACGCAGTGTAGTGCGTCTGGGCCAGTTAGACTTTAAAAGACATGAAGGGGGGTGAGAGTCTTGGCGACGAAGAAAGCAGCAAAGAAAAAGAAGAAGTAGTCCCTGCCTTGATTCTAGCGTCGGGAGCAAGGCCACTTGCTCCCGACGTTAAATCACATGTCAGTTACCCGCACGTTGCGAATTATCTCGCCTGCTGAGGCAAGACCACGAGCAGAATTCCATTTAAGAGGATGAGTGTTAGGAGGCTTGGAGTGCCACTAGCGATGCGAATCGCGGTGCGGCCATGGCAGAGCGTGGCTCAGACGCGGCAACTGGCTCGTCAGCGTTGAGTAATACCCAGCTGTCTGGGTGGTTCAGAATTTGTTGAACGAGGCGCGTGTGTATCGCATGCCCGGAGCGCTCGGCGATCACATGCCCGATAAAGGGCAAGCCGAGTAACGAAAAGTCTCCGATCAGGTCCAGGACTTTATGACGGACGAATTCGTTGGTAAAGCGAAGGCCTGATTCATTGAGAACGCCGTCCTGAGAGAGGATGATCGTATTATCCAGGCTGCCACCCTTTCCAAGCCCGCGGGCCCAGAGGGCTTCCACTTCCTGCAAGAACCCGAATGTCCTGGCGTCCGCGATCTCGCGTTCAAACGCATGGACTGAGTGCTCATAGGCGTAGGTCTGCGTCTGGATCAACGGATGATTGTAGTGAATAGAATAGGTGATTTTAGTGGTCGAGGACGGTTCGATACGAACTCGCCGAGTTCCATCCACTACCTCGAGAGGCCGTGTGATTTTCAGATAGGGTTGCCGCCGGCTCTGGGTAACAATTCCGGCTGACCGAATTAAGCGAACGAAGTGGCCCGCACTCCCGTCCATGACGGGGGCCTCGGCGGCATCAACTTCTACATACACGTTATCGATGTCGAGTCCGGTCAATGCTGCCAGGATGTGTTCGATTGTCCTGACCTGAAATCCGTTGCCGCTGATCGCCGTGCAGAGCTCCGTAGCCACCAAATGCTCGACAGAGGCCGCGAGAGAGGCTCCCCCTTTGCTGCTCCGATTCACGAAGACCACTCCGGTATCTGCTGGGGCAGGCCTGAGTGTGAGGGTTACAGGCTGTCCAGAATGGAGCCCAACTCCTGAGCAACTCACCGCATTTGCTAAAGTTTGCTGTACTCTCACGAATTCACCTCAATAATTACTCATGGTATTAGCAACTCGTGTGCCAGTTGTGTATTTTGCGAGATAATAATCATAACAAATTGATAATAAATGATTAATAGCAACATTTCTCGCAATACAGCAACGTTGCATAAATATTACACCTGTGACTTTTCAGGGAATATTGAATTGCACGTTTCAATCATTGCAAGGCAGCGCAACTGAAATACAGCGCATCATGACGATTGGTAGCAATGGTTGGTGGGAATAGGCTATGAACTGTTAGTGGCTAACAAGGAGTACATGATGATCGGGTACCCCGGAGCTGCTATATGCCGCTTGTCTAGCCAGAATGTTTCCACTTGGAGGCCACAACAGCTACGGTCGGGGGTCCAATTCGATGAGGCCTTTTCGAATGGCCAGGATGGCAGCTTGGGTACGATCGTAGACTTGGAGCTTATGGAAAATATTTCGGACGTGGTTCTTGACGGTCTTTTCGCTCAGATCTAAGTTATTCGCAATTTCCTTGTTTGTTTTACCGTCAGCGACCAAACGTAGGACCGTGATCTCTCTCTCCGTTAGATCGTGCTCGACCCATCCAGGCTTTTTTCCCCTCTTCTGTGACATCAAAGAGAACTCCGCCAGGATCTTGCTCGCCACTGAGGGGTGGATCAGGGATTCGCCCTTGTAGATCGCACGAATTGCGGCGACGATCTGAGAGGATTCAGAATCTTTCAAGAGATATCCGGTGGCCCCGGCACGTACCAAATCGAAGATGTATTGCTGCTCGTCATACATGGTCAGTGCCACGATGCCGATGTGAGGGGAACTCGCGCTTGATCTGCCTGGTCGCTTCGACCCCTCCCATTCTGGGCATACTCACGTCCATCAGCACCACGTCGGGGACCAATGTCTTTACCTTCTCAACGGCCTCCATGCCATCCTGGGCTTCTCCTACGATCAGGATGTCGTCTTTCGTCTTGAGGATCGCGGCCAGTCCTTCGCGCACGACGCGATGGTCGTCCGCGATGAGCACTTTAATCTTCTCCATGTGTTGTCGTCTCCTTTTTCACCAGGGGGACGTCGACGACGATCGTCGTGCCACGCCCTTTTTTCGAGTCGATTTTGCCCTCGCCACCTACGAGGCGGGCCCGCTCCAGAATTCCGAGAATCCCAAAGTGATCCCATTTATCGGGATCGCGCAGCACCGTGTCCATGTCGAATCCCACGCCGTTGTCCCCGATAGTGACACGAAGGCGTTCGGGGTCGATGTCGAGTCCCACGGTCACTCGAGTCGCTTTCGCATGTCTCTCCACGTTGCTGAGGGCTTCTTGCACAATGCGAAACAGGAAGATTTTGGTGCGCGGAAACAGGATCTGTTCATCGCCGGATACGCGGAACTGCGTCTTGATGTGATACTGGGTTTCGTACGAGGTGAGGTAGTTGGTCAGAGCGGGGAGTAGCTCCATCTTGTCGTAGTGGAGCGGGCGGAGATTGAAGATGACTTGCCGCGCCTCCTGGATGGCCAGCTTCAGCTGGGCTTTGCTTTCGCGCAAGGTGGCCAGGCTGGCTTTCGGATCTTTTCGAATCAGTTGCTGGCTCAGATCAAGCTTAAAGTTCACCCCAGCTAAACTCTGTACTAGCCCGTCGTGCATTTCGCAGGCAATGCGCGTTCGTTCCTCCGTGACCGCGACACCCGTTTCCTTGACGTAGAGCCTATAGAGCGATTGGTACTTATTTAAGGTTTTTTCTATCTCCGCCGTCGCGCGGATGCGGGCCTCAATAAGTTCCCACATGAACTTGGCACTAGCCCCGCCGATGATCGTGACGCCCATGCGGTGAAAGTCTTGGAGTAATTGCCAGACCTTGGTATTGCCCGATACGTCAATGATGAGATCCACGCGCTCGAGATCTAGAAGCCGCCGGTAGTCTCGGGTCACGGGGATGCCGAGCCGTTTGGCCAGTGCGATGCCCGGTGCATTTTTCTGGACTTCAGCCACGCCGACAACCTGCACCAATGGGTCTGTCGCAAAGATTTCAATCAGTGCTGTGCCGCCACGGCCTGCGCCGATGATCGCCACATGCGTGCCGCTAGGGGCTCCGGTTTTGGTTGGTCGCTTGGGAGTCTTGGTCTTGGTTGTTGCCATCGTGACACCTACTCGCTGTGGAATTGTGCCATGTTGTTGGCCCACGAATTGTGGAACGACAGGGAGCGGACTTTGAGGAGGGGGGGATTCCGCGGCCTTCACCGGTCTCGGCGTTGCTGAGCCAACGTTCTCAACTCGTCCATGAACTGGTCAATGTCTTTGAACTCGCGGTAGACAGACGCAAAGCGAACATAGGCCACCTGATCCAGTTGATGAAGCTCTTTCATCAACTCTTCGCCCACGATCCGGCTCTCGATCTCGGTTTCGCCCATCTCCTGACTGCGCGTCTCGATGCGATCTGTCACTGTTTCGATGGTGGCGGTACTGATGGGCCGTTTTTCGCAGGCCTTCTTTAGGCCAGCGATAATCTTCGTGCGGTCGAACGATTCCCGGCGGCCGTCCTTTTTCACCACCACTGGAAGAATTTCTTCGACACGCTCGTAGGTGGTGTAACGACGTTTGCAACCGAGACATTCGCGTCGGCGGCGAATGACCTCGCCTTCCTTCGCCATACGCGAGTCGACGACTTTGTCTTCGAGTTCATCGCAGAACGGACATTTCACAGGCGGTGATCCTGCCCCGTCTGACGCGGCTTAGTTAGTAGGTGTGAAAGATCGGAAAGCGGTTGCAGAGCGCTTTGGCCTGCGTGCGGACTTTCTCGAGCATTGCGGGATCTTGTCGATGCTGCAGTACCTGATCGATCAAGTCTACAATCTCTTTCATCTCGGTTTCCCGCATCCCACGAGTCGAGACAATGGGAGTTCCCAGTCGAATGCCACTGGCCACGGCCGGCGGTTTCTCGTCGTAGGGCACGGCGTTCTTGTTCACGATAATGCCGGCGGCATCTAAGGCTGCATCCGCTTCTTTGCCGGTAATGCCCTTGTTGGTCAGATTCACTAGCATGAGATGTGTATCCGTACCGCCCGACACAATCTTGTATCCACGGTCGAGTAGTCCTTGGGCCAGCACCTTCGCGTTGGCGATGACTTGCTGTTGGTACCGTGTGAACGCCGGTGAGAGGGCTTCCTCGAACGCAACGGCCTTGGCTGCAATCACATGCATCAAAGGGCCACCTTGCATTCCGGGGAAGATAAACTTGTCAACCGCTTTGGCATGCTCAGCCTTGCACATCACGACGCCACCCCGTGGTCCGCGCAGGGTCTTATGGGTCGTCGTGGTGACAAAGTCAGCGTAGGGGATCGGGTTGGGATGGAGCCCCGCAGCGATCAACCCGGCGATGTGGGCGATGTCGACCATCAGATAGGCGCCGACCGACTTGGCGATCTGTTGGAATCGTGGGAAATCGAGGGTGCGTGCATAGGCACTGGCGCCCACGACGAGCATGCGAGGCCGGCATTCCTCTGCCAGTTTTTGCACCGCGTCATAGTTGATGGTTTCGGTTTCGCGGTCCACGCCGTAGGAAAACGCGCGAAATAGGATCCCTGAAAAATTGACTTTGCTGCCGTGGGTGAGGTGACCGCCTTGGGCGAGATCCATGCCCAGGATGGTGTCGCCAGTTTTCAGCACGGACAGGTAAGCGGCCATATTGGCCTGCGATCCTGAGTGGGGTTGCACGTTCACGTGCTCCGCCCCGAAAATCTGCTTACAACGCTCGATGGCCAGAGTCTCTACGGTGTCCACATGTTGACAGCCCCCGTAGTACCTCTTTCCCGGGTACCCTTCGGCGTACTTATTGGTCATGAGAGAGCCCTGAGCGGCCAGGACAGCGGGACTGGCGAAGTTCTCCGAGGCGATCAGGAGTAGTTTGTTACGCTGACGCTCTTCCTCGGCGGCAATCGCGGCATAGACATCCGGATCTGTGGCTTTGAGTGCGTCTAAAGAACCAACCGCATCGTTCATGACTGCTCGTTCCCTCTTAGGCCTCAGCGGAGGCCGTTTCGGCTTCATGTTTCTTCACGACGTGAATGACCACCGTGGCGGTGACATCCCGTGGCAGTTTAATCGGCACGGTGAAGGTGCCAAGTTCTTTGATCGGCTGTTCCATCTGGATCTTGCGCCGATCCACCACAATTCCCTTTTCAGCCAATCCTTCTGCAATGTCTTTGACCGTGACCGATCCGAACATCTTGTCGTCCTTGCCGACCTTGGTCTCCACCGTAAGGGACACGGCTGAGATGCTCTTGGCATGGGTTTCGATCGCGAGCTTTTCTTTCTTTGCCCGTTCGGCGGCCACGCGCTTGATATGCTCAAACGCCTTGATGCTGCGGCTGTCAGCTAGCACTGCTTTTTTGCGCGGAAGTAGAAAATTCCGCGCGTACCCGTCTTTCACATCAAGGAGATCACCGAGATGGCCGACCCCTTCCATCGTTTCTTGTAGAATGACTTTCATGCCCTAACTCCTTCTGTTGGAAAGGGAATGAGCATACTGGGGGGGCTGAAAAAAGTCAATTCACAATATAGGCTGTGAGGCAGGTAATGCCAGAGCGATAATGTCGGTTTTTTGTAGTCCGTCTTCCGTCAGAAATAGCTGTGGGGAGTGGCACCAACCCATCCATTGGCCAATTTGCATCAGTCGCCTGGCACACTTCGCCAGGCATTGCGTTGACAACCAGGGAACCTAATGTTACCGTCCGCGCCCATCATGTTGATTTTGCGATTTGTGCTCCTATATTGGGCTATTCTCATCAGCCAGGGCCTGCTTACAGCACCTCTTGTCCTTGCTTCTTCGCCGGCTGAACCCCTCAATATCGTGGTAACAATTCCCGTTTTAAAGGATCTGACTGACCAAGTCGGTGGCCCCTATGTCCGCGTGATATCCCTCCTGAGCGGCTATGAAAACGAACATACCTATTCCCCTAAACCAAGCGATCTCATTGCCGTTCGGAAAGCCCGGCTGCTGTTCGAAGTCGGCATCGGCCTCGAAGTCTGGGTCTCCTCATTGGTAAAGAATGCCGGCAGCTCCTCGCTCCGCGTCGTCACCACTTCCAAAGGCATCGCATTGCTCCGCGACGAACTAGGCCACGAAGGAGCGAGTCATGCTGGCGGAGAGGACGAACAGGGAAATCCTCATGTATGGATGGATCCTGAGAATGCGATGACCATGATGCGTCATATTACGGAAGCGCTTATTCAGGTAGATCCGGAGCATGCGACGGAGTTTAGATCCAATCAGGCCTCCTATCTTCGGAAGCTGGACCAACTACGAGGGGATCTCCGTGAGAGGATCAAGCGCCTAGCCGATCGTCGATTTGTCGCGCATCATCCGGCCTGGCCATACTTCGCGAGGCGGTTTGGCTTCGACGTTGCTGCAACGATTCAAATGCAATCCGGCTCAGAACCCTCAGCCCTTCAGCTTCAGACTCTAATCGGCAAGATCAAGAAGGACCGGATCAAAGTCATCGTGTCGGAGATTCAGCTCAGTCAAAAGCTCCCCGATCTACTGGCAAAAGAAACGAAGACCAAAGTCATCGTTTTGACCACGTTACCGGGAGGCCTGCCAGGGACCGAGACCTACCTCGACATGCTCCGCTATAATGTGCTCCAATTGGCCAACGCTCTAGAGTCCCCGTAACGGCTCTGTGAGCCATTTATGTGCGCCGGAAGGAGCGCCGGGTTCCGTGTCAGACTCCCTCGATCCTATCATTCGGTTTGACCATGCCTCGTTTGGATTTCCCGGCGTCATCGCGCTCAAGGATATCTCGCTTTCCATCAATGCGGGCGAGTTCGTCGGCGTCATCGGCCCTAACGGATCAGGGAAAACCACACTCTGCCGCGCTATTTTAGGCCTCTTGGCTCCCGTTGAGGGCCATCTCCATATCTTCGATTGTGCCTGTGATGCATTACGTTGCCATCACAGGGCTAAGATCGGTTACCTCCCGCAAAAAGGCGTAGTGGACCGGAATTTCCCAGTCACAGTGCTTGAAACAGTCATGATGGGTCGATATGGAGCCTTGGGCCTCTTCACACGTCCAGGGCATAAAGATCGAACAATTGCCATGGAAGCGCTCAGCCATGTCGAGATGGACACGCACAAAGACACGGCTCTAGGCCATCTGTCTGGCGGCCAGCAACAACGCGTCTTCATTGCGCGAGCCTTAGCCCAGCAGCCCAAAGTTCTCTTGCTCGACGAACCAACCACCGGACTGGACATGACCGCTCAGCACAATGTTATTGAATTAGTCGAACATCTGCACGATGAGCTGAGGCTTACTATTGTGCTGATCACTCATGACATCAATATGATCCGCTCCCGGGTGGACCGACTCGTGCTCCTCAAGACACGCCTTTATGCCGCTGGGCCGCCGGTTGATGTCCTGAAGCCTGAGATCCTTAGCCAGGTTTACGGAAAAGATCTGGTGATTACAGACAACGATCTCATCATCGTTGAGGACTATCACCATCATCATTGACCAGGCGGCACCATGATTGAGCTCTTCACGTACGACTTCATGCAACGGTCTCTGCTCGCCGCCGCGATGGTAGGAGGGCTCTGCTCGGTCGTCGGCGTGTTCGTCGTCCTACGAGGGCTCGCGTTTGTCGGGGCAGGGACGGCGCATGCGGCTTTTGCCGGTGTGGCGCTGGGGTATCTGATGGGTTGGCCGCCGCTGGTGCTGGCAATTATTTTTGGTCTTGCAACGGTCTGGATCACGGGCTGGGTTGAAGAAAAAGGCCGGATGAAACTAGACGTCTCGATCGGCATTCTCTATACCACGACAATGGCCTTAGCCATTCTCTTCATTGGCTTAATGAAATCGTACAATGCGGAAGTGTATGGCTATCTATTCGGGAGCGTACTCTCGGTTACCAGCGAAGAGCTGCACATCATTGGCGGGTTGAGTGTTCTCGTGCTCGGCCTCATATTGCTGTTCTCGAAGGAGCTGTATTTTATTGCCTTCGATCAAGAAATGGCCGAAGCCTCTGGCGTTCCAGCGCGACGGATGTTCTTTCTTCTGCTCACCCTGGTCGCCCTGACCGTCGTCGTCTCGCTAAAAACGGTCGGTGCCATTCTGGTCTTTGCCATGATCCTGATTCCTGCCTCAACGGCCTATCAACTGACCTCCAGCCTCAGGACACTCACCCTCTATTCCATCGTCATCGGTGTCACCACAGCCGTAGCTGGGGTGGTGATCTCTGCCACTTGGGATGTGCCTTCTGGACCTGCAATTGTTCTCCTCGCCACAACGGTCTTCTTCATCTCAGTACTTCTCTCTCCAAAGAGAATGAGACGAGCCACGCCTGCCCACGCGCACTAGATAACTGGCATCACCCGTCTGTAGAGCTGCGCGTACAGTGACTGTGTCATTCATGAGTCATTGTTCCACAATCGAATCATCGGAAAGCCATCGCACGAACTCATGCGATCTCATTACAGGATGTCACGGCCTCAGGACAAGCGAGCGTCACCCTGTCTCCCCTCGTAGTTCTTTAAGTCTGAGCAATATTGATCGGGCTACGAGCGGTCTTATCAGGTACTATTTAAATCTCCAAGGGGATAGGGGTCCCAAACTTGCACTCATTAACTGTTGCGGAGAGAATGTGTCAGTGGCCTATTAACATCATTATATCACGGAGGATTGTATATGGGTATCGGTATGGCTCGTTGGGGGTTGGTGGGATTTGTGCTGACAAGCGTACTCGTCTTAGGCAGCCAAGCGAGGGCTGAAGAATGGAAGATGGAACAGGGCGGAATTGAGCCAGGAAAGGTCGTGCTCGGCATGCGCGCTGGATTTGCTCCCTTGACTCAATCGTTGACAGCCAACAGCTCAACCGACGTGGGCTCTCTCGTCAATTTCCAAGCGATGTATAGTCTCAATAAGTGGCTGTTGGTCGGGATGATGTTGGAGTGGGAACGCCATGGCGTGGAGCAAGAACGGCCCTACCGGGACTGGGGCCATCAAGACACCATATCGGTGCTGCCGACAGTTGAGGTCCGCCCTGTGCGATTTGGGCCGATCAGTCCCTATGCCAACATGAGCTTCGGGGTGAACGTGAATAGTTTTGGCGAAAACAGCCCGACGCGTATCTCTCCCAGCAATACCTTCGCCTGGCGGCTCGGCTGGGGTGCCGACTACATGCTGACCAAACAGTTCGCGTTGAACACGGAAATGGCCTATAAGCGAAATGACGGACATGCGGCCGTGGACGGGGTCCGCAACAACGATTGGAATGCCTCTTCGTTCGGATTTCTCTTCGGTGCCAAACTCTTCTTTTAAGAAGCAATATTCCTGGCAGGGTAAGGGACGTGGAATCTCCATGCTCAGGAGATTCCACGTCAAAGCCGTTGAAGGAGAGAGATAAAGGACCTTCGGCTGGACGAAAGCGTGCTACTCCGCGTGATCTTGTTTCGATCGGCTCCAGACCATCCCGGTCTGCTCCTTCGAGCTAAAGCCGAGCTTTTCGTAAAACTCCGGTATGCGGGTGCAGAGCCAGAAGAGCTCGACTTTCTTGAGGCGGGGATGATTCAGGATACGCTGGACGATATCGGTGCCGACGCCCTGGCCCTGGTACATCTTATCGACGATCACATCCCAGATGGTTGCCCGGTAGATATAATCCGTTAAAACACGTCCAAATCCGATGAGCACCTCACCTTCCCAGACCGTCACGGCCACATCGGTGTGGCGCAACATCTCTCGTGCGTCTTCAAGGGTGCGGCCTCTAGCCCAAGGCGCTTGCTGGTACAGGCGGACGAGCTTGGCAGGGTCGAGGTCTTTTTTCTCGGCGAAGGAGATGGTGGGCTTGAGGGTAGGGGGCATCTTGTACTAGATTATCTCCCAGAGATAGCAACAAAAATCACGCGGAGTGTACGAGGAACATCATGACAACGCAAGTCCGTAGCTGCCCCAAGTGCGCTCAACTGATGTGGCTCACAGAGGAGCAATTTGAACTTCTCGATGAGTCGACCGTTCGAGCCAAGTGCCCTCACTGTGGCTCAACCGTTCGCTTCACGCTGGTCTCGCAGGGTGCCAACGCGGCTGGCCCCAAAATGGGCCACTGACCGCTTCGCGGAGTACTCGGTCCTGAGCGTAGAGGTTTGAGTTGAAACTAGGCTCAGCACTTCCAACTCAGAACGCTACTCACATCCCCCGTCCTGCGCCGTCCAGCTCAGGCTTGTTGCCTGGAAGAATCTTGTTCAGCACCGCTCGATACTCACCCGTTCGCTTTTCATCGATCCGTCCAATCTCGATTTCTTTATCTCGCTGCATGCGTTCGAGATGGTCGAGTACCGTGAGGAGCGGCTGGACGGAGCCGAGCAATCGACCGACCTCAAATGCCTCCAGTGATTCTACCAATAACTCGTTCAACCCTTTATAGGGAGTCCCCGAACTCTGGCTTCGGAACCGAGAGACGATCTCCTCATATTCCTCAACCGCCTCAAACTTGGGCTTCACGCCGGTCGGCACAGCCGACAAATGGACAATCGGCGGCAGCTTGGCGGCATAGATTTTCAGCTGAGCCACTAGTCCACCTATCGCGTCGAGCACATCGGCAGTCTGCATGACATCATCCTTCGCGGCGGCATTGCTTACGCCAAGTTGGGAGGCCTGTCAAGATTTCTTGGCACCCAGAGGAGGCGTGAGCGCATCGAGTGCCTGCACCACCTGCTCCATATCGGTGGGAAAAGGCTTTGTATATTCCTGGAATTCTCCCGTGGAGGGATGACGGAATCCCAGGGTCCTTGCATGCAGCATGACCCGGGGGATCTCAACGCCCTCGACCTCGCAGACCTTCTTTCCTCCATAGGTCTGATCTCCCAGAATCGGATGGCCCAGAGAGGTGAGATGGACACGGAGTTGGTGGGTCCTGCCTGTGCGCGGGTACAAGAGCACATGGGCTGCCAGTTTGCCGAAGCGGTGGTCGACCTTGTATTCCGTCACGGATTCCTTGGGTCTCGCCGTGTGGGCGGAGAACTTTTTCCGTTCCTTCCTGTCCCGACCGATGGCCAATTCGATCAACCCATGTCCTTTTTTCGGTACGCCTGTGATTAGCGCCTCGTATACACGCGTGATCGTGTGATGTTTGAATTGAGCGGAAAGGGCGCGGTGGGCCTCGTCTGTCTTGGCGATTACCATCACCCCAGACGTATCCTTGTCCAGGCGATGGACCAGACCTGGCCGCTCTTTCCCTCCGATCGTCGAGGCCGTGCCGCCGGAGTTCTGAAAATGGTGGAGGAGGGCATTCACCAACGTGCCTGCCCAATGCCCAGGCGCAGGATGCACGACTAGGCCGGATGGCTTATTCAAGAGCAACAGCACATCGTCCTCGTAGAGGATCTCAAGGGGAATCGCCTCACCTTTAAGTTCCAGAGGCTCGGCCTTTGGAATATCGAAAGCGATGCTGTCGCCAGGCTTGATCTTTTGGCTGGGCTTGACGACCTGGCCGTTGATCCGTACACGCCCTTGACCGATCAACCGTTGCAGGGCTGATCGCGATAAATTCGGCTCACGATTGACCAGAAAGACATCCAACCGTTTTGGCAGCTCACCGGCCGTCACGACAAACTGGGTCACCATAGACGAATCGCCCTCACCAGTATACTCAGGCCACGCTACTGCAGCGCGAGGTTCAATTGCAATCGGGAGGCCTGCCTGGTCACCTACCGGTATGCCGATCCGATTGCCTCTCCAGTCGATTCGGACTAAGCTGCAACCGCGAGGCTGGTCCGATGCCGAACAAGGAGGCAAAATTATGCAATGGACGGTCAGCCTGATGGTGGTGCCGGTAATGGTACTTTCCTCGTTCACGATAACGGGGCGTGCAGCGGACCTGCCAGGCATACCCCCGGAAACGGTCACGGATTATATTCATGCCGTCATTGAATCCTACCGTACTTTCTATACCGTTCATGTGGTCAACCATATGCAGAAGCAGGGTGGAGCTCCCGCAGCAGAGAATTGGCGCGCTGAGAAGAAGACCTTGCCGTTACCAGCTCAGTTTCTCGCGGAAGCTAGCGACCTGTCCTCGAAGACCGGAACGAAGGTCCGCTACCGCCGGATTAGTTTATGGCCGATCAATCCGCGTAATGGCCCTGACGGCGAGCAGGAAAAGAAGGGCCTTGGGGCTGTATGGGAACATCCCGAACATTCTGCCACCAGTACGGGGAAGATCGGCGAGTAGACCTACTTCAAGGCCATTTATGCAGACTGCGCCGTTAGCCAAGCTTGCGTTAGTTGCCACAACTCGCATCCGCGAAGTCCGAAGAAATATTTTAGGCTGGACGAGGTAATGGGTGGGCTCGTGATTGAAATTCCGCTGGGGAAATAGCAGGGACTTCTGATTGTGTTCCAAGCTTGAGTAGAGCCTCCACAGCTCTCAGATGCACGAAGTTTTCAGCCTCTTGCCGCAGAGGGTTGTCGTGAATCGCGGTGTCTTAGTGCGGGGTGCTGATTTGCTACTTATTGCGTCGAATGAGAACGTTCTGAGGTAGCGCGGGCACAGGCCAGATTGCCTCGACATTTCTGTCAGCCACGAATCGAGCTGTATGTTTTGCGGAATCATGCCTATCCGGTTGACTCCACAGACCCCAATGGGCAGTATCCTGGCTATGCCCAGACCGGACTTCCCGCGCACACTCGGAGAGTTTCAGCGGCGCTTCGTCGACGAGGAGGCCTGCTGGCTCTATCTGGCCGAGTCGCGCTGGCCCGATGGCTTCCGTTGTCCCCGGTGCGGCTCTGAAGCAGCGCTCGAGCTGCCCGCGCGACGGCCGTGGCGCTGCCGGAGATGCGGTCGCGAGACGTCGGTGACTGCCGGGACGGTGCTGCACCGAACGCGGCTCCCACTCACCCAGTGGGTTCTGGGCCAGTTATCTAGTGACAACCCACACGCCGGGTCTGTCGGCACTCCAACTCCAGCGGCAACTGGGGA
>JANOMG010000328.1:0-3541 GCA_031420175.1 Nitrospira sp.
GTCGTCTTCTCCCAGTGCCGCGTTGATGCCCCCTTGGGCGGCCACGGAATGGCTCCGAACCGGATGGACCTTCGACATCACGGCGACGTCGAGGTCTGGCGATGCGGCCACCGCCGCCCTCATCCCTGCCAGACCGGCCCCGATGATCAGAATGTCGTGTAGTTTCACTGGTCTGAGGATACCTGTTTCGTATGCATGGTCTATGAGGGAAGAAGTTCTCTTATAGATTGCCTGCACTCATACGTGACTCTCAGCCCGAAGGCAAGTCTGGAACCCTTGGTCCGACTCTTGGAGAATAGGGGGAGAGCATGATACTCTGCTGGCCGCGAAAGGGGCCGGCCGTAAACCAGCGCGCTCCGCAGATGCCACTTACCCCGAAGGACAAGACGAACGCTATGGCCACACCAGACTTTCTGAGCCCAACCGACACCTTCATCCATCGCCATCTCGGTTCCACCGACGCAGATGTTCACCACATGCTGGCGACGCTCGGCGTGCAGTCGCTGGAGGAGTTGAGCGAGGCCATTGTGCCGACGGATATTCGCCTGCGGAAAGAATTGGACCTGCCGCTGCACCGCGGCGAGCAGGCCGTGCTGCAAGACATCCGCTCCATTGCCACAAAAAACCAGCTCTACCGATCGTTGATCGGCATGGGTTATCACGACTGCCTCACGCCCGGCGTCATCCAACGCAACATATTCGAGAACCCGGCCTGGTACACCCAGTACACACCCTACCAAGCGGAGATCGCCCAAGGCCGCTTAGAAGCCCTCGTGAATTTTCAAACCGTAGTGGCTGACCTCACCGGCTTGCCCTTAGCCAATGCGTCGCTCCTGGATGAAGCGACGGCTGCGGCAGAGGCCATGGCGATGTGTCTCGCCGTGTCCCGTTCGTCCGGCCTCGAGCGGACTGAGTTCTTCGCCTCACAAGACTGTCACCCCCAGACCCTTGCGGTGATGCAGACGCGGGCGGAGCCCCTCGGTATGACGCTGCGCATAGGGCGGACGCAGGCCATCGATTTCTCCAACCCTCAACTGGCCGGCATTCTGCTCCAGTACCCGGCCACCGACGGCTATGTTGGAGACTACAGTGCGCTCGTGTCCCAGGCCCACGCGGCCGGAGTGCTGGTGGTGGTTGCCACCGATCTGCTCGCCTTGACCCTCTTGCGTCCACCGGGAGAATTCGGGGCCGATATCGCCATAGGCTCCAGCCAGCGATTCGGGGTCCCGCTCGGATTTGGCGGCCCCCATGCCGCGTTTCTTTCGACCGCTGAGGCATTCAAACGGCAGATGCCTGGACGCATCGTCGGGGTATCCAAGGACGTCACAGGGAAACCGGCCGCCCGACTCTCGCTGCAGACCCGCGAACAACATATCCGGCGTGAGAAGGCGACGAGTAACATTTGTACGGCGCAGGTGCTCTTGGCCATCATGGCGAGTATGTATGCGGTCTACCATGGGCCGGAGGGCTTGCGGCGGATTGCCGAGCGCGTGCATGGCTTGGCCGTGCTACTGTCAGCGGGGCTGCGTCAGCTCGGATTCGATGTCGGAGCGGAAGCGTACTTCGACACGATTCGGGTTCGACTGACGAAGATGCAGTCTGAGCCCATTTTGCTCAGGGCCAACGAAGCAGGCATCAATCTTCGCCAACATGAGGACTACTCGATCGGGATTGCCCTGGATGAACTGAGCTCGGAAGACGAAATCCGTCGCCTGCTGGAGATCTTCGTCGGCCATGATCGCCTGCCCTTTCAGGTAAGGGACTTGTGCCAGAACGTCACCACCAGCTTCCCGACGCCTCTCACCCGCACCAGTACATATCTGACCCATGACGTCTTCAATCGCTATCACACTGAACATGAGATGCTGCGGTACATTCACCGTCTGGCGGCGAAGGATCTGTCGCTCGTCCATTCGATGATCCCGTTGGGATCCTGCACTATGAAGCTGAACGCGACGACCGAGATGCTGCCGGTCACCTGGCCGGAGTTTTCACGGCTTCATCCCTTCGCGCCGTTCGAGCAAACCAAAGGGTACCAACAGTTGTTCCGCCAGTTGGAGACTTGGTTGGCCGAGATCACAGGATTTTCCGCCGTCTCCTTGCAGCCGAACGCAGGCTCTCAGGGCGAGTATGCAGGACTGATGGTAATCCGGGCGTACCACCGGAGCCAGGGCGAAGCACACCGAGACGTCTGCTTGATTCCCGTATCCGCGCACGGCACGAATCCGGCCAGCGCGGCCATGGCGGGCATGACGGTGGTGCCGGTCGCCTGCGATCGACAGGGCAACGTGGATTTGACCGATCTCGAAGCCAAGGCCGCTCAGCATCGCGATCGGTTGTCGGCCCTCATGTTGACCTACCCCTCGACCCACGGCGTCTTCGAGGCGGGCGTGCGCCGCATCTGCCAGATCGTTCATACTCATGGCGGGCAAGTCTATATGGATGGGGCCAACATGAACGCGCAGGTGGGGCTCTGCCGCCCCGGGGACATCGGCGCGGATGTGTGCCATTTGAATTTGCACAAGACCTTCTGCATTCCTCATGGCGGGGGCGGTCCCGGGATGGGGCCGATCGGCGTGACGCGTCATCTGGCGCCGTTTCTTCCTGGCCATCCGGTGACGCAACTGGGCGGACAAGAGTCCATCGGACCGGTGTCGGCGGCACCGTACGGCAGCCCCAGCATCGTGACGATTTCCTGGGTCTATATCGCCCTGATGGGACGCGATGGATTGACCAAGGCGACGCAGGTGGCGATCTTGAATGCCAACTACATGGCCAAGCGGCTGGAGAAATACTATCCCATCCTCTATACGGGAACGTCCGGGTTCGTCGCCCACGAGTTCATTCTCGACCTTCGTCCGTTCAAAGAGACTACAGGGGTTGAAGCGATGGATGTGGCGAAGCGATTGATGGACTATGGGTTCCATGCCCCGACTGTCTCGTTTCCAGTTGCCGGAACGCTCATGATCGAACCGACGGAGAGCGAGTCGAGGGCCGAACTGGACCGGTTCTGTGAGGCGATGATCTTGATCCATGCTGAGATGCAAGACATCGTCGAGGGTCGCCAGCCCCGCACGAATAATCTGCTGAAGAATGCGCCTCACACGGCACAGGTGGTGACGGCATCCGAATGGACCAGGCCCTATACCCGTGAACAGGCTGCTTTTCCCGCTCCCTGGGTCCGCGACCATAAATTCTGGCCCAGCGTGAGCCGGATCGACGAAGCCTATGGAGATCGCCATTTGATCTGCACCTGCCCGCCGATAGAGGCCTATTCCAGTTAGTGTTCTTCCCGATTCCGTTCGTGGAACCCCTGCCAGCCGCGGCTCCCCCTCCTTTGGGGCATTGTGATACGGCCAACCGGTCAGCGATAAAGGAGCCTGACCAATTCTCACGGTGAGGCCTATTCCATGTCGAACATCTTGAATCTAAGCGCACACACGACCGACGAAGATCTCAAACACCTGACCACCTTACTGCTGTATCACCTCGTTGAACAAAACGGCGGCCAGGTGCAGTTCAAGCTGGAAGATGCCCATCG
>JANOMG010000329.1:0-13586 GCA_031420175.1 Nitrospira sp.
GGCCATATCGTGACCGTGGAAGATCCGATCGAGTTCGTCCACAATCATAAGCGATCGCTCATTACGCAGCGAGAAGTCGGCTTCGATACGCTCTCATTTCAAAATGCACTCAAGAATGCGCTGCGGCAGGCGCCGGATGTGATTCTGATCGGCGAAGTCCGGGACACGGAAACGATGGAAGCCGCGATCACCTTCGCGGAAACCGGGCACCTCTGCATCGGCACCCTCCACTCGAACAATGCGAACCAGGCCATCGAGCGCATCATGAACTTTTTCCCGGTTGAGCGGCATGCGCAGATCTATCTCCAGTTGTCGCTCAATCTTCGCGCCATCATCTCTCAGCGGCTAGTGCCATCCATCGACGGGAAGCGGGCTCCGGCTCTGGAAATCATGCTCGACACCCCCCGCATTAAGGATCTCATCAAGAAGGCCGAGGTCGATTCGATCAAAGAAGCGATGGAGCAAGGGGTCGAGGAAGGCTGTCAGACGTTTGACCACGTCCTGTTTCAATTGTACAAAGAAGAGAGGATTTCGCTCGAGCAGGCCTTGATCAATGCCGACAGCGCCAATAATCTCCGGCTCAAGATCAAGATTGAAGGTCTGAGAGGGGATGATGCCGTCAACGCACTCCTCGACAAAAAGTCAGGCGACCCCACGAGCAATGCCTTTAAGATCCAAGGAGGAGCCTCGGGAAACGTGACTCCCCTGCGTAAACGATAGCCACATCAGCCACATCCCCCCTGCACCAAGCAAGCGCCATCGCAGCTACTGCGCGACGATCACCCCTTGTAACTCAAGATACGACGCAATCCTCTCCAACGCGAGCGCGCTCAGTTTCGCGCCATACCATGCCGGCATTGTGTGATCCGGATATCCCGTCACAACAAACACCCCCGGCTCGATAACTGATTCGATCACATATTGATGCACCGACTGCGCATGGCCCCGGTACGATGGATCGGCCAATCGAAGAGGCCCCGTGGCACCTAACAGGAGAGGCGGCCCCACTCGTCCATCGGCCCCAGGAATACCAGGCACGGTGTGGCACACCGCGCAACCGGCTTTCGTGAAAATCTCTGTGATCGGTTCGTCTCCCGTGACGAGTGGAACCATATCCGGCACAAGCGCTGCCGCCGATGGGACAGGCACCGGCGTCACCGAAGAGGAATTGCTGGAGTGGAGGGCCCACAGGGTCCCCAGTAGTAACGCAATGATGATAAGAGGCGTAATCAATCGTTCAGGCATGGAATCGCTCGCAGAAACAGTCTGGCAGGGTTGGGATGCGATGAACCCTTGCGGCTGATTGAACCTGGCATCCTAGATATCGCCGACCTTCGCCAGCCATACCAGGCTGACCTCACTCACTTCGTCACATTCATCGCACAGCGAAATCCGATTGTCCGATCCTCATAGTCTGCCTCAGCTGAGAACCGCGCGGTCACACGCAAGGCAGCCGGTAAGTCCGCCCATGAGCCACCGCGAAGTACTCGCTTTTCACCAGTGGCCGGGCCTGGCGGATTCTTCTCAGGGGTTCTCTGATAATAGTCACGTCCATACCAGTCAGCCACCCATTCTGCCGCGTTCCCAGCCATGTGGAAGAGACCAAAGGGACTTTTCCCACCTTCTTTCAGCCCATGCCGCACACTCATGCCCTCAAGACCGCTGGTGACCGCCACCAACGTGATGGCTTCATTCACCCACATGCCCCGGTTATAGTTCGCAATATCGACGAAGGGCTGCATGTCTCCCCAGGGGTACCGGCGCCCGTCGGTCCCCCGCGCCGCCTTCTCCCACTCAGCCTCCGTTGGAAGCCGTTTCCCTGCCCATTGGCAATAGGCAGCTGCCGACTCCCACTTCATCCCCGTCGCGGGCCGATCTCCCACCGTCGTGGCCGCCTCATCGTCCCAGGTTGGAGGAGATTCGTGCTTTCCTGATTCCAAAAACTTTCGATAGAGGCTGAGGGTGACTTCATACTGATCGATAGCGAAAGCATCCAGCGTGACGAGATGTTCAGGCCGCTCGTTTGGGAGACCGCCGTTACTCCCCATGGTGAAGGGACCGGCAGGAATGAGAACCATCGGAGCGCCATCCCGTCCTCGACCTGCCTCAGACGAAGCGACCTTCCCGCTCTTCGATGGCTGTGGCGCTGCCGCCCCAAAACAGAAGACTCCCGTCATGAGGCTGATCCCAATCCACAGCATCATCTGTCGTCCACGCATTGCCACCTCCGTCGCCGCAGCCTTCTTGAAGAAGTGACCCAGCAGCCGACGGCCAGTGTACTCAGCTCAGGAAACAAACTCAACGGAATGAGACGGTTGAAACGGCGAGTCGGCAGCGAGAGAGAAGAAGAGAAATGTGGTGTCCCCAACGGGATTTGAACCCGTGTTACTGCCTTGAAAGGGCAATGTCCTAGGCCAGGCTAGACGATGGGGACGAAACGGGATCTGCAAAACGAGCTGGATTCTTATCATACTTCTGACTCACGTGTCACTAGAGGCCGCTGGGGCCAAAGTGGCTGGTCGCGTTTCCACACCAAATTCGGTAGGATAAACCCTGCCGAGGGCGTTGAACCTTCACCCGGTAGAAACCCAAGGAGCACGACTCATGACCAGACCCAGATTCGTATCCTGTACATCAATCCTGCTCGTCGCCTGCGGCCTGTTCGCCGCGAGTTGCGCCCACGATACCTACCAGGAACGGGCGAACCTGATCAAGAATCATGCTGATACGTTTTATGACAACCTGAAAACCAATCGCGTGGAATCCGCGATCCGAGCCAACGAGCAGATTGAAGCCATGGCAAGCCAGATGGGAGACACCGTCAAGAAACGGGCCGCTCAACAAGGCACGACGCATGTCGAGCGCGAATTTGCGTTGATGAAAACTGCCAATGAAGCCGCGGCCACAAACTGGCTCGCACTGGGCCAATACTTCGCCATCAAGCGCCAGTACCCCCAAGCCCGCGCCACCTATCGACGCGTGATCGACACCTATACGAATCCCACAGACCAGCCATATCGTGAACAGGCTCTGCGCGCCTTGAAAGATTTGGACATGCTCAACCCACCCACACCCGCCACGACGAACCCGTGAACGGCAACCGTCTCCTGCGCCAATTCACGGGATTCATTCTCAGCGGGTTCCTGTTGCTCAGCTGGGGCTGTGGCCATCGAATTCACGTCACCCCTGCTCCTCCAGCCGTGTCACCGACCATCATCGCTCAATCCCTCTCTGTCGTGGTCCCCTTTCTCGCCTTGGAAGGAGCCGACCATATGCCGGGCATCGCCTTGCTTGAGTGGCCGGCACAGGACCTACGCTCTGCCACGATCGATTACATCCAATCACGTCAGACCTTTGCCTCAGCAGGCGACAGACCGGCCGATCTCACCCTGACCGTCAAAGCCTGGCTGACGATGCGATCCCGCGGCAACTATCGCTACAGTCTGCGCTTGGAATCAGACCTTGGCCCATCGGACAAGCCGCCGATCAAATCCTATGTGGTGGAAAAAGAAGCGATGGGGTCGAGTCTCAGGTGGGTCACATCTTCAGATCAAAGCCCCATCGCAGAGGCTGTCCAAGCCGCACTGGACGATCTGCTCACGCAGATCGAAGCCGATTACCTGTTGTATCGAAAAGGACTGCGCTGAGGAGATAAGGGACTAGGACGATCCACGCGCCAGAGCTTCTGGCGCGTGTGACATTTTAGCAATCCGCTAGGAGGTCCGAGACCGTCGGTCGAAAAGACGCATCGCCAAACCTCCAGCCGCCAGGCCCGCTGCAAAGAGGGCACCGATCATCCACAAGGACGGAACGCCCGTTCGCCTTGGCTCACGACGGCGAAGCTCACGATTGAGATTCGGCATATGGGATTCAGCCCCGAGCCATTCATCCTCCGACGAGCCGTTCGAGCCTTTCTTCACGGACATCGCTGTTCTTCCTTCACTCACCGTTCCCCTACTCCCATACCAACGCATACTAGCTTCGCATGAACAGCAGGGCGATAGACTCTAGGCGATACGTGAACGGGAAAAATTGGCCCAGGCCGCATTGACCTGCGCGACCGGAGCCGCCTCGTATTCATGGCAATCCAAACGAAGCGAACGATCCCCGAACGACGCGTTCAAATAGTCGCAGTGGTGCGGCCGATCGGCGTTGTCATAGTGATTGGGGCGAAAATACTGACAGGACACACACATCCGTACGACAGAAATTTCCCCCTGTTCCTGAAGGCTGCGAATCACCTTCACCAGGGACGTAAGGAGAAGGACTTGCTCCGGTGACGAGAGGGTGTCCGTCGCCGTCGCCAGTCGATCCGACATACCGGTAGAAGGAGTACAGGACCGATTCCCTTTGGCCGTCAATTGCGCCGTCACCACGCGTCCATCGCTCGTATCTCGCCGCCGTCGTACCAACTGCTTTCGCTCGAGCGTCGCAATGACTTCCGACGCAGTGGGAAGCCGAACGGCTAATTCGTTTGCCACAGTCGAGACGGTGGCGCGCTGGCCTGGCTTGGACCGAAGAAGGGTGAGGACCTGCCGCTGCAATGGGCCGAGACCTGCTCGACCTTCACGTCGCCATGTCCGGCTTTTCATCGCCAGCCCGATCTTCTCCAGGCCTGCCACCAACTGAGTGGTCATGGCAACCGCATCCTGCAATGCCGATGACTTCTTCCCGCTATTGAGTACGCGCAATTCAGCCATGGGAGTACCTCCTTGAATACCAGTATTTCGGAAGTGTAGTGCGCCCCCAATCCCTACGTCAAGGTTTCACATGCCAGATTGACCAGGACCCCACCATGAGCGGGGGAAGAATGAGCACAACCGGAAGGACCCAACAGCCCTGCGCCCTGGAGGTATGATTCGAGCAACGCCACAGGCATACAGACGTGCCTCAAACAGCGCAGCAACGACTTATAACTGAGAGCATTCGACAGGATTCGGCTGAAGGGATGACCTGCCAATCCAACATCGCGCCAAAGACCATAATAGTAGCGCTCGCCAGCTTTTCTCTTTTCCTCCTTGATACGAGGTCCGTGCGTAAGGGCAGGATATTTCTTGGCCGCGGTTGCCATGCAGACGGTACAGATGCTCAGCTTGCGTGTAATACGCTTCGAGATCGTCCTAGTGAATCGGCCATTCCGGAGACATGCCACCGTGATGCTTCACTTCGCCAAAGTCTTGCGCGCGCATGCGCAACAACGCCGCGCCGTAGACTGTTGAATTGCCGCCGACGTTTAGTGAATGCCGGGATGAAGCATGTCCCCATCTTTATCCTTCCAGGTTTCCTTGGCCTTGTACTTGTTGTCGATAAAACAGTCTTGGAACTCCAGTTGTCCTTCTCTCGTGGCAGATAGCCACCCCGTTGCAAGAGGAGGATTTTCTTGCCCGATGGTGCCAGCTTATGGGCCAGCGTGCCCCCACCGGGGCCGGTGCCGATAATGATGATGTCGTAATGGAGGACATTGCAGACCTCCCTGATGCTGGGATGGAGTCGAAGCAGCACACGGGGTCTTACAGTGGGAATTTAGATCCAAACAAACATATCGCCCGTAAGGGATGGTAAGGTGTGGTGTTACTTCGATCTATTTAATCAAGGAGGCCTTATGCATGTGATGGGACGTATTGGATTCATGGGATTGGGGATCGCGTTGGTGTGTGCGCTCAGCGGCGCGCCGGTCTTCGCAGCAGATGCACCAATCGAAGATGGGTCAAAGCTGGTGATCACGTCTCCCAAGGATGGCGACAAGGTCGATGACAGCTTCGAACTGAAGTATGAATTGACGAAGGGTTCCGAAGCGGCACATGCCCACGTGTACCTGGACACCCAATACCAGAAGGGCTTTCCCGGATCGTTTAAGGGCCTGAGCAAAGGGAAGCACCAGATCACCGTGACCGGCGCCAACAAAGATCACAAACTCGTCTCGGCAACCCAGACCATCACCGTCGAAGTGCAGTAACATTCATACCCGTCATCCACAACGCCGCCAGGGTCTCTTGTGAAAGAGGCCCTGGCACCACGGGCTTCACACACTACTTCGACGATTACGCGATCCCCCCTCGGAACAATTTCAAGATTCACTTCCTTGGTTGATTACTGAAGAGCGAGCGACAGCGGAAATCACTCCTCCAAGTATTCATATTCGCATTTTCGATGTCATCCCTCCCTCGTTCTCGCCACAATCAACGTGCCGCACAAAATTGAAAGCATAAATGCAACAGAACGTACAGGATTGTACGTATAAGTAGTCACCACAGTGCTAAGTGATTGATATTGCGATCTTGCCAAGCTGGATCGCAAATTGCTCTACCATCGTACAAGTTCGCCTATCTAACCAAAGGAGAGACTACGATGGATTGTCCGAAGTGCAAAGGTCTGATGATGTTGGAACGATTCTCAGACTTCTTCTTGGTGTTCTATGCCTGGAAATGTATCAACTGCGGAGCGGTCATCGATCGAACGATCTCCAATAATCGGAGAAACAGCCTCGCCGCCAAATCCGCGAAAGAAGTAGAAGAGGCCACGGTATAATTCTCGGGCCGACAGACATCAGAGCGCTGTCCTCGCACGTACAGATTTCAGCAATGAACGGGCCGGAGTTCATGAGTGCGTTCAGTCAATAATTAGCTGTGGCCTAGGGCTCACAGCCTGGGCGTCACCATCGCGCACCGGTTCTCGCGGTCTTTCGCTCCTGCCTAGAACGACCTCTCATTAATCCCAATAGACGCTCAACTTGGCAAAACAGCGGCAACCCCTCCCCCATTGACAGGACGCTCTCCCCGCCGGAGCCTACTCCTGTGAAAACCTTTGGACTCGCTCTGTTGGCGGCCATCGGCGGGTATCTCGTCGGGCTGTTTGGCGGGATATTGCTCATTGAAGTTTTTTCCAGCAACACCCATGACACCTCAGTGGAGGCAGCGATGACCGGAGCGTTCGTCTTCGACCCACTCATGGCGTTGATTGCCGTAATCGTGGTCCTCCGTTCGCGTCACTCTCGCGCTGGTTAGCACGCGGCGAATCGTTTTCAGGCAATTTCCATGGGAGATCCTGCATGAACATGAGGCTCACATTCGCGTTGGGCTTCCTCCTACTTCTCGACCTACCGATCTCTGCAGAAAGCACTTGTATGGAATGTCTCAAGGCCTCTCAGGAAGAGCTGATACATTGCCTCCATAACGCCATTCGCGAAGAGGATAAGCTGGCTTGTGACGAGCGCCAGCACGAAGAAGCGAAAGCCTGCGAGGACGGCGAATGCAAGGTGGAAAGAGAAGCACGCAAGAAACGAACTGACACTCTCCCACAGCGACCATACGGGTCGTGAGATGGACAAAGACGAGGGTTGAGGAGAGCGCAGAGAGACAGATCGCTCTCCCGGAAAGCAGCCCCCCCTAAAATAACGTGCGTCGGCTATTCGTGCTTGGCGCGAAAGGCCTCTGCTAGACGAGCTTTCGTCGTCGAAGAGGGAGAAGAGGATTCGTTGGGATGATCCTGCGGCGTTGAACGGCGCAGGACTTGACGTACGGTGTTCAATTGATCGCGATACCGTGCACAGACTTCACAGATCCAATAATGGAGTTGGAGCTTGAGCCGCATCGACCAGGGTAGCGGTCGATCCATGGCTTGCGACGCCAAGTGGGTGATCTCTTTGCGGGAAGGTGTGATGCGAGCCAGTACTGTGGTGATCATGTCGCGCTGAACCGTTCGGTTCGTACCGAACCTCACAAGAACAGATCAGGGATCGAGCAGCGCATCCTTACCCCGCCCCCGTTACACTGACTTCCCCTTCTTCTGCTGAGTCGATGGAGAGGCCATTTCCTTACGTTGCCGCACAACCACTCGTTTTGCCGAGACTTTTCCAGCATCGGCCTGAATACCGAGATCTTCGATCAGCGCCCTGAGCGGTTCTGCCACCGACCAGGCTTGGGCGAAACAGCCACGCGGCTGATGGGGCGCGTCGGCATCGAAAATTTCCGACACCTGCCCCAGACAGGCTTCCTGCAGATGCGCCTCGAGGCCTGTGAGAAAGCTACGGGCTTGCTTTCGTACTGCGGCACTCCGGCCGAATGTTTTCATCCAGGCTGTTACAAACGGACCCAACAGGAATGGCCAGACTGTGCCTTGGTGATAGGCGCCGTCTCGCTCCGTCACTCCTCCTTCATAGCGGGGCCGATAGCGGCTATCGGCAGGCGAGAGCGTGCGGACCCCCACCGGTGTCAAAAGCTGCGCTTCGGCGAGACGAAGAATCTGCTGCGCGCGGTCGCGCGGGACCAGGTCGTCAACGAGCGAGATGGCATAGAGTTGATTGGGCCGAAGCGACGCATCATTCCCCTCCGGCCCATCGATCACATCGTAGAGGTACCCGCCTTGCTCGTACCAGAATCGATTCTGGAATGACGCGATGGCGTGACTACGGTCGGCCTGGCACCGATCGGCATAGCCTGCCTCGCCGAATCGTCGCGCAAGCGTTTCACCGACTTCCAGCGCTCGGATCCAGAGCGCTTGGATCTCCACCGGCTTTCCATGGCGCGGCGTGACGACCCAATCACCGACCTTCGCGTCCATCCAGGTCAGTTGCGCACCGGGGGCTCCACCCGCAATCAATCCATCCTCGTCCATCCGAATCCCATAGCGCGTACCCCGGCGATACCCGTCAAGAATCTGTTTCACCGAGGGCCAGGCCGCCTCACGCACGCGGGCCTCGTCTTGCGATGCCGCGAGATAGCGACCGATGGCATGAATAAACCAGAGCGACGCGTCGATGGTGTTGTACTCCGGCTGCTCACCAATGTTCGGAAAACGATTCGGCACCATGCCTTCCGAGACATGCGCCGAAAAGGATTCGATGACCTGCCACGCGACATCCGTTCGGCCAGTGACGAGACAGAGGCCAGGTAAAGAGATGAAGGTATCGCGACCCCAATCGCTAAACCAGGGATACCCGGCAATGACCGTCTGCCGGTTCCCTCTTTGGGACAGATAATGTTCCGCAGCACGCCAGAGTTGATGCGCCAATGGATCACGACTGGGGGAGGCCCCTTGAAGACGCGCGCGGCGTTCCCGTTCGACATCGATCAGTGCCGCGACATCGAGTGCTTTCACGGACTCGGTGGTAAAGACCAGGGTCGCGTCCTCGCCGGCTTTGAGTTGATTGGTAAACTCGCCTGGCGACCACCAATCTTCTTCGTCATCAAGCCCGCGCTGCTGATCGACGGTGAATTGGACCTGCCGAAACCAACGGGGTTCATGGCCATAGCGTCCGGTATGGAAGGCACTCACGGCTGGCAGATCGTGATAGGGATGCCATATCACCGACTGTGTGCTTTCAGTGCAGTGGCTGTCGAGTCCCATATTTTCATGATGAGTGGAATGGTAATCGCGCCCGCTCAGCATCGGCCGCACCAGGAGCGTGACAGGAAATGTAGATTTCTTCAGGAGGCGCCATCGGACGATGACGAGATCGCGGCCCTGGACGCAGAGGATCTCTCGCTGGATCAAAGCCCCGGCACAGTGATAGGTCCAAGTCGGCCAAGGATCGGCGGTGAAACTGCCACACGATTTGTATCCATCAGGATGGATGGCACCGGGATAGCAATTGGTCGAGAGGGGAATCGTCTGACCGTTCACCTCCACCCATTCTTCGAGGTGGTTGACCAGAACGAACCGTTCGCTCGGCGGCTTACGTGCGACGAGCAACAAGGCATGATAGCGCCGCGTGTTTGCTCCCGCAACGGTGCCAGAGGCAAACCCTCCTCGTCCGTTTGTTTCGAGCCATTCGAGGCTCAACGCTCGATCGAGGCTCCGGCAATCATCCTTCTCAACCTTCATTGTTACTCACCTTCACTGGCGGTACGGATTGGGCGGTCTTTCACTGCGCGCATCCCACGAGGGCCTGTCTCCCGTTCTCACCCGCCCACCCTCGCGGCGCCGAGACGCCGCGTCTCCCGAAAGGCCACGCGTTGCGCGAGCAAGAAGACCGCCCAATCGGTACCGCCCTACTCCCCGGACTGCTGAATCAGCTTCGCCACCAATCCCGTCCAACCCGTTTGATGGCTCGCCCCGATCCCGGCGCCATTGTCCCCATGGAAATATTCATAGAACAAGAGGTGATCGCGCCAATATGGATCGTCCTGAAATGTCTGCGCGCCGCCGAACACCGGACGTTTGCCTTCGGCATTCCGGAGGAAAATGTGCGTCAACCGGCGTGAGATCTCGGCCGCCACTTGCCAGAGGGTGGACTGACGGCCCGATCCGGTCGGACATTCCACCTGATACTGGTCGCCGAGATAGTAGTGGAACTTTTGCAGCGATTCGATCAGGAGGTAGTTAACGGGGAACCAGATCGGTCCGCGCCAATTCGAATTGCCCCCGAACAAGCCTGTCCCGGCTTCCGCCGGTTCGTAGTCCACGCGATGCTCATGGCCCATAACCGAGACCACATAGGGATGATCTTTGTGATAGCGCGAAAGGGCTCGGATGCCGAAGGGAGACAGAAACTCCTCTTCGTCTAGCAGATACCCCAACACGGATTTCAGCCGATCGCGGCTTACGAGCGAGAGGAAGCGCCGCACGCCGCCGTCATAGGACTGCGTTTCTAGGTGTTGCGCAAAATCAGGCCGGTTCTCGATGAACCACTGCATGCGGTGCTTGAAGCGAGGGAGGCTGTCGATAAGTTCAGAATCGAGTGTCTCGACCGCGAACAGAGGAATCAGGCCGACCATCGAGCGGACCTTCATGTGTGTGGTGTCCCCGTTCGGCAGGTGCAGCACGTCGTAGAAGAAGCCGTCCTCGCGATCCCACAACTCGATCTTCTCGCCGCCGATATTGTTCATGGCGCGGCAGATGTAGACGAAGTGTTCGAAGAATTTACTGGCCACGTCTTCGTAGGCCCGATTGTCCCGGGCAAGCTCCAACGCGATCGTCAGCATGTTGAGGCAGTACATGCCCATCCAACTGGTGGCATCCGACTGTTCGATGTGGCCGCCGGTCGGGAGCGGCGCACTCCGGTCGAAGACCCCGATGTTATCAAGGCCGAGAAAGCCCCCCTGGAAGATGTTCTTTCCCTCGGCGTCTTTGCGGTTTACCCACCAGGTAAAATTCAACAGCAGTTTGTGAAAGACGCGCTCCAGGAAACGACGATCCCCCACGCCTGTGCGTTTCTTGTCGATCTTATAAATGCGCCAGGCGGCCCAGGCATGGACCGGCGGATTCACATCGCCGAAGGCCCATTCGTAGGCCGGAATCTGTCCATTGGGATGCATGTACCATTCACGCAACATCAGGACGAGTTGTTCCTTGGCAAACGTCGGATCGACGAGCGCGAGCGGGATGCAGTGAAACGCAAGATCCCAGGCCGCATACCAGGGGTACTCCCACTTGTCTGGCATCGAAATCACATCGGCGTTATAGAGGTGCGTCCAGTCCGAGTTGCGACCGTGAGGGCGTTCCCGCGATGGTTTCTCCCCCGTCGGATCGCCCTTGAGCCATCGATTCACATCGTAATGGTAGAACTGTTTACTCCAGAGCAGGCCGGCAAAAGCTTGCCGCTGCACGCGGCGCGCATCTTCCGACAGATTGCTTGGCGCCAGACTGTCATAGAACTCGTTGGCTTCCTGAAGGCGTGCGGTAAACACGGCGTCGAAATCCTGTTTGGCGAAACCCGGGCTCTGCGCTTCGTTGGTCAATCGCAAGCGAATGGTCCTGCTCTCGCCAGGCGCGAGTGTAAGCACATACTGAGCCGCGGCCTTAGTCCCCAGATGGTCCGGGTTGACCGCGTCCTTCTCGCCCCGCACGACATAGTCGTGAAAGCTGTCTTTCACATACCGGGCGCCTTCTTGGTCGCCATAGAGACGGCGGGTATTGGTGTCATTTTCTGTGAAGAGCAGAGTGGGCTCATCTTCGCAGAGTAGCCGGCGCAGGCCATAATACTCGTGCTGCGTTTCGATGACGCTCATCTGATCGATCGACTCCCCTTGCTTGAGGCGGGGGCGCCGGATGTCCGAGCCCCAGGACCAGGTGTTGCGAAACCAGATGGTCGGTAACAGCGTCAGCTCGGCCTGCTCGGGGCCACGATTCACAACCTGGATACGGATGCACAAGTCCTCCGGCGTCGCCTTGGCATATTCCACAAAGACGTCGAAGTACCGGTTGTCGTCGAACACACCACTGTCGATTAATTCGAACTCCGGATCCTGACGCCCCCGACGACGATTCTCTTCGACAAGCCGGCTATAGGGAAATGCCGCCTGCGGATACTTATAGAGATATTTCATGTAGGAATGGGTCGGCGTCGAATCGAGATAGAAGTAGCACTCCTTCACGTCCTCGCCGTGATTGCCCTCGTTGCCGGTGAGACCGAAGACTCGTTCCTTCAAAATCTGATCACGGCCGTTCCAGAGGGATACGGCAAAGCAAATCAATTGATGGCGATCGCAGATGCCGGCGAGGCCGTCCTCGTTCCAGCGATAGGCACGAGACCTGGCATGATCGTGAGGGAACGCTTCCCAAGCCGTGCCATGCGGACTATAGTCCTCGCGCACGGTGCCCCAGGCCCGTTCGCTGACATAGGGCCCCCACCGTTTCCAATGGCGCTGGCGCTTCGCGTCCTCTTCAAGGCGCTGCTGTTCTGCCAATATCGGTGGTGGAGAAGCGGAGGCGGTCCGAGAATGAGAGGCCATACGACTCCTTCGGCAGAATCGGGACACAACTAGAGTCGGCCTGCAGTGGAAAGTCTTACCGCAGGCTAGTGCCGGGCTCCTGTGGTAGTCAAGCGGAGGCGATAGACCAATGCGCCCCTTGTAATAAACAGGGCCTGCATGCCTTCTCCCCATGCGGCATTGGACGGGCTGCCCGGTCTCGATTGTGCCACTGCATGGGCATCTGCCTGCAACAGGTGCGCGCCCTTACAGGCTTGCGATGAAGTGAGAAGAAAGAAGTGGAAGGATGATTATGGTGAGCCGGCTGGGCCTCGAACCCAGGACCCTCGCCTTAAAAGGGCTAATCGAACTGTTACGATTGAGTGGGCCCAAGAATACCTGAGAACCACAATGCCCTTAACCGTTGGAGTTGCGATCAATTGCATGGCGACTGGCACCTATTATGTATGTTAGATCCCTGATCGTGACCTGACCGTGACCTCTTCGGCTATCTTAGTCGTGCTTAGCACTACAGGCTCGCAGGCTAGCTTGGAGGACCATGCCACAGCCCTTTAGCCCTCACATGAGCCTCCCCTGCGTGGCTTCCCTCGGGCGGCCTTCGATCCTGCCAATGCCCCCCATTCCGTAGGATAGTGTATATTCCGGTCTATCCGGTAGAGTTCAGCCTGATGTACACGGCAAAAACGTTCCGGCGGCATTCTCATGGCGCTAAGGGTTACCCTCGTTAATTGTCGCCTAGATAAGGCTTATAAGCTCGGCACGGTGAAGCTATGGTCCGGAACCGGAATATGACTTAGAAGTGGCCCCATTCCTTTGAACAGCCGCCCGAGTTTTTCAAGTGGAGTCTCTGCTGATGCTTACGCTGCCAGTTTACCCGTCGGCAGCATCCCGGCATACGCCTCATCAGGTGTTTGCTTGTCCAGGCTCGAATGCGGC
>JANOMG010000330.1:0-5869 GCA_031420175.1 Nitrospira sp.
CCGGTGCCTAGCCGCCGGGATGGACGACTATCTCAGCAAACCCTTTACCCAGCAGTCCTTGTCCGACATTCTCGTCCGATGGTGCTCATCGAGAGCCCAGTCCCAATCAGAAGCCCCCGTGGCGCAGCCCGACGTACCAACGGCTGCACCCGATGACGAGACGGGTCCTCCACCACAGACGCTGCCACCGGCAGGGGTCGATCGCACAGCCTGGGAAGCCATTGCTTCGCTTCAACAACGAGGGCAACCGAATGTCCTCCACGAGATCATGGGCCTGTACCTCGCCAGTTCACAGACGCAGGTCGACCAGCTTCGGGAGTCCTTGCCGGAGCAGCAGTACGACGCCATTCGGGACTTGGCCCATCCCCTCAAATCCTCGAGCGCCACGCTCGGCGCCCATCGGCTGGCCGCGCTCGCCAAGGAACTGGAGGACGCCTGCCGAACGAATCACGGTGACCAAGCCGAACGGCTGATCCCCCTCATCGAAGCAGAACACTACAACGCCTGCGTGATCTTCCGTCAGGAACTTAACTCGTCATCTAAGGAGGCCGCATGAAACTGTCGACATTCACCTACTCGAGCACCGATCGGGCAACCATCCCGAGCATCGGATTAAAGAACTCGGACCAGACGCTGGTCATCATGTTCGGCCCCTCTCATCTGCTCGATGCACCGGCGCCGATCCAATCGGTCCTGGCCGCGTACCCGGGCGCCGCCGCCATCGGATGCTCCAGCTCAGGGGAAATCTTCGGGACCCACATCCAGGACGACTCGTTGGTCGTCGGCCTCCTTCAATTCGATCACACCAGGGTCCGCGCAGCTTCGGCACCGGTCAAGGATCCCGGCCACTCGTTCGAGGCGGCCCAAGCCCTCGTGCAACAACTCATAGATCCTGGCTTACGAGGCGTCCTCGTGTTGTCGGATGGGCTGGGCGTGAATGGGAGTGAACTCATTCGTGGACTCAACAGCCTCCTACCGGCGGACGTCGTCGTGACCGGGGGACTCGCCGGCGACGGGGATCGATTCAAACGGACGTGGGTGGTCAAAGACGGTCTGCCCGTTGGCGGCTATGTGACAGCCGTTGGCCTCTATGGCACCGCCGTCCGGCTCAGCCATGGGTCCAAGGGCGGCTGGGACCTGTTCGGACCGGAGCGACTGATTACGCGATCACGTGAGAACGTCTTGTTTGAACTGAATCACAAACCGGCGCTGCAGCTGTACAAAGATTATCTTGGCGAGCTCGCCAAGGGACTGCCCGGCACCGCGCTCCATTTCCCCCTGGCCATCCGGCAGAAACAGACGGATACCAAACGCCTGGTCCGGACCATCCTCGCTATCGATGAAACAGCCCAATCCCTCACCTTTGCCGGAGATATGCCCGAAGGGTCCTATGCCCAATTCATGCGGGCGAATTTCGATCGTTTGATTCAAGGGGCATCGGATGCCGCGACGTTGGCCTCACCGAGCGGTACAGGCTCTACTCCGACATTGTCCATCGCCATCAGCTGCGTCGGACGCCGCATGGTCCTGGGCCAACGGACTGAAGAGGAAGTGGAAGCCGCCTTTGATGTCTTGCCCAAAGGCTCAGCGCAGATCGGATTCTACTCCTATGGCGAGATCTCCCCTTACACCACGGGGCACTGCGACCTCCATAATCAAACGATGACGATCACCACGATATCTGAGGCGGCCTGAGACGGACGATGCACCCACTGCTGCAGCGACAACTGAAACGACTAGGCCTCGATCCCGAGCGCTGCCCGACAGAGGCGGACGCCTGGCGGACGGTGCTCGAGCGGATTAGCCAGAGTTATGCCGAAGGGGATCAAGGCAGAACTCTGTTGGAACAATCGCTCGATGTCACCTCGCGGGAGATGCAGGGTCTGTACGAGGAACTTCAGAACTCCAGCGAGACCGCGTTATCGACAGAAAAAGACAAGCTTGAAGCGGTCTTGGATTCCCTCGGCGACGGTCTTTGTGTCGTCGATGAGCAGTGGAAGATTCTCATGATGAATTCACAGGCCGAAACCCTCTTCGATCGGCCACTCCATACCCTAAATGGCCAGCCGGCTTACCACCTGATCGCTCCCAGCCCCGAACAATATCGCGACGACTGTCTCATCACCCAGACCTCGATACCGGCGCTCACGGTGGGTAACTCCTATCGGACCGACGACGGCATCCTCCTCCGGTCAGACGGTCACATGAGTCCCATCTCTCTGGTCGTGACACCGATTGCACATGAGGGCACGGTCACCGGAGCCGTGTTGGTGTTTCGGGATATCACAGAGAACAAACGGGCGGAAGTACGGCAGGTTGAGAGCGCCGCCCTGCTCCGCCGTGTCCAGGCGGGGCTGCTCGAATTGGCGACCAACGCGGATATCTACCGGGAACAAGGCACCGAGGCCTTTTACATCATTGCGCGCGTCGCAGCACAGAGCCTCAATGTCGCTCGAGCCAGCATCTGGTTTTTCACCGAAGGCCGAGCCGCCATTCGTTGCGCTAATCTCTATGAACAGTCGATCGATCGCCATTCCACCGGCATCGAGCTTCCCGCAACCGCCTTCCCTGCATATTTTTCAGCGCTGGCAACGGAGGAGGTCATTGCGGCCGATGAGGCTCAGACTGATTCCAGGACTTCGGAATTCACCGCAACGTATTTAGCCACTCTGGGGATTACCTCCATGCTGGACGTGCCGATCCGCGTTGAAGGCAAGATGATCGGAGTCATCTGCCATGAACACATCGGCCCCTCGCGACAATGGACGCTGGAAGAAGAACAATTTGCGACGTCGGTCGCCAGTACGGTTTCTCTCGTTCTTGAAGCCGCCGATCGACGCCAGGCAGAAGAAGCATTGAGACGGAACGACGAGCGAACCCGTTTGATTATCGACTTGGCGATGGATGCCGTCGTGAGCATGGATAGCGGCGGCCATATTACCGCCTGGAACCGCCAGGCCACGGCCATCTTCGGCTGGACCGCCGAGGAGGCCTTGGGGCGCGATATGGCCGACACGATTATTCCACCGCAGCACCGCGACGGCCATCGGAAGGGATTGAAGCACTTCCTTCAGACCGGGCAAGGCCCGGTCCTGAACCGTCGGATTGAGATCACGGCCCTCCGGCGTGACGGCACGGAGTTTCCCATCGAACTCGCCATCACGCCGATCCAACTCGATGACGGCTACGCATTCACCGCATTTATCGCCGACATCAGTGCCCGCATGCGGACCCAACGCGAGAAGGAAGAGACGCAACAATTCCTCGACTCCATGATCAACCACCTGCCGATCATGATTTTCGCCAAAGCGGCCAGCGATCTGTCGTTTGTCCGTTGGAACCGGGCTGCAGAAGCCATAACGGGATTTTCTCAGGACGAGATGCTCGGCAAAACCGACTACGATTTCTTCACAAAACAGGAGGCAGACTTCTTCGTGGCAAAAGACCGTGAGGTCCTCGCCAATGGAATCCTGCTCGATATTCCCGAAGAAGAAATCCACACCAAGCACCGGGGCGTTCGAATCTTGCGCACCAAAAAGCTACCGGTCCTCGACGAACAAGGGAAACCCCAGTTCCTACTCGGCATTGCCGAAGACATCACGGAACGCAAGGAGGCGGAAGAAGCCCTGCGAGCCAGCGAGGAACGATTGGCTCTGACGGTTCAGGGTTCGAACCTCGGCATCTGGGACTGGAACCTCGACACCAACGCCGTATTCTTTTCTCCACAGTGGAAGCGTCAGCTCGGATATGAGGATCACGAAATCGTCAACACATTCTCAGAATGGGAATCCCGCTTCCACCCCGATGATCACGACACCGCCTTGCGCAAGATTCAATCGTTTATCTCCGGTTGGACCATCGGATTCGAATTAGAATATCGGTTGCGGCACAAGGACGGCTCATACCGATGGATCCTGTCTCGCGGCACCTTAATTCGCGACGCCTATGGTATCGCCTCGAGAATGACCGGGATCCACATTGATACATCCTCGGGCAAGCAGGTGGAAGACGAGTTGCGCCGCGCCAAAGTGACCGCCGAAACGGCCAGCGTGGCCAAGTCTCAATTCCTCGCCAACATGAGCCACGAAATCAGGACGCCCATGAATGGGGTCCTCGGGATGGCTGAACTGTTGCTGAATACCCCCCTGACCGACAAACAACGGCACCTGGCCGAGAACATCCACCGGTCTGGCACCTCTCTCCTGGGAGTCATCAACGAGATTTTGGATTTCTCGAAGATCGAGGCCGGCAAGCTGGAGCTGGAGCGACTCGAGTTCGGGCTCCGGGAGACGGTGGAAGAGGCCGTCGATCTCTTTGCTGAATCGGCCGGGCGGAAAGGGTTGAACTTGACCTGTTTTCTCCCGGAAGAGATCCCTGACCGTGCCATCGGCGATCCGGGACGCCTCCGCCAGGTGCTCCTGAACCTGGTGGGCAACGCCATGAAGTTCACACAACAAGGCAACGTGACGGTGTGGTTCCACCTCCTGGCGCAGGATGCCCAGACGCTGACGTTGAAATGCGCCGTCACCGACACCGGCATCGGCATCCAGCCCTCGGCACAGGCTGGTCTCTTCACCGCATTTTCCCAAGCCGACGGGTCTACCACCAGACAGTTCGGCGGCACGGGACTCGGGTTGGCCATCGTAAAACAACTCGTGCGGCTCATGGGGGGCGAGGTGGGCCTCACCAGTGCGCCTGGCCAGGGCTCGACGTTTTGGTTCACGGCGCGCCTGGAATGTGCCGCACCAGGGGACAGCTCCCAGTTGGAGCATGTTCGGTTCCTGACCGGCCTCCGGGTGCTCATCGTGGATGACCATCCGACGAATCTCTTTGTGCTGAATGCACCGCTCACCGCCTGGGGAGCCGAGGTGGTCAGTGCAGACAGTGGCGCCGCCGCCTTGGAACTCTTACGTCAGTACGCAAACAATCGGACACCGTTCGACCTGGCCCTGCTCGACATCTGCATGCCCGGCATGGACGGCCTCATGCTCGCCCGCGCGATCAAGGCCGATCCCGCGCTCCGCACCGTCGGTCTCCTGGCTCTCAACTCCGGAGAGAACCAGGCGCCAGGCTGGCAGACTGAGCCGCTGGGCTTCATTGCATGGCTGCAGAAACCGGTACGCCAATCGACGTTGCGGGATTGCTTGCGCCGACATCTCCAGGGAGCGACAGCAGCCCCGCCTGCTGCCGTGGCAACAGCCCTTACGTCACGGAAAATCGACCGCCGCGTACTCCTGGTCGAAGACAATCCCGTCAACCGCGAGGTCGCGACCGGGATGCTGGAACTGCTCGGCTATCGGGTCGACAGCGCGGAAAACGGGCGCCAAGCTCTCGAACGCTCCGAGACTGTCTCCTACGACCTCATTCTCATGGACTGCCAGATGCCCGTCATGGATGGCTTCACAGCCACCGCCGGCATACGCGAACGAGAACGGCAGACGCAGGCGGCGCACATCCCCATCATTACACTGACAGCCAACGCCAGGGAACAAGACCGTGAGCGATGCCTGGCGGCCGGCATGGACGACTATCTGAGTAAACCCTTCACCCAACATCAACTGAAGAACCTCTTGGATCGGTGGATCAACCAGCCCAGCGGGTCGGAGCCATCAGGACTGCCCCTCCTGGCTCCGGCCACGGTCTCGCCCCATCCTTTGACGCCGGTCGTTCAGCCGGAACAGGTCGAGTCCGCAGGCCTGGTCGATTGCTCTGCCTGGGAACCCATCCGCATGCTGAAACGACCGGGACATCCCGACCCGCTCGGAAAGCTGCTGGCCACCTATGTGGAAGATTCGCGGGCACTCGTCGAGCAATTACGCCAGGCCATCAACTCCAAGGATTCGACCATGCTCCATGCCGTGGCACACCG
>JANOMG010000331.1:0-5566 GCA_031420175.1 Nitrospira sp.
ACCGATGTCGCCTTGCGCGACGGCCATCAGTCGCTCTTGGCCACGCGCATGCGGACGGAGGACATGCTGCCCATCGCCCAAAAGCTCGACGCCGTCGGCTATTGGTCGCTCGAGGTCTGGGGTGGCGCCACCTTCGACACGTGCCTCCGCTTCCTCAAAGAGGATCCCTGGGAACGGCTCCGCGCGCTGCGTGCCGCCATGCCCAATACCAAGCTCCAAATGCTGCTCCGCGGCCAGAACTTGGTCGGATATCGGCACTATGCCGACGATGTGCTCGAGCGATTCATCGAACGGTCCGCAGCCAATGGCATCGACGTCTTTCGCATCTTCGACGCGCTGAACGATATCCGCAACGTCGAACGGGCCATGCGAGAAGTGAAAGCCTGCGGCAAACATGTCGAAGCCGCCATCTGCTACACCGTCAGTCCCGTCCACAACATGGACCGTTTTGTCGACATGGCGAAAAAGCTTGAGGATTTGGGAACCGACACGCTCTGCATCAAAGACATGGCCGGGCTCCTGGCACCGCTCGACGCCTCTCACCTCATACGCCGTATCAAAGCAGCGGTGAAGGTCCCGATCCATTTGCATTCACACTACACCTCGGGGATGGCCTCGATGACCTCCCTCATGGCAATCCTGGGCGGTCTGGACATGCTGGATACGTCCATCTCACCGTTGTCCGGCGGCACCTCGCATCCCGCGACAGAAACCATGGTCGCCTCGCTGCGTAACACGCCGTACGATACGGGACTGGACCTCGCCTCGTTCCTCCCGATCACCGAACACTTCCGCACCGTTCGCCGAAAGTATCGGCAGTTCGAAAGCGAGTTCACCGGGGTCGATGCCGAAATCCTCACCTCGCAGATTCCCGGCGGCATGCTCTCGAATCTCGCCGCGCAACTGACCGAGCAGAATGCGCTCGATCGGATGAAAGAAGTCCTGGATGAAGTGCCGCGCGTCCGCAAGGAAATGGGCTATCCCCCGCTCGTCACCCCGACGAGTCAGATCGTGGGCACCCAAGCCACGCTCAACGTGCTGACGGGTGAACGGTACAAAGTCATCACCACCGAAACCAAGAACTACTTCCTCGGACTCTACGGGCGAGCGCCGGGGCCGCTGGATCACGACATCATGGCCCGGGCGATCGGGGACGACCAGCCGATCAAGACGCGGCCTGCCGATCGATTGGAGCCGGAGCTCGAGGCCATCAGAAAAGATCTGCCCGCCTCGGCCACCACAGTGGAAGATCAGCTTTCGTTCGCCCTATTCCCCGCCATCGCGAGGGACTTCTTCGACGCACGCGAGAAGGGGGACCTGACGCTGGCACCCCTCGAGAGTTTCTTGCCCAGTGGGCCGGCTGCGGCCACCGAACTCCATTTGGCCCCCGCCGAATTCAACGTCACGGTCCACGGCGAAACCTACCATGTGAAGGTATCCGGCTCCGGGAGGAAGGTCGACGGGCGCAAACCCTACTACATCCGGGTCAACGACAAACTCGAAGAAGTCTCATTGGAACCGATTCAGGAGATCCTGGCCGGCGTACCGGAGGCCCCCGACGCTGGAACCAGTGCCAAACGCAAACGGCCCAGGCCGTCCAAGCCAGGCGACGTGGCCCCTCCGATGCCGGGTCGCGTTGTCAAAGTGCTCGTCGCGATGGATGCCGTGGTCAAGGCCGGTGCCCCCCTCCTGATCATCGAAGCCATGAAGATGGAAAGTCAGATCCCGGCGCCGATCGACGGGACAGTCACCGCCATCCTGGTCGCCGAAGGCGACAACGTGAAGACGGATGAAACAGTTATCCAGTTGGAGTAGTCCGATAGGCCCGCGTGCCCCCGGTCGTGCATGCAGACAGCCGCACGTTGCGCTGTTTATTGTGAGTGTGTTGTGTCACTTCATGACCGCCTGCTCGTCTCCATCGTCGATTCCGGCGCAGTTCGACGCCATTGAGCGCATGTCTATTCAAACCGTCCTTGTCCACGACCAGCGGATCGCCTATCTGGATGTGGGCGCAGGTCCACCGGTCATCCTGATCCACGGCTTCGGAGGGTCGATGTGGCAATGGGAACATCAGCAGCATGCGCTGTCGCAGCACTTCCGCGTCCTCACGCTCGATTTGCCCGGCGCCGGGCTGTCCGATAAACCTGAGATCGACTACCGACCAGATCAGATGTTGGACTTCTTTGTCGGATTCATGGACGCCGTGGAGATCCCGCAGGCCACGTTAGCCGGCAATTCCATGGGCGCCGGCTTAGCCATCGGCATGGCGCTGGCACACCCCACACGCGTCGCCAAGCTTGTCCTGATCGACGGGCTGCCACAACACGTCATGGAGAAACTCACCAGCCCGTCAGTCAGGCGCGCCTTAGAAACCAGTGCGCCGTCCTGGCTCGTCTCATTCGGCAACTGGCTATTCGGCGGACTGATGATCGAGTCTGTCTTGCAAGAAATCGTGCATGACCCGGCACTCCTCACACCGGCCGTCATTGAGCGGTCCAATCGCAACCGTCAGCGCCCCGGACTCATCAAACCCATAATGACCGTCAGAGAAAACCTTCCGCTATGGGAGTCCGGATTTGCCACGCGCATCGGTAAAATCACCCACCCGACGCTGGTGATCTGGGGGGAAGAAGATCGGGTGTTCCCCATCGCCGTGGGCGAAGAAGTCCACCAGACCATCAAGGGGTCACGATTCACCAGAATCCCCACTGCGGGACACATCCCGCAGTGGGAACGACCGGATCTCGTCAACCAGGAACTCATTGCCTTTATGCAACCGTGACAACGCAAGCACACACCGCCGTATTCCTGATACGGTAGGCACCGTCGTTTTACCAAGGAGGGCATTATGAGGGCAGCACATCGAAGGATCGTCGGGACCGCACTCTGTATGACGCTCGGGCTCACCGGATGCGGAAGTTCCAGCGGCACCAGTTTTCTCTACAAGAACCTCACCGTCGCAGAGGGCAGCACCATGGCGGGTGAAGGCCATACCGTCCTCTTCAAGGGAAGCCCCCTGATCCTCTCGGGAACCGGCATTACAGTCGGCGATCCTCTCCGAGAGGTCACACTGACACAGACGGATCTCTCGCAGGTCAACATCACCGACACCAAGGGCAAAGGCAAGGTCCGGATCATCAGCGTCGTGCCGTCGCTCGACACCAAAGTCTGCGAGCAACAAACCCATTTTCTCAGCGAGAAGAACAAAGGGCTAGACAAGCTGATCGAGCTGATCACCGTCAGCATCGATACGCCGTTCGCCCAAAAGCGATTCGCGGAAGAGGCCCATATCACCAACGTGACATTCCTCTCCGATTATCGAGGCGCCGAATTCGGGAAGACCTACGGGCTCTTCCTCAAGCTCCCGCACATCCTGGCGCGCACGGTCATGGTCATCGACGCTCACGACACTGTACGGTATCTGCAAATCACGCCAGAACTGGCGCAGCTGCCGGACCTGAATGAAGCGTTCGCGGTGGCCAAGTCATTGATCACGGCCAGCTAGGCCGAGAAAAGGCTGAGGTCGAGGTTCAGGCCAGGGCCAAGATGTTTGAGGTTCGGCGTTCGAGGTTTTGGAACGTCGAACCTGGAACCTCGAACTGTTCTGTCGGAACCTGAACTTTAGCCTCAACCGTTGCAGACAGGAGCTTGATGGCGCAATACGACATGCTGGTGATCGGGACCGGCCCCGCGGGCCAGAAGGCGGCGGTCCAGGCCGCCAAGCTGGGCAAGAAAGTCGGCATCATCGAGCGGAAAGAAGTCGTCGGCGGCGTCTGCACCAACACCGGCACCATCCCTAGCAAATCCCTCCGTGAAGCGGTCCTGTATCTGTCGGGGTTCCGCCAGCGCACCCTGTACGGAGCTGGCTATCGCCTGAAAGAATCGATCACGATCGAAGATCTCGCCTTTCGCGCCAACCACGTCATCAAGAACGAAATCGAGACCGTGCGGAGCCAGATGGCGCGCAACCGCATCGATCTCATCTTCGGAGAGGCCCGCTTCCTCGATCCCCACCGGCTCCTCATCCAGCAGGCCGGTACTTCGACGGAACATCGGGCGCATGTCATCGTGATCGCGGTGGGGACAGAGCCAGCCAGGCCGTCCGACATTCCCTTCGATGGTCACACGATCATCGATACCGACGGTCTCCTCACCCTCACCCACCTTCCGACATCGATAGTCATTGTCGGCGGCGGCGTCATCGGCACGGAGTATGCCTCGATCTTAGCCGCGATCGGTGTGCCGGTCACCCTGATCGACAAGCGGCCGCGCTTGCTGGAATTTGTCGACGCGCAGATCATCGAGGCCTTGCAGCGGCAAATGACGAACCTCGGCGTCACGCTCTGCCACGAAGAAGAAGTGGTCGCGATCCGGAAAGAATCGGATGGACAGATCACGGTCTCGCTGGCGCACCGGCCGACGATCACCACCACGACACTGATGTACGCGATCGGCCGCATTGGCGCGACGAAGCCCTTGAACCTGGAAGCCGTCGGCCTCACGCCGGATGCGCGAGGCCGCGTGATCGTGAACGGCCATTTTCAAACATCCGTCTCCCACATCTACGCCGTCGGCGACATCATCGGGTTTCCCGCCCTGGCCTCCACCTCCATGCAGCAAGGACGCCATGCCGCCTGCCACGCCTTTGGCCATCCCGACCGCACCGACACGGACCTCCTGCCCTACGGCATCTACGCCATCCCGGAAATCTCCATGGTGGGACGGAAAGAGGACGATCTGGTCAAGGCAGGGACTCCCTATGCAGTCGGTATCGCACATTATCGCGAAATCGCCCGCGGACAGCTGATCGGCGATGACACCGGCATGCTGAAGCTGCTCTTTCATCGCGACACCCATGCGCTCCTGGGCGTCCATGCCATTGGAGAGGGAGCCACGGAGCTCATTCACATAGGCCAGGCCGTCATGGCCTACCAGGGTAAGATCGACTACTTCATCGACACGGTCTTCAACTACCCGACCCTGGCAGAATGTTATAAAGTCGCCGCGCTGGACGGCATCAATCGATTGCCGAGGCCCTGGCCGCAACCGACGCAAGAGGCGTGAAACGAGAGACAAAGGCATCTGTTGATCTGATGATTTATCGATCTGATGAATTTCTGGCATTCAACAGATCATCAGATCGACCAATTCCGAAACATTCCTTCATAGGATGCGTTTAACGAGAGAGGAGTGCCTGCATGTCGTTTTCCGACCATCTCCGTCAGCTGGCTCAACCGATCTGGGACGCACAGCTCACCCATCCATTCGTCGTGGCGTTGGGCAAGGGGACCTTGCCGGAACGCAAATTCAAGTACTACATCCTGCAAGACGCCAGGTTTCTCGGCGACCTGGCCCGCGTGTTTTCTGCCGGAGCGATGAGAGCGCCGGATTCAGAAACGGCGCTGCGACTCACAAAGCTCGCCGAAGAGACCATCGTCGTCGAACGGAGCCTCCACGAAGGATATGGGTCGCGCTGGAAGATGAGCGCGAAGGACATGTCGTCCGTGCCCCTGGCACCGACGAACTATGCCTACACTCGGCACATGCTGACCGTCGCGCATACAGG
>JANOMG010000332.1:0-14003 GCA_031420175.1 Nitrospira sp.
CGCCGATTGCCCCGACAGAGGAGAGTCTGAAAAAGGGAGCGGAGCTCGTGGTCGAGAAGAAGTGTGTCGAGTGTCACGGCGCTGACGGCCGTGGTGACGGCAATGCCTTCAATCTGAAAGACGACTGGGGCTTTTCGATACAGCCGGCCAACTGGCACAAGTGTTGGAACTTCAGAGGCAGCCGGCAAGACCCCTATAACGTCAAGAACATCTTCAGGACGTTTTCGACCGGGGTCAACGGCACTCCGATGCCCTCGTTCGCTGACAACACCACGGTCGAAGAGCGTTGGCACATTGCCAACTGGGTGAACTTCTTGTGTGAGCGTGAGGCTGATGGTAAGCCTCTCTCGATCGATCCGATGGCGGACAAGCCGAAGATTAACTTTGTGGTGTCCTCAGGGATGGTCGAAGGAGAAATCCCGGCAGATCCACAGCATGAGTTGTGGAAGAATCGGGCCAGACGGTATATCGCAATGGGTGGTCAGATCACCCACAAGCCTAGAAACTTCGTGAACCGGATCGACGATATTTGGGTGAAGTCCCTCTACAACGACAAGCACGTTGTATTCATGTTTCAGTGGGACGACCGGACGAAGAGCGTGGCTGAAGGGAAGTTGCCTTGGGCTCCAACGTCAGTCAATATCGATGTCAAGGAACAGGATCCGAAGACAGGCGAAGAGGGCTCTATTGCCTCGCATCAGAATAACTACACGGTGTACAACGATGCGATTGCCATGGAAACTGCCGTGAAGTGGAAGGAGCTGCCCGCACCGATTAAGCCGCGGTATCTGTTTGGAAGCAACGAGCAGTACCCAGTCGACATTGTGAAGTGGGAAGCTGACGGTTCACTCCGTGCCTTTGAAGGTACCGGATGGGACAAGGATTTTGCAGAACGAGATACGTACGAAGAGAACATCAAGATCCTTCATTCAGAGTGGAAGGATGGCAGATGGACGGTGATCATTCAGCGTCCGTTGGGGAACAAGAAGGATCAGGATTACGACGAAGATACCTTCTTTGAAATGGGACAATACATTCCCACGGTGTTCTTCGCGTGGGATGGACATAATGGCGATGCAGGACGGAAGATGGCTGTTTCGGCCTTCTACTACACCTTCCTGGAGCCACCGACGCCTCGAGAAGCCTACATCTATCCGGTTGTGATTGCCTTTGGTGTGGTCCTGTTGGAAGGTTGGGTCCTCACCAGACGATCGAACAAGCGGAAGGGAAAGACCCTCTAACGATCATTTGAACGAGAGAGTCTGAAGAGCCTAGAGGGGGTGGGGTAACCCATCCCCTCTTTCTTTTTGGTCTGCTACATTGAGGGCATGATGGAGATCGATGTGACCGGCGTCCTACTTGCCGGTGGCAAAAGTCGGAGAATGGGCGAAGATAAACGGTATCTCGTCGTGGGGGAGCAGACACTCCTTGAACGAGGACTGGGAGTGCTTCGCTTAATCTTTCAGGAGGTATTGGTTGTCATTGCGCAGGACAGCCCGCCGCTCGACCTAAATACCAGAGTTGTCCGAGACCTGGTGGCAGATTGCGGCAGTCTCGGAGGGTTATACACAGGGCTTACGCAGGCGACAACGCCTTACATATTCGTGGTCGCATGCGATATGCCGTTTCTCGATCCGGCAGTCATTGTTCAGTTCATGAGTCGAAGAGCCAGTGCAGATATTGTGATGGCGAAACTCAGGGCCAGGTTACATCCGATGCATGCCTTGTATGGCAAGCAATGCCTGCCATTCGTTGAACAGATGATCCGGGCACGACAGCTCAAGATCCAAGGGATAGTGTCGCACGCGTCCCTTCGAGTACGATATGTCACCGAAGCGGATCTGCTCACCATCGATCCATTAGGGCGTTCCTTTCATAACGTGAATACACCGGCGGATCTTGAGGCGGCGCGGTCCCTGCTGGCTCAGTTCCCTCCATCAGGACAATTGTAGGGCCCACTGTGATAAGGACGATCGTGATGATCCATCCCGGCGGCCTCGGCGATGTGCTCTTGGCTGTCCCGGCCATGGCTCGGTTGCGCACCCGCTTCCCCAAGCATCGGCTTGTGCTCTGTGCAGAGGACCAGGTTGCGAGACTGCTCCTCGCATGCCGCATTATTGATTCCTGGACCTCTGTGCAAGGGCGAGACTGCGCGGACTTGTTCGCCGGTGCGGACTCGGCCACTGGTCGGATGCAGGCATGGTTGCAGGACTGCGATCTGGCTATTGGCTGGATGCAGGATCTCGATGGCAAGTTGAGTATGTCACTCACAGCACTGGGCGCCCGAGAGGTGATCATGAGGTCTCCCTTTTCACTCACGATCCACGCGACACATCAACGTGACCGGTTTCTTGAGGCGATTCATGAGGCACCGTATGACGGTGAGGGGACTGTCCTGTTGGCGGTAACGGAACCGATCCTTCGCCTGGGACAGTCCATTCTTGAAGCGGCAGGCCTGTCGATCAGACAGTCTCTTGTAATCATCCATCCTGGAAGTGGGAGTGCCCATAAGTGTGTGGCACCGAAGGTACTCGCGGCGGTCATTGCTACGCTTCCGGTTGCCGGGATGATTCCAGTGATTCTCGAAGGGCCGGCAGACCGGGAGCCGGTCGAACGTCTTCTCTCGTCATGTGTGAAGCCACCGATCGTCCTGAAGGCTCTCGATCTTCTCACCGTCGCTGGCGTGCTGGCTCACGCTCGGCTTTTCGTCGGGCAGGACTCGGGACTCACCCATATGGCGGGGCTGATAGAGGTGCCTACAGTAGCACTGTTTGGCCCGACTGATCCTGTTCGCTGGGCTCCCTGTGGCTCCCATGTCACCATCGTGCAGGGCCCCCCTTGCCTCTGCCGATCGTGGGGCGACGTTAGCCGTTGTGAGGAGAAGCCCTGTCTTAAGATATCGCAGGACTATCTCGTATCACTTTGTCTTGCACAGCTTAAGGAAGCAACGGATCCTACAGCGGATCCCATCCGGCTGCCTTGTCACTGACCATCCCGTATGCTACAGTGGCCAGTTCGTTTTCCCTTTCATTGCTAAGGACTTAGGAGTTTTCATCTTGTCCAGTGGGGTCGTTCAAGAAAAGGTCACCAGCGCGCTCCTCGGAGCGCTCAACGGAGCCAAACAGAAGGGCCAACTCAAGACGGAAGCCTGGCCTCAACTAAGTCTGGATGCTCCCAAACGGCCCGAGTGGGGAGATCTCGCCTCAACGGTCGCCATGTCTCTCGCGGCCTCCGAGCAACGAGCGCCCCACGACATCGCTCAGATCATCATCGACAACCTCTCTCAGCGCGAACAACTCTTCGATCGAGTCGAGATCGTCAAGCCGGGGTTCCTCAACCTCACACTCAAGCCGGGTATCTGGCAAGAAGTGCTCAGAGAAATTGAGATGCAAGGATCAACCTATGGGCGAGCTGAACTGGGGGAGCCACGTCGCGTCTTGGTGGAATATGTGAGCGCAAATCCGACTGGTCCGTTGCATGTGGGCCATGGGCGTGGCGCAGCGGTCGGGCAGGCGGTCGCGAATATGCTCAAGGCTGTCGGGTATGACGTCGTGAGTGAGTACTATATCAACGACGCCGGCCGGCAGATGAAATTGTTGGGGACCTCTGTCTACGCACGGTACGAAGCATTGTCCAACCGGCCGGTAGAATTTCCGACAGAGGGGTATCACGGGGCCTACATCACTGCCGTAGCCGAGCGAGTGAAGCAACAGCTCGAGTCCGAGCTGACCGGACGTCCTGCTGCAGAGGTCGAGGAGCGTTGTCGTACATTCGCCTATCAGGAACTATTGGGCTTGATTCGCGAGGATCTGAAGTCCTTCGGGATCGAGTTCGAGTCCTGGTTCAGCGAGGCCTCACTCGTGAACTCGGGGGCCGTCCAACGGGTTCTGGATGAATTGAAATCACAACAGTTCCTGTTTGAGGCGGAAGGGGCCTGGTGGTTCCGATCCTCCGCATTCGGTGATGAGAAGGACCGTGTCGTCCGGAAACAGGACGGGGAGTACACCTACCTGGCTTCTGATATCGCCTACCACCAGGATAAGCTGCGGCGCGGATATGATGTGTTGATCGACGTCTGGGGCGCGGATCACCATGGCTACATTCCCCGCATGCAAGCGGTCGTGCAGGCCTATGGGCATCCGAAAGAGCGACTCCAGGTTGTGCTGGTCCAGATGGTGAACTTGTTGCGCGGCGGGAAAAAGGTGGAAATGTCGAAGCGGGCCGGCGAGTTCATCACGATGCGGGAAGTCATCGATGAAGTCGGGGCCGACGCCGCCAAGTTCTTTTTTTTAATGCGCGATTCCGATTCGCATCTCGACTTTGATTTGGAGCTGGCCAAGCAGCGGTCATCCGATAATCCCGTATACTATGTGCAGTATGCCCATGCCAGGATCGCCAGCCTCTGGCGCGTTGCGGCTGCGCGAGGCATCGTGTGTCCCCTGCCGAGCGAGACGGATCTATCGGTATTGACGGATCCGGATGAATTGGGGCTGATTCGCAAGCTCTCCGCCTATCCCTCGGTCCTGCAGGGCAGTGCCATGGCCTACGAGCCTCACCGGATGACCTATTATCTTCAGCAGTTGGCCGGGTTGCTCCATACGTTTTATAACAAGCACCGGATTCTGCCTCCCGCTGCGGATCGAGATCTATTGGCGGTTACGCCGGAGGGATTGGTTCCTGTCGAAGGGGTGCCGAAAGAGGTACTGGCCCCTGAACGGACTGCTGCGAGATTGGCGCTGATGCGAGGCATCCAGCAAGTCTTGAAGAATGGACTTGGCGTGCTCGGGATATCTGCTCCGGATCAGATGTAGCGTGTAAGAGGGACTGTGGACTTTTCAGTGCAGCAGGCGGATCGTGAGACGAGTGCGCGGTTGGGGAGACTCAGCACCGCCCATGGTGCCATCGACACACCGGCCTTCATGCCGGTTGGCACGTTGGGGCCGGTGAAGGGGATCGATCCGGTCGATCTGCAGCAGCTTGGGTTCGGCCTCATGCTGAACAACGCCTACCACCTCTATCTGCGGCCTGGGCATAAGGTCGTGGCCGAGATGGGTGGATTGCATCGGTTCACCGGATGGCCTGGCGCCATCTTGACGGATAGCGGTGGATTCCAGATTTTCAGTCTCGCCAAATTGTGCAAGGTGACCGACGAGGGCGTGAGCTTTCAGTCGCATCTCGATGGGTCCACGCATTTTATCACGCCGGAGACGGCCATCGAGATCGAGGAAGCGCTGGGGGCCGATATCATGATGGCGTTCGATCATTGTGTGGCCCTGCCGGCTGAAAAAGAGGTGGTGCGGGATGCGGTGCGACGGACCACCCTCTGGGCACAACGCTGTCAGGACAGCCGGCGTCGTACGGACCAAGCCCTCTTTGGAATTGTGCAAGGCGGGTTGGATGCAGATCTTCGCGTCACCTCGGCCCGCGACCTCGTCGGGCTTGGTTTCGAGGGCTATGCGGTCGGGGGGCTCTCGGTGGGAGAATCGAAGGCAGAGATGCATGCCATGTTGGATGTAACCGTGCCGGAGCTACCGGCTTCGAAACCGCGGTATTTGATGGGTGTAGGGATGCCGGAAGACTTGATCGAAGGCGTCGCCCGAGGAATCGATCTGTTCGATTGTGTCGTGCCCTCGCGCCATGGACGAACCGGCTCGCTTTTTACGACGTTTGGGCGAGTGGTGATCAAACAAGCACGGTATATTCGGGATGAACAACCGATCGATCCAGCCTGCGGCTGTCCGGTCTGCGCGCGCTACTCGCGTGCCTATCTCCACCACCTCTATCAGGTGAAAGAAATGCTGTCGTCGAGACTGAATACGATCCATAATCTCTGGTATTTTGCCGATCTGATGGGCCAGGTGCGGTCCGCAATCGCACAGGGGACATTACGGTCGTTCCGTGATGAATTTTACCGGTCCCGGGCGGCATCGGACGTCTCAGCAGCAGACGAGGCTGAATCCGATGTTCAACGGCAGGCCAGATGGGACTAACCTTGTCGAGGAGGAATCTGTTCGCATGGTAATGCAATCGGTCGCATGGGCTCAAGGCATCGGTGGTGCGGGTTCGAGTTCGAGTTACGGGACACTCTTGTCCCTCGTGCCGTTCGCGCTGATCTTCGTCATTTTCTATTTCCTGCTTATTCTGCCGCAGCAAAAACGCCAGAAACAGCAGAAGGCGTTGCTGGAGGCTCTGAAGAAGGGCGATAAGGTGATCACGGGATCTGGTATTTGGGGTACGGTGACGAATCTCGGGAAAGAGACGGTGACGCTGCAGATCGCCGACAGTGCGAAGATCCGGATACAACGGGAACATATTGCGCGATTACGCGCCGACGATGAAGATAAGGACAAGGACTCGTAGATCGCGAGTGACAAAGGGGTTACAGACAACATGAAAAAAGTGGGTGGGCGGTTAACATTGTTAGCGTTGGTGGTGGTGGTGTCGGTGATTTTTTTCATCCCGTCCTATCAGCCGTTCTATCAGGCGTTGCCCGCCTGGCTGAAGGTGGTGATGCCGAATAAAGGCATTACGTTGGGCTTGGACCTCCAAGGCGGAATTCACCTTGTCATGGAAGTGGACGAAGATCGCGCGGTCGAAATCGCCGTCGATCGATCGGTCGTGGCGCTTCAAGATTTGTTGGTGGACAAGAAAATTCCCGTCGAGTCTGTGACCAGGACGGGACCGACCCAGGTCACGATCCAATTCCAAAACGCCGAACTCAAGGCGCAGATTCAGAAGATGCTCGATGATTATCCGACCTTCACCGAGACGGAGTCTGCGGAATCGGCGAATACGCTGGTGTGGGAGTTGCGTGAAATAGAGGTCAAGCGGATTAAGGATTCCGCGATCAACCAGGCCTTGGAAACGATCCGGAACCGCATCGACCAGTTCGGCGTGGCCGAACCGATGGTGCAGCGGCAGGGGCTGAAGCAAATCGTCGTGCAGTTACCCGGCGTCAAAGAGCCCAAGCGCGCCAAGGATTTGATCAAAGAGACGGCCTTGCTCGAGTTTAAAATGCTCGACGAGGACAACCAGCTGAAGCTCGATCTGCCGGCTCGTATTCCCAAAGAAAAAGAGGCGGAGATCCTGAAACAGGCCGAGGCGAAGTTGCCTGTCGGCGATCAAATTCTTTTCGAACGGGCGGTCGACAAAGACACCGGCCGCGAATACCGGATTCCCTATCTCGTGAAAAAGCGGGTCATGTTGACCGGCGATGTGTTGAGCGACGCGCGGGTTTCGATCGGTCAATTCAACGATCCCTACGTATCGATCAGCTTTGACGCCAAGGGCGGTCGGGAGTTCGAGCGGATCACGGGCGACAACGTCAAGAAGCGCATGGCCGTGGTGCTCGACAACACGATCTACTCGGCTCCGGTGATTCAGGAACGCATTACCGGGGGGCGCGCGCAAATTACCGGGACGTTTTCGATGCAGGAGGCGAGCGACCTGGCAATTGTCCTTCGGGCCGGCGCCCTGCCGGCTCCGCTCAAGATCATTCAAGATCTTACAGTCGGACCGTCGCTGGGGAAGGACTCGATCGACAAAGGTATACAGGCCACATTGTTTGCCGGTGCCCTGGTGGTCTTGTTCATGATGGTCTATTACCGGACGTCCGGGGTGATTGCGGACTTTGCGCTGGCGCTGAATTTGCTCTGTTTAATGGGGGCCCTTTCTGCGTTGAACGCCACCTTGACCCTGCCTGGAATTGCCGGAATTGTGCTCACGATCGGGATGGGCGTCGATTCGAATGTCCTGATCTTCGAGCGTATCCGCGAAGAGCTGCGACTCGGGAAAGCGGTCAGGCTCGCGGTGGATGGTGGATATGACAAGGCGATGTTGACGATTATCGACTCTCACGTGACCACGCTGATCACAGGAGTGGCGCTGTTTCTCTTCGGCACGGGGCCGATCAAAGGATTTGCCGTGACCTTGTGCCTCGGCATCGGGATCAATCTTTTTACAGCCCTGGTGGGCACGAAGGTCATCTTCGACCTTATGAATCAACGACACAAAGTCGAACAGTTAAGCATCTAGTTCGAAGGAGCCGGCATGTTAGAGATTCTTGGAAAAACCAATTTTGATTTCATGGGGAAGCGCCGCTTCGCCTTTTTGTTTTCCGGCATCATGGTGGTGTTGGGGATTGTGGCGGTCATTCAGATTGCTAGAGGGTCGGCGAACCTCGGCATCGATTTCGCTGGCGGGACTGCGGTCCAGCTGAAGTTCGAGCAAGCGATTCGAATCGACGAGGCTCGAAAAGTGTTGGAAGCAAACGGCCTGGGCAACGCCGAGCTGCAAGAGTTCGGTCAGGAGAACAAACTCCTGATCCGTCTGAAGGCTTCAACGACCATTGAGGAGAAGGTTGCCGAACGGGTCGTGGCGGTCTTCACGAAGGAATTCCCCTCGAACCATTTCGTGGTGGATTCCAGCACGGAAATCGGGCCGACCATCGGACATAAATTACAACAGGATGCCCTCATCGCGATCCTCGTGTCCTTTGCCGGGATCATTCTCTACGTGGCGGCGCGATTCGAGCTTCGATTCGGCATTGCTGCGGCCTTGGCGACGTTCCATGACGTGTTAGCGGTGCTGGGTGCTTTTTACCTTCTGGATAAGGAAATCACCTTGTTGGTGGTGACGGCATTGCTGACGTTAGCCGGCTATTCCATGACGGATACGGTCGTCGTATTCGATCGGATCAGAGAAAACCTCAGGATGCGGCGGCGGGACAGCGAGGAGACGATTATCAACAATGCGGTCAATCAAGTGTTGAGCCGCACGATCGTCACCAGTTTGACCGTCGTATTGGTACTTATTCCTCTGACGTTGGCAGGCGGAGAGGTCTTGCACGACTTCTCGCTCGCTTTGCTTTGGGGCGTGATATTCGGAACCTATTCGTCGATCTTCGTTGCCAGTCCTTTGCTGTTGCTCTGGCCAGGAGCCTCCGGGCGGCTGTTGAAACGGAGTTAGTCGGAAGGTGACATAATCGCTCGGTGTTCGTGAAGCGTCGCTTGCCACGGGGGACCCGTTTCGACGCTTCACGAGACACGACTCCCGGATCACGGGCTGTCGCATTCTCCTCTGGGCACATCCATGACGTTCTGGAGCCGCTCTCATAGTCTCCAGCATAAGATCATCACGGCGATCGTGTTGGTGGGACTTCTGCCCCTGACCATTCTGCTTGCGCTCACCTACGTCGAGGAGCAGCGCGCGCTTCGCGAAATGACCGGCGCCAACTTCAAGGAAGTTGCCGTGGAAGCCGCTCGCCGCATCGAAATGCAGGTCAGTCGCGGGATGAACGAGGCCCAGCAGCTTGCCACGACCCCCTTTCTCCGCACCGCCGTCACCGAAGCCAACCGCACGTACGAGGGAAGGGATGCCCAAAACATCCAGGGCATGATCAAGGATTGGCAGCAGCGGTGGCATCAGCGGGATAAGCAAAGCGAGTTTCCCCTCTTCATCAATCGCATCGTCACGAACTACCTCATCCGGTGGCACGATATCCGTAAATCGGACTATGTCGGGATCCTGGTGACCGACCAGCAGGGGGCGCTGGTGGTCAGTTCCATTCCACAAGTGGAGTATTTTTACGGGAAGACGCCGTGGTGGCAAGCGGTGGTGAAAGGGGGAAGTCTCAGGGGCTATGTGAGCGAGATCGCCTTTGATCCCGGTTTCGGGACTCACGTGGTCGTGGTGGCGGCGCCCATTCTGGACGATACCAAGGGGACGGTGATTGGGGCGGTCACAATTCTGTTACGACGAGACACGATCTTTCATGCCATTGCTGAGGTCACCATTGGGGCGACCGGTCACGCGATGTTGTTCAGCTCCGATGGTGTTCCTGTGATCTGTCCGATCCTGGCCCCGGAAGAGCACACGGTAAGGCCCGAGTTGATCAGTGCCCTCGGTGGGTTGAAGGCTGGTTGGACCGTTGCCGCAGACGATTCGCATGGGAGCCGGAATGCCCTGATCGGATTCGCTCCGGTTCGACTTGGCGAGAGTTTGGCACCGGGGAGCCTCGGAGGAAAGCAGTGGATCACCGTGGTGCGGCAGGATCCCCAGGAAACGTATGCGCCGCTTGCCGAACTCGTGGCGAAAGTGCTGCTCTACGGGCTGCTCGTACTCGCGGTGCTCTGGGGGACTGGTGTGCTGGTCGCACGGCGGATTGCCCGCCCCATTCAGCTGTTACACGACGGGGTGCGTGAAATTGGAAGCGGACGATTGGACCGGAGACTGGAGCTGAAGACCGGAGATGAAATTGAAGGGCTCGCCGATGCGTTCAACCAGATGGCGACGAATCTCCAACGATCGTTTGCACAGATCGAGCAACGTGTGGTGGATGTGCATCGCCTAGAGGAAAAGTACCGCGATTTGATCGAACATTCTCCAGAGATGATCTATCAATTGAATCGGAGTGGCCGCTTCGTCCATGTGAACAAGACGGGGCTCGAGAAGTTGAAATATACCCTTGAGGAAATGCTGTCGATGCGCCTGTGGGACCTGGTGCCGCGAGAGCAGGAGCCACTCGTCCTCCAATATCTGGAACGGTTGGTCGCCCAGGGTCGTAGTTCGATCGAGACGGTGTTTGTGGCAAAAGACGGTCACCCGATCGATGTGGAGATTCATGCCACGGCGCTGATCGATCAAGAACGGGGCGGGCTGGTTCACTCACGTGCCTTTGTGCGCGACGTGACCGAGCGGCGCCGGCTTGAGCAGCAGCTGCAAGAATATACGACAAAGCTTGAAGCGGCGGTGTCGGAGCGGACACAACAATTGGTGGCCTCACAGGCGCGCTATAAGGCGCTGTTCGACTTGGTGGCAGACTCGGTGTTTATGGTGGACCCGAGTGGGATGATCGTGGCCGTCAACAAGCGTGAGGAGCAAGCGCTGGGGTATGCGGAGGCACACGTGGTCGGCCACAGTCTCCTCGAGGTCGTCCTCTCTAGCTATCACACCGCGTTACGCGGATGGCTGAGCGACATCATTACGGGGCAGCGGAAAGTGTCCACCCAGGAGATCATGGTGCGCCATGCCGACGGGCTGGAAACTCCGGCCGAAATGGATTTGATCCGAGTCGGAGTGGCCGACCAACTGTTGGTGATGGTGCAGTTACGCGACATTACCGACCGGAAGCGGCTCGAACGACAGCTGGAGACGTATCGAGAAGAGTTGGAGGATAAGGTCCGAGAGCGCACGCGGGAAATTGAAGAGACCAAGCAGTATCTTGAGAATCTGCTCGAGAACGCCAACGATGTCATCTACACCCTCGATACCGAGCAACGGTTTACTTACGTGAACAGCAAGATCGAAGCATGGGGCTATCGGAAAGACGACCTGCTCGGGCGCCCGTACCTCGCCCTGCTCTCCAAGCGCCACCGGGGGAAGCGTCTCAAGAGTACCTTGGATATCGGTGCGAAGCAGGTCTATGAGGTCGAAGTGGTGACGCGCACGGGGGAGCCGAGGGCGGTCATGGTGAGTGTCTCCCCCCTGCATGATGTCGAGGGCGCGATCCTGGGTGTGCTGGGCATTGCGCGAGACATGACCGAGACGAAGAAGCTGGAGCAGCAGATCAGGAATTCCGAGAAACTGGCCTCGGTCGGAAGGCTCGCCGCAGGGGTGGCCCACGAAATCAACAATCCCCTTGGAGGCATCCTCAACTGTCTCTACAACCTACGGAAAGGGACGCTGTCGCCGGGCCGGCAAGAAGAATACCGGGTGTCGATGGAGGATGGCGTGCGGCGTGTGCAAAAGATTGTTCGGCAGCTCCTAGATTTTTCCCAGCAGCATGAGCCGGAGTTTGCACTGACGGACATCAATCACGTTGTCGATCGGGTATTGGTCTTGACGACGCACCTCTTTGCTCCAAACAGAATCGTGCTGAAAACGGTATTCGGTCAGGGGTTGCCGAATGTGATGATCGATCGGCACATGATCGAGCAGGTGCTGATGAACCTGGTCCTGAATGCGGTGCAAGCGATGAAGGACGGTGGGGCGCTGACGATTCGAACCTCTGTGGTCGAAGGCGTCTGTCTGGTCGAAGTGCGTGATACGGGATCGGGCATTCCGTCGGCGGTCCTGCCGAGGATTTTCGATCCCTTCTTTACGACGAAGAGCGAAGGCGAAGGAACCGGTCTCGGCCTGTCGGTCAGTCTGGGCATCGTCGAGCGTCACGGAGGAAAGATCGTGGTGGATAGTGAGGTCGGGAAGGGGACGACCTTTACCCTCTATCTCCCTGTCTCGAGAGAACGTTCGTTGTTGGAGAGGGTGGTATGAAGGGGCTCAGGATTCTGCTCGTTGATGATGAGCCGCTGATGCGGCTCTCGATGGTCGATGCGCTGGAGGCGGTCGGCCATGACGTCTTAGCAGCGGCATCCGGGACGGAAGGAATCGACGCCATCCGGCAGCGGCCGTTCGATCTGGTGATCACCGATCTCCGATTGCCTGGCGCAGATGGACTGACGGTGCTCGCCGCGACCAAAGAGCAATCGGCCCAGACGGAGGTCGTGGTGATCACCGCCCACGGGTCGGTGGAGACGGCGGTTGGTGCCATGAAGCTCGGTGCGTTCGACTACATCACTAAACCGTTCCAGATGGATGAATTGCTCTTGATTGTCGAACGTGCGGGCCGTGTGGTGGCGTTGCGGCGAGAGAATCAGGATCTCAAGGAAGCGTTGGAAGACAAGTTCAGCTTCGGGGGCATCCTCGGAACGAATAACCAAATGCGAGCGGTGCTCGAGAAAATCAAACTGGTGGCAGGGACTGATTCGACCACGTTGATTCTGGGAGAGAGCGGTACCGGTAAGGAATTGGTCGCCAATGCCATCCACCAAAACAGCGCCAGAAGCCAGTACCCCTTGATCAAGGTCAGCTGTGCGGCGTTGCCGGAAACCTTGCTGGAAGCGGAACTCTTCGGTCATGAGAAGGGGGCCTTCACCGGGGCGATGCGGCAGCGGCGTGGGCGATTTGAACTGGCGCATCGAGGCACGTTGTTCCTCGATGAGATTGGTGAAATCTCGCCGGTCATTCAGGTGAAATTGCTGCGGGTTCTTCAGGAACGACAGTTCGAACGCGTCGGAGGGAACGACACGATCGACGTCGATGTGCGCCTGGTCTGTGCGACCCAGAAGGATCTTCGGAAAGAAGTCTCTCAGGGGCGGTTTCGAGAAGATCTCTTTTATCGGCTCAATGTCGTGCACATCGTGATTCCGCCGTTACGCCAACGACAGGAAGACATCATGATCATCGGGGAGCATGTGCTGAAGGTCTGCTCCGGCAAGATGAATAAGACGGTGAAAGGGTTTTCTTCCGTGGCGCGTGAGCTTTTCTTGCGCTATTCATTCCCCGGGAACGTGCGGGAGTTGGAGAACATGGTCGAGCGTGCAGTGGCGCTGGGGCGGGATCGTGAAGCAATTCAACCGTCCGATCTGTGCGGGTTCCAGTCCTGTCCGTATACGGGTGGGATGCCACAGGAGTCGTGTGGATTTTGTAGCGAAGGGTTGACGGGGCAGAAGCGCGAGGAACGTCCCTTGACTTCGCTGGCGACGGCGAGGGAACAGTTCGAGCGTGAATATATTGTGGCGGTTCTCGGGCGGGTGGAGGGTAGTCGAACCACCGCTTCGAAGATTCTCGGTCTCTCGCGCAAGGCCCTGTGGGAAAAGTGCAAGCGCTACGGTATTCCGTCTGCGCGCGGAGAGCCGGGCGACGAAGAAGAGTAGGGAGCGGCCAGGTGCCCTTCTTGCTCGCAGAACGCGCACGATAAGAATGTGCTCGTTCGATGCGCGCAGTAAAGGGCAGTCTCGGCCGCTCCCTTTAGTAGATTGTGTGGAGCAGAGGAGGGGATGGAGCCTGATGATCTTCTGTGCTCGCGCAACGCGCGGTCGCGGCTCCCCTCGTTGGACGCGCGCAGGGGAAGATCAATCAGCCCCCATCCCTGGAGAGAGAATGAACGAGCTTTGAAGATGGGACAGGAGCGGCCAGGTGCCCTTCTTGCTCGCAGAACGCGCACA
>JANOMG010000333.1:0-4464 GCA_031420175.1 Nitrospira sp.
TGTATCCGCCCAAACGCTCTTGGCCTCATGGTCATAAGACTCCACCAAAGAACCACCATGAGATGTGCCACGGGAAACTCGTTTCGCGCCCATCCTATGCAAACAATCCTATCACTCTGCAAGGGAACCGCCCTGTGTTAACGCGCCTGGCAGCCCTGGGTACATCTCGAATTGCGCGAGCCGAACGGACAGGCCGCACTCCCGTTCTTGAGAATCCGACCGACAGTCCCACCGTCCCCAGCAGCGCCGCCCGATCCACCAGTCCGACGAACTCGGTGCCGAGGCCGCGCGTTGCGCGAGCACAGAGGATTGGCTCGGCCGCCCCCACCTTCCGCTTCCCGATTCGCCCCTGCTTAGCCATTTTCCTCTGCCTGAACCCCGGAATGATAGGTGCTATACACATACACAGGGATGGACAGGTGGGCGAGATGTTTTTCCATCAGCGGCTTGACGTCTTTCCAGTCGAGCCCGCCCACACCAGTGGCCAAGCGTGGAAGTGCGACACTCTTGAACTTCTCCGTCTCAATCGTCTTACATAACGCTTTGAGACAATGATTCACGTTCTCGATCGTGGCCCGGCCCGGGTGCTTGGCTCCGTGACTGGCAGCCGCCTCCTGAGTAAACAGATTCACAATCCGAATACCGCCGACGCCGGCCCAGGCCCACAATTCGCCGGCCTTGGGGCTGAACGTCTGAGAATAATGCCGGAAGTCCTTATACATCGCCGGCCACTGTTCTCTGAGCGCCAAAGCCAACCCGTTGGCAAAATTATCGTTGGGTGCAACGCCATGTGCCAACGCTTCCGCCTTCGTCAACAAAATATCCCCGGCCACTTCCTTCAACATGTCGCGTCCTCCTCCGTCGAGCTAGTAATGAGTTCGATGCCGATCAAGACCGTCATGGGAACGGAAACATTGCGCCAACCCGTTCCGGACAAGCCCGCAGTCTCACTTCACGTACAACTGCAACAGTGATGCCTTCTAAGGATGGGGCCTGATCGATCTTCCACGACACACGTCCAACGCTTACTTTCTCTCAATTCACCAATCGAGCGAGGGTGAGAGAAGCTGTTGACTGCGGCCGTCGAGCGAGGCCCCTTCCCAGATCAACGCTCGATCTCGTCAGTGCTTCTCTTTACAGGGCAGCCTGGTCGATCCTCGATTGCGCGCGTCGAACGAGCACATTCTTATCGTGCGCGTTCCGCGAGCAGGAGGACGACCAGGCCGCCCTTCCTACCCTTCTGATCGTGCGCGCTCCGGGAGCAAGGGATCAACACGGGGTCATTCCACCCTCCCAACTGTCGCCATTTACCTCAATTTCCATCCCCGGAGATGTGGCACGTTGCCCCGTTCCAGCTTTTGGGCATGCACCGGCCATGCAGATTATGTCCAGCCACGCGACTCCATACGCGAACAGAGAAGATTCTCCGCGCGCGCAGAAAGTCTTCCTATCCGAGACGTCAACGACGAGAGCACATCTCTGCATGGATCTCCCCCGAAGACCCTGCATGTCGGACGCACCAGACAAGGAGAATGTCCCTGGTTGCTCGCCCTTGTCTTTTTTCCCTCTCTACCCTATAGAATGGGCCGAGTCGCAAGCCGACCAATCGTCAGCTTCCGTGCCCCCCTCTCGCCGTTGCACAGGAATGCCTTCTATGAAAATGCTGCTGATCGTCTTTCGTCAATCGATTGTCGAACACATCCATGCCCTGCTGAAAGAATACGAAGTCAACGCGTTTACTGAACTGCACAATGTAGCCGGCAGGGGAGAGACCGGACCCAACGTTCAATTCTTCCTGTCACCGGGCGCCAACTGCATGATCCTCACGGCGGTATCGGAACCGCTTGCCTACCGCCTCATCGATAGGTTCACGCGTTTTAAAGCGGAGCAGGGGATGGCAGAGCAGAACAATGTGCACGTATTCGTCCTCCCCTGCGAGCAAGCGGTCTAGCCCACATGATTCATGAGCGCTTCTGCTGCAATCGACGATGTCTGACTCAAGCGAGACGGGCGAGACTGGCGGGAAAAGCGCGACAGGCAGGGGCAGGGCTTCGCGCGCCGGTCCCGCACCCCCTCCTCACCTTCCCTCCCCCATACTATGGGGGGAGGGAAGGGTGGGGGACGACGAACCGTCATGAATCATGCGGGCTAGCCACAGACAGCGTATCCGCCGCCGTTCGGTGTCCCAGCACACAACAAGGCGAACCAGACAACCGCCGCGAGCGGACGAGGTGGGGATGGATTGGGCTGGATTAGTTCGGTCGATAGCTTGTCGAAGGCCAGGCCTGTCGAATCTCTGCCGCCTACGGGTCGGCGGTCACGCGCTCCCAGAGCATCCCCTTCGCATCACGCTCGGCGGAGAAGGCTCCGCGTCCGAGACGCCCAATGCGAGATGAAATCGCCTCATGGAGCTTCTCTCAAGAGGGCACACGGACAGGCTCCGTAATGTTGGATTGCAAGACCCGACCCCCTACCCGAGTCTTGCATAGCCTCACTTGGCGAGGGTCCTCACATAGGCCAGCACGTCTCTGCTCTGTTTCTCCGAGAGGAGGACCTTCCAAGCCGGCATGTTCGGTTTGCCGTCATGGATAGTCTTGAGCAGGTCGGCATCGGATTTCTTTCTGGTCGACGGTGATGTGAGGTTAGCCGGATCCGGTCCAAGAATCCTGTACCCATCCCCTTTGCCCTGAGCCCCGTGACAACCGGCGCAGTTCCTGACAAACAGGGTCTTGCCACGCACTACATCGCCGCTCTGGGCCTTGGGCTCAGCTTGTCCTTGCGCCACAGTCCCGCATAGAAGACCGCTCACAAACCCGACCGTTGCCACTCTGAGTATCCAGCTCCTCTTCATGTTTCCTCCCGCTCGGTGCTGCCACTGGCTGAACGCCATCTGATCCCTGCCTTGGATTTGGTGAAGGCGTCGAGTCGAACGTCCACACAACTAGCCGGCTGTGTGGAGACCGTCTGCGACCGCCTGCACCCTACTTACCTGAGTCCTGAATGTTTTTCAACATTCTGCTAGTTCGGTTATCGATTGATCCCCGCTTTGGATGGTGAGGAATCGCCGAATCCCGACCTCCAGGAACACCACGCCCGTGACCAGCGACACCACACCCAGCGCTTGAATGCCGGATCCCTCCATCCACCACACAGCCGGAATACCGACGATGAAAAACCCCAGCGCGGTTCTGATGTACAGCAGCAGCGTGCGCTCATTCGCCAACTCGGTCCGTCGCAGGCCAGCCGATCCAGCACACGTGCATCCGATCGCTCCGGCATGGGAGATCTCTGACTTCTCGCCGGAACGATACCCCATCGGAACGTGGAGCTCAACAATGTGTAAAGTGGTCAGAGCTAAGAGAAGGGGAAATACTCGCCACGCGCGCGTGGGCGCACACGGATCTGACTGCACTACGTCGTAGTGATAGCTCGTCGCGGGCTAGGTCTGCCGAATCTCTGCCGCCTGCTGGCCGGCCTTCATGCAATTCACGGAGAGTCTATTTGCATCGCGCCCGGCGGAGATGTCCCCACATCCGAGACGCCAAGGCGAGATGGAATCGCTTAAGGCTCTCCCCACAACGCCGCTCATGTACAGGCTCCCCAATGTTGGGTTGCAATCCCCGACCCCTTATCTGGGATTCCGGAGAAGGTTGGCAGTGGGTCAGTTCGGAATCACCGGGTCAGCACGGCCTCTGTTGTCATGCCCATGGATTTGCGGTACCTTACTTGCTCAATGGAACATATCTTCACCTGCCCCTCTTGTGGGGAAGAGATTTCGATGGTCCTAGACCTCTCGATAAGCCGTCACACCTACATCGAAGACTGTGAAGTCTGCTGCACCCCCCGTCGAGATCACCTATACCGTACAAGACGACGCCCTCGCTAGCTTCGACGCCAAGACCCTCGAATAGATTCGTTGAGGACGCAGCACGTCTCCGATGAGATCGTTGGGTCGACGGACCATCAGGCGAACGCGGCGGTGTCACATTCACATGGACCATCTACCACCGCGGCCCCAGCCAATCATCCCGATCTTGCTGTAGAAACCGGCTGTGGGCGCGGCTTAATCCCAAGGAGGAGCGGGCATGGCGGGAGAGGACCGAACCAGAATAGGTCGTGGTTGATCGGCTTACTTCTCAGGGCTTGGCAGTTCCGGAACGGTCGTATCCATGACTCTGATAACGTGTCCCTGATCATCCAGGCGGACGGCGATGCGTTCTCCTACCGACAGTCCCTTAAACAAGTCCGGCCTCGTCATCGTGAACACGACCGTCTGTCCTAGATCTGTTTTGATTTTTCCACTCATCTTAGACATATCGAGCTCCTCGAGCACGCCGATGACGACATGCGTACCCTGGCCCGTATGCTCAGGCGACGCTGCCATTGTCGTCGCCACAGAAGGAGCACTGAGTAGCAGGGCGAGCAGGACGATAGTCTTCACGGTCAAATGTCTCCTCAGGTACG
>JANOMG010000334.1:0-11245 GCA_031420175.1 Nitrospira sp.
CCGATGACTCTTCACCGGGATCAGGCGCGTGAGCTGGAAGAACGTCGTGCGAAGCTCTATTACTTCCCCGCTACCAAACTGTCTCTCGAAGTTGCGGGAATGGACCTTTGCACGAATATGGCCTTGATGGGCTGCATCGGAGCCATCACGGGGCTGACCTCGGTTGAAGCGTTGGAGCAGTCGGTGAAGGATCGGTTCCTTGGCAAGGGATTTGTCGTTTCCGGTGGAACTGCAGCCTTGGACAGCGTCGTCGAGCGGAAGTTCAAGAAGAAACAGGAATTGATCGATAAAAATGTGGCGGTGATTCAGGCCGGCTGGAATTACGCAGTCGATCATGGCTGGGCCGCGCCGACGGTCAAGCGGTCTGCTGAAGTGCCAGTGACCGTAAGCGCCTAACCAGGACGTAGCATGAAGGAGTCACCATGTATCTGGTAGCCAATATCGATGTTGAGATATGTGCGGCGAAGAGCTGCAAGCTCTGCACGCAATATTGTCCTGAAGCAAACACCATTCAGTATAGTGAAGAGATGGGCAAGGATAAGGGCTTCAAGTATGGCTCTGCCTACGTAGCGGTGGACCGCTGTAAGGGTTGTGCACAGTGCGTGTGGGTGTGCGACAACATGGCGAAGAATAATGCCATCAAGATGATCATGATTGATCAATTGCCGCTGGCAGCCGTCACTGACAACATTACGTACGGAGAGAAGTCCACGGTTGCGGTTCTGTCCGATCCAATGGTTGTTGGGTAATTAGGGAGGTACGGGAGTGGCAACGACGCCTGATACAAGAGAACGCATCATTGTTCCTGGTCCAGCTGGATTTCATCCGCCGTCGGCGGCTCAGTTGGGAGTCGCGCTACCTGACCCAGGGGAAGGGCTCTACTACGGATTGCTGGAGCCCAATGAAGACAAGGTCATCGAAGAGATGGCCCGTAAAATGCTGACCAGTCCCAACGCCACGATTTTCCCGGGACCGCTGGTGCTGTGGGCCTGGAACGAGCATGCTATCGAAAAGGCCAAGGCCGTGCTGGAGATTGCCGCCCAGATTCCGAACGTCATGATCATCCCCATGCCGGACTATCGTCCGAAGTATCCGAAAATCGATCCGGAAGAGGTCATCAATCCGAACCATCCGAACCTCACGATTTGGGGCAACAAGATCGAAGCCTGCATCTTCATCGGCGTGCATTGCCATTATGCCAACTTGACCTTGAAAATGATTCGCGCAGGGACGAACTGTCTGACGATGGCGATCTGTGCGGAGCAGGGGCATGAAGATGCGATGCTGACGATTCGGGATTCAGATATCGTCAAGTTGAGAAAGACCGCGCAGGTCTTCAAGCGGGTGCGCGAAGAAATGGGCATCAAGTTGCCGGAGAATGGCGAGAACGTGCGCTTTACCGGCACGCAATCGAAAGTTCACGGTGGAAAAACTCACACGAATCCCCTCACCTTTGCGCCTGTTACTGTGGGCGTTGCCGGCGCGGCTGCCTTTGGCCATTCGGCCGAGCAGATGAAGCGTGAAGGCTAAGTAAGGTCGAAACGTACAGGCGATATAGCCGAGAGGTGTCACAATGAGCGAAACAGTCAAAGCATCAGGAACGACAACCCCGCAGGCCGGTCCCGCAACCATGGTCGTTGCACCTAAAGCGGATGTGAGGAAGGATCCTCATGCCGAAGCAAAACGGCAGAGGGTGGTTACACCGGAGTACCTGTTCCTCGAAGCCCCGCGGACGAAAGAGTTCATTATGGGCAGCGAAGCGGCAAAAGAGGCCATTCGCCGGTCCAATGTGGATTTGGCCATTGCCTACCCCATCACCCCGCAGAGCGAAACGATGCAGCTCGTCGGTGTGCTTTATGGCGAAGGGTATGTCAAAGAATACTACCGCGGTGAAGAGGAAGTCGGCGTGATGGCGGCAATTGCTGGCGGGTCACGAGCCGGCGTCCGTTGCTACACGGCGACCGCTGGTCCTGGCACGCTGAGGGGCTTGGAAGGTATCGCGTCCTGGCCTGGGCATCGGCTGCCTGTTGTCGCCATGTTCACCTGCCGGGTTGTCAACGCCCCGTTGGCCATTCAGCCGGACAATATCGAAGTTGCGTATCTATTGAACTGCGGCATGATCGTCCTCCATGCTGAAAACCAGCAGGATATGTATGATTTCACCATGGCCGGGTTCATGATCAGCGAGAAGAACGATGTGACCCTTCCCGTCGGTGTCTGCTGCGACGGCTTCTTTGTGACCCACGCCCGTGGGTACGTTCGGATGCAGGACCGCAGCATGAAGCTTCCTCCTCGTGAAGCGTGGCGCGGCGCAGTACCGGTGCTCGATGCGGAGAATCCTCCTGCCCGTTTGTCCCGCGATGCCCCGGTTCAGAAGTCGAACTTCATGGCCTACAACATCCATGCGGTCTGGCAGCAGGAAGTGTGGGCTGCAGTCGAACGGTCCCGCAAGTACATCAATCAGTATATGGGTGGCTTGCTCACGGCTGAGAATGTGGAGGATGCCGAGGCGGTGATTATTGCCTCAGGCAGTGCGGCGGCTCAGTCGCGGGAAGCCGTCCGTATTTGCGCGGAAAAGGGCATCAAGATCGGCTTGATCAAGATCCGGTCGCTCCGTCCGTTTCCGACGAAAGAGTTGCGGGAACTCTGTGGAAAGGCAAAGCTCATTGTCGTTCCGGAGTTCAATTATCCCGGATGGCTGGCGAAAGAAGTGGCCACTGCGATTTACGGGTTCTCCAAAGCTAAGATCATCGGTGGGCCGCGGGTGTACGGTGGTCAGTCGATGCCGGTGGAGTTGATTGTGGACGAAGTCGAGTCCGGTCTGACCGGGAAGAAGTCGAGTAATGTCGCCCAGTCTTCGATTATGGGTGGTGCGGTCAATCAGGATGACGTCGCGCATTTCATGCGCAGCATCTAAGCAGTCGCAAGAGAAGCAAAGAGCCCGTCAGGCATGAAAACCTGACGGGCTCTTTTGTTTTGCGGGTGTCTCTATGAAACGTCTGGGGCTGGAGGTGAGATACGAACGATGAGCTACCCTTGCAGTTCGTCTTGCACCAGGTCTTCACTCTCCGGCATGCCATAGGCCACATACTTGGCGTAGGAGAGATAGATCATCGCGCTATCCCGCATCGCCTTGGAACCTTGCGACAAGCGGAAGACTTGGTCTGGATTGTGGGATGGAGTTGCACCCATCGTCTCCACGTGGCCTTGGAGGAGTAGGGTAAACCGTTCCATCGAATGTTCGACATCTTTGTAAGCCAGTAGAATTGCGTCTGTCATGGTTGTCCTCCTAATCAAGAACAGCTTACACTATGCCCATGCAACCCTTCAACGAGAAGAAGCCATCCTGTCTCTCACCGGAAATTCTCAGGGCCCTGGCAAAGGTGTCGTCTGAGCGAGATCTTCGGGGTGACGCCTTAGCGCAGGCGGTCGTAAACCTTTCACGTCTGTTTACGGCGGCGCGCGCAACATTACCGCCTCGTTACCTGGATGATCCGGCCCACGCTGCTGCCTATCTGTCGTATTTTCTCCCCGTGAACCTCTCGAAAGTCCAAGTCCTATTGGACGAGCTGTCGAACGACAGCGAGAGGGAAACACCAGATCGCCCGATGGCGGTGCTTGACCTCGGCTGTGGGCCAGGGACGGGGGCATTAGCCCTGCTGGATTGGCTGTGGCATCGCAGTCCGGAGCGCGCGAAATCTGTATCGGTCTTGGCTGCCGATGCATCCCTCGCACCATTGCAGGAGACGAAGAGGCTGTGGGACGCTTATTGCCAAGAGGTTGGCATCTCCAGCTCTGGTCTCCGTTGTGCCACGGGCAATCTCGAGCATCCGCTCAAAGGCGATCTCGGCAAGCAGATTGTGCGGGGCGGGCCCTATGACTTGATCGTCATGGCGAATTGTCTGAATGAATTGTTTCCTGTATCGGTCGATCCCCCTGCCGAGCGTGCGGTGATTGTCGCGCAACTTCTGCCATTTCTCGCACCGCACGGCACCATCATGATCGTTGAGCCGGCGTTGCGGCAAACGGCTCGCGCGCTGCATCAGGTGCGTGATCACTTGCTCAAGCAGGGCGTATGTACGGTGTATAGTCCCTGCCTGCATGAGAGGGCCTGTCCTGCGTTAGACCGTCCAGACGATTGGTGCCATGAGGAGCGACTGTGGCAGACGCCTCCTGCAATTGCCGAGATCGATCGGGAGGTGGGGTTTATTAAAGATGCGTTGAAATTCTCCTATCTGCTGTTGCGCACAGACGGTCGTACCATTGTGCCGCGCAGCCCGCAGACCTTCCGGGTCGTGAGCGAACTACGGGAATTGAAGGGTGAGAAACGGGCCTGGTTGTGCAATGAGACTGGACGGCCTGAAGTTGGTCGGCTGGATCGGAAATCCTCTCCTCAAAATGCGGCGGTCGATAGCTGGCATCGAGGCGCCATCGTGCAGATCGAGCGGATTGTCCGCAAGGAACGAGAAGGGAAAGTCTCACCGGTTGGAAGAATTGAGAGTGATGCGGCGGTCGAGATCGTCCGTCCCGTCTGAAGTTTACCAGTCAGGACAGAGGAAGCGAGCGCCCTCTCGCTTCCGCACCCCTCTCGCGGCACCCCTTCCACGGCGCTCTGAAGCAGAAGGATGGGGAAGGAGCGGCCAGGTGCCCTTCTTGCTCGCAGAACGCGCACGATAAGAATGTGCTCGTTCGATGCGCGCAGTAAAGGGCAGCCTCGGCGCGTCGGGGTGGGCGGGTGAAGAAGAGCGCGCACGTACGGGATCAGCCCTGCCATCCCTAGTTAAAGAGTGGGGCGGGGACAGACCGCTGATGGGCCTGCCCCTGCTTGGAATGGAGCGCGTACAGTGTTCTTGCTCCGTACGAAACAAGCGTATAGGATTTGCCCCGATCAATGACAAAGAGGGCTAGTCCATTAAATTCGCTCTGCATGCTCAATAGTCAGGCCCCACCATGACGATGCTTGAACGTTTCAAGGAACCGCTGATCAACCCAACCTGGGAGCAGATCGTCGAGCGCGATCCCCTCATGGCGTTCTCCCACTACTTGTCCGGTCGAGTGCACCTTCTTCTCGCACTGAAGGAAGAGATTCTCGAACACCTTGAGTCGGGTTTCTCTGGGAAACACGTCGATGGTGGACGGGTGGGACGTGCTGAATCGCTGATGTGGCTGTGGATACTTGGCGCGTACGAAGTCGTGCGGACCATGTACCAGGCGAAGGGCTGCTTCAGTGACAGCATGTTCAACGAACTGGCGCTGCTCAAGAAGGCTCTTTCCGCGGCGCGGATGCCCGCTGCCAAGATGGAGAAGGTCGGCAAGAGGAAACCCGTGAACTCGAACAGAAGCCCGTCGGGGTGGGACGTTGCAACGCGAGACTTGTTGGTGAACGACCCCGATGAGAAGCCCGACATCTCTGCTCGGTTCATGCTCGCGGAGTTTGATCGTGTCTTCTCGTCCATGACGAAGCACGATGTGCTGGCCCGTCACGAGGAGTCATATGAGTGACAGAGAGAGATTTGAGTCACATGCCATCAATCTTGGGAAGCTTCTTGGAAATCTGCAGTCCATTAAAATGGACGCGCGAATGGTGATTGTTAAGCTGAATCAGAGGGCTGCTGAGCAGGTTAAAACCCAACTGCCTCAGGTGAAGGCAGGGGATCTTGTTGAGCTAAACGCATTCACTAACGATGACGACCTTACCTCAAACACTAGAAAAATATAACAAGCGAACTCCGCTTGACTGTCGGATAGATGTTGGGTCGATAGTGCGCCTGCGCGATGCGCTCGCACATGGCAGAACGTTCGGCTTTGGCTCAACGAAGTACCTGCGGTTGCTGAAGTTTCGCCGGAAGAGGGGTGTAGATGGAAGAGTCGCTGTGGAGCTTGCTGAAGATATGACGGATGAATGGTTTAGCGCAAACATCAGTATGCTTAGCGATGCACTAGAAAGAATTAGAAAAATGCTCGATTATGAAAAGAGGGAGTTCGTCTAGTTAGTTGCATGCATCGGCTTCCGTACGCGGTTGATCTTCAAGATTACGTGTTAGGAAAAGGCGACAGGAATCGGATGGAGCAGTGGCGAGGTCTCAGCAAGTTCTGCGCTAAGTTTGATAGAGGAGGTTTGCTGAAAGCTGACGGCTGAGAGCTTGGGGGTTAATCTGCTTCTGGTTCAGTGCTGCCGTGCTGGTGACTGACTCGATCTTCGTCGAACAGTGCGGCCATTTCTTCGGCGATCATGTCACCATCGTCTTGAATGGCAATGAGCGGGATTTCTTTTCTCACCTTGACCACGGGTTCTGGAGTGGGGGCTTCGGGGTCCTTGGCCGGAATTTTTGGTGTTTCATCCATGCCTAAAGTATACACGATGCTGAGGGTGAAAAGGCGATCTATTCAAATGCTTCCAGGGAGGATCGTTCAGGGAAGGTCTTTTGGCATGAGGTACAGGTCAGAAAATAGATGGATTCCCGGACGGACATGGTGATGCGAAAATTGAGGCTCACGCCTCGCTGATTGCAGATGGGGCAGGACATCTCCTTGAGCCGGTAGGGGATATCCGGTTGCGTGCGCTGGTAGAACTCCATATCCGTGTAGATCGGAAAGCTGTAGTAGCACTTCTTGCAGACGCCGCGCCATTCCCCATCTGCCTGCATAAAGCGTTGATCGACCCCGAAGCGTGACTCCTTACAGATCGCGCATTGAACGGTTTCAAGCCTGGTTTCAACTTCTTTGACGGTTAGGCTGGGCATTCAGAAGGCTCCTTGCGCAGAAGTGCGCGATATTGCGTGTCTAGTATAACGTTCACGGAGAAGCGAGCGCAACGGGATCTGTCTGGGATTTTTTCTTGACCTGATCATGGCGCCGCCTATACTGAGAGGACGATGCACTTTATTACCGAGACACTCCTGGTTGGAAATATCAACGACGCGAGCGAGCCGCCGGCACAGATTAGTGCGGTGCTCCTGGTCGCGGCTGAATTCACCATACAGCCGCCCAGTTGGCTGCTATATGGCAGAATTCCATTTTCAGAGTACGCTGAAGCCGAGCCGCTCGTATTGGACCGGGCCGTGAGTTGGGTCGAACAGCATCTTTCTGACAATCGGGTGATGGTCTGCTGCCGTGCCGGGATGAGCCGGTCCGTGTCGGTCGTCATGGCCTATCTCTGCTGTGTTCAAGGGATGACGTATGCTGAGGTCCTGAAGTTGGTCATGAGGCGTCGACCCGGTGCCATGCCCCTTCCTAATCTCGAGGACGCGATCAATCAGGTCCGCTTGTTCCGCGAGGCTCGTGTGATGAGCAAGAAGAACCTCCCCTCACGCCCCGCCGCGGTGTAACCACAGCTTCACAGGGGTGTGTATTCTCTGTTCCCCTACTCGTCTCCGCATAGATTGCCTTTCCTGTGCCGCCCATGGCCTAATCCGGGACCTGATGGCACAGATGCGCCCACTTCACTGAGGATCTCTCACCATGCCGGAATTGCCAGAAGCCGAAGTCGTTGCCAGGCAGATACAGGCTCATCTTCTCGGTGCGCAGCTCAACGAGTGCTGGATTGGACGAGCAGATATTGTTCGGGAAGGGTTGCCCACGCTCTCGTGGTATCACGGTGCAGTGCTGGAAGCGGTGGAGCGATACGGCAAGAGTGTCGCACTGGGGTTTAAAAAAGAGGACGAGCGTAGATATGTCGTCGCGGAGCTTGGCATGACAGGCCTCCTCCTGTTTCGCGCAACGCAGACGAAACACCCGCAGCACGTGCATGTTCGCATGTCGTTCACGGGGGGCCGTGAATCGGAACTGCGCTATTGGAACCCTCGACGTTTCGGACGGCTTTCCTTGCTTGATCGGGCCGGACTCGACTCCTATCGGGCTCGCCGCTTCGGGGTCGATCCCCTCACGGTGCCGCGCGACGAATTCGTTCGTCTCATGCAAGCCAGGCGTGGACGCCTGAAGCCGCTGCTGATGCATCAGCAGGTAATGGCGGGAATCGGGAATATCTACGCGAACGAAATTATCTTTCGCGCCAGGCTCCATCCGAATCGTGAGGTGAATCGGCTGCGCGGGGCGACGATCGTCACGCTCTATGACACCATGCAAGCGGTGCTGCACGAGGCTATTTCCTGTGGCGGATCAAGCGTCAAAGATTTTTTTGCGCCAGATGGCACAGAAGGCCAATATAAACGCCGTCATCTCGTCTATGGGAAAGAGGGCCAGCCCTGTCCTAACCTCTGCGGCAGGATGATTCGCCGTCTCCAAAGTGAACGCAGCTCATTTTTTTGCCCAGCCTGCCAATCCAACCGTCTTCCAGGATAATTCTTGACACAGGCTCGCAGAACGTTTTGCGACGCAATCCTGACATTGCTGCATAGTTTCAAGCATTTAGATATCCGTTCGTCCGGAGTCTTCGTCGCTAGGTCTTTTGAACGAATGGACTTAGTTCCTCTGGTGTATTGAGTCGCCCAACTGATTTCGTTAGAATCCTCCTCCTTTACAATTGTTTCTCACCATTCTGAAGGAGTGACGTCATGGCGAAGGTGCTCGAAGGTCCCGGGATGGGGCTGATGAAGAAGTGGGGTATCACGGTCCCCAACTATGTTGTCGTCACTTCGGTTGACGAACTGACGAAGCTCGGCCAAGCCAATGAATGGCTTAAGAAATCCAAGTTGGTGGTCAAGGCGCATGAAGCGCTCGGCTCCCGGTTCAAGCTCGGCTTGGTGAAGGTTGATCTGGATTTCAAAGGGGCAGAAGCGGCAGCGAAGGAAATGCTCGGCCGTCAAGTGGGCAGCATCACCGTCTCCCAGGTGATCGTGTCTGAAATGATTCCGCACAAAGAAGAATATTATTGTGCGGTGAAGTCTACCCGTGAAGGGACGGACATTCTGGTCGCGAACTGCGGCGGCATCGAAGTCGAGTCGAATTGGGATCGCGTGAAGCGATTGGCCTTGGAAGTCGGGCAGCAGCCCTCGGCGACGGCGCTCGAGAAGGTGGCGAAGGATGCGGGTTTCACCGGTCCGCTCGTGAAGAAGATGGCCGATTTTGCCGGCAAAATGTTTGCCTGTTTCGACAGTGAAGATGCGCAGTATTTGGAAGTGAATCCCGTCGTGTTGCGCGAACAAGACAGTGAACTCATCGCGTTGGATGCGGTCACGCTGCTTGATGGCGACGCCAAGTTCCGTCATCCGGATTGGAATTTCGCCTTTGCCGCAGAATTCGGCCGTGCCTATTCCAAGCACGAAATGGAAGTCATGGCGGTCGATTCCAAGATCAAGGGGTCAGTCAAATTTATCGAGATTCCTGGCGGCGATACGGCGATGCTCCCAGCAGGCGGTGGCGCCAGCGTCTATTATTCCGATGCGGTCGTCGCGCGCGGTGGCAAGCTCGCCAATTACGCCGAATACTCAGGCGATCCACCGGACTGGGCGGTTGAAGTGTTGACGGATAAGGTGTGCTCGCTGCCCGGGATCAAGAACATCATCGTCGGCGGGGCGATTGCCAATTTCACCGACGTGGTGAAGACATTCGGCGGCATCATCAATGGATTCCGCAAGGCGAAGTCTGAGGGGAAGCTCAAGGGCGTCAAGATCTGGGTGCGTCGTGGTGGCCCGCGAGAGAAGGAAGGGCTCGATGCGATGCGCGCGCTCAAGGACGAAGGGTTCGACATCAACGTCTTCGATCGCAACACGCCGCTCACCGACATCGTCGATAAAGCGCTCCAAATCAAGTGATCAGTGATCAGTGATGCGTGATCGGGTGAATTGACGGCCCATCACGCGTCACACATCACCCATCACATCACGGTTTTCTAAAGAAGGGGAGATCCCGATGAGTATCCTGGCAAATAAAGATACCTATGTGGTCATTCAGGGCGGCGTTGCAGGCGTCAACGCCGCGCGCCGGATGGCCGAGTTTTGTTACCTGATCAAACGCTCACTGAACGTGCTGGCTTTTGTCTATCCGCCTGACGCTGGCAAGACACACGATATCCCCTACGGCAGCGGCCTGGTGACCGTCCCCATCTATAAGACTGTCGCGGAAGCCACCAAGAACCATTCCCAGATCAACACCAGTCTCGTCTATATCGGCGCAGATCGGGCGATGAAGGGCGGGATGGAAGCCTTGGACGACTCGCACATCAAGGTGGTCTCGATGATCACCGAGGGTGTGCCTGAAAAGGATGCGAAGATCCTGGGCCGTCATGCGACCAAGCTTGGGAAGGTGTTCAATGGCCCTTCGTCGATCGGTATTGTCTCAGCCGGCTCCTGTCGCCTCGGCGTGATCGGCGGCGCCTTTGACAACCTGGTGCTGTCGAAGCTCTACCGCGAAGGTTCCTTCGGCGTCATCACCAAGTCGGGCGGTCTCTCCAACGAAATTATCTGGATCTGCTCGCAGTTTGCCGACGGTATCACGACAGCCATCGGAATTGGCGGCGATGCCTATCCGGGCACCGACTATGTGAGTTATCTCGAGATGTTCGAGAACGATCCCCAGACGAAGGCGGTCATCATCGTCGGCGAAATGGGTGGCGATCTCGAAGAGCGGGCCGCCGAGTGGTACGGGGCTAAGAAGCGGCGCGTCAAGTTGATGGCCGTCGTCTCCGGATTCTGCCAGGAGAGCTTGCCTAAGGGCATGAAGTTCGGTCACGCTGGCGCGAAGGAAGGCTTGAGGGGCGAAGGGTCGGCCCGTGCAAAATCCGATGCCCTGAAAAATTCCGGTGCGATTGTCCCGGCGACGTTCGGTGCTTTGGGCCCGGCGATCAAGGAAGCCTATCAGGAGATGTTGAAGTCCGGCCAGGTGAAGGAGCCGGTCGAGCCGGCTTCATTGCCGAAATTGCCAAAGAGCATTGAAGCGGCCATGAAGGCCGATGAAGTCATGGTTTCCCCGCTCATCCGTACCACGATCAGCGACGACCGTGGCGATGAACCCTGCTACGACGGGTATCCGGCTTCCGAGCTTATCAACAAAGGCTACCAGATTCCCCATGTCGTGGGACTGTTGTGGGATAAGCGCCTGATCTCCCAGCAAGAAGCTGAAATCATCAAGCGCATCATGATGCTCTCTGCCGACCATGGACCCTGTGTCAGCGGGGCTCTTGGGACGATTATCGCGGCCTGTGCCGGGATCGGCATGTCACAATCGGTTGCAGCAGGACTCATCATGATCGGCCCTCGCTTCGGTGGCGCCGTGACCGATGCAGGCCGCTACTTCAAACATGCGGTCGACAACAAGATGTCCGTCGATGAGTTCCTCACCTATATGA
>JANOMG010000335.1:0-3126 GCA_031420175.1 Nitrospira sp.
TAGGGAGAGGAGGCGCGAACCATTCGGTCCGCGCCTCCTTCCTCTGTCACTTACCGCTGCAAGAGCTGCAGCGCGATCTGCGAGGTACTGTTCGCCTGAGACAGGATCGCCGTACCGGCCTGCACCAGGATCTGGTTTCGCGTGAATTGCGCCGTTTCGTAGGCGAAGTCCGCGTCCTTGATCCGGGCTGCCGCTGCTTCCTGATTCTCAGCGGACACCGTCAGGGCCTGTGTCGTCAGCTCCAGCCGGCTCGTCAAGGCTCCGACGTCGGACCGCACCTTGCTGATCTGCGCAAGGGCCGCGTCGAGAGACAGAATCGCCGTATTGGCGCCGTCTTGCGTGGTGATGTCCAACAGGCTCAACGAATTATCGAGATTCGTCGTATAGGGGACGGTCGTGCTGGCCGAGCCAAGGTCCGTGGTCCGCCCGGAAAATGCGACGTCGGCCTGCGACGTCAGCCGGACGGCGCCCCGATACAGGTTGGCTCCCGCAGTGGCCCCGGTAAGTGTGGCCCCATTGGCCGTCGAGTACAGAGCGATGTTCCGCCCGTCTGAGGCCTTCAAGACCAATCCCCCGGAGCCATTGACATTCGCCGTCACTCCCGTGGATGCGGTCTTAGCATTGATCGCCGCCCGCAAGACGCCTGTGCTGTCGCCAGCCGCGATGTTCGCCGTCGCATCGATCGCAAAGCCGTTGATGAAGAGATCGTTGGCCACGAGCGAACCGGCGGTCACGCCGGTCGTTTGGGCGAACACGTTCGCAACGGCCACGGCCGCCACTCCGGTTTTTCCCCTGACATTGTTGATGGCCGCAGCCTTGGAGATGGCGCCGGATTGGCCATTGTAGGTGCTGACTTCGCTGGTCGCGTTGCCCGACCCAACCACCTGGCTCGCCAAACCGATATTGCTCAACAGCGAGCCCTGGGAGGTGTTGGCCGTATTGCTCACCGCCAACTTGATATCCGTTCCCTTAGTGGCTACCAGCACATACCCTTGATTGCCTGAGGTCACGCGAGCCGTGACATTCGTGATGCCGGCTGCATTGATCTTGGCCACGATGGCCGAGACGAACTCCGAGTTTTGCGTATACGCGGCGCTGGTGCCCGACGCGGCGGATGCCCCGGATATATTGGCCAGACTGGTAATGGCCGTTCCGTTGATATACAAGGCTGCCGTACCGAGCGCCAAATCGCCACCGAGCTGGGCCGCGACGAACGTGCTGGTCCCCGAGGCAACGGCCTGGTAATTGAGCTCCAACACCGATACCTGATCGTCGGTCGCCGTGGTCCCGCCGACCAACTGGCCATTGATGTTGAATTCCCCGGCCGTGATGGCGCCGAATCCACTCTGATTGGCCGTGCCAAGTGAACCGATATTATCATCGATGTTCACGGAGAAGGCTGCAAACTTGCCAAGCTGGGCTGCCCGAACATCGCCCAACGAGAAGGAGATCGTCTGGTCGGCGTTAGCACCAACCTGGATTTTCCCGGATGAGAACGAACCGTCCAGCAAAGACGCGCCGTTGAACTCTGTCGTGCTGGCCAACCGATTTAATTCCGCAACCAGCAAGCTAGACTCACCATGCAAGGTCGAACGATCTGACGCGGTATTCGTGTCGCTGGCTGCTTGCACGGCCAATTCACGCAAACGGCCGATGATGTTGGTCGCAACGTTGAAGGCGCCTTCCGCCGTGTTGACCAAGGACCCGGCGTCGCCGGCATTCCGCACGGCCACACGCAGGCCTCGGGACTGAAAGCTCAGTTTTGTCGCAATCGACAATCCGGCTGCGTCGTCCGCTGAACGGTTGACCCGAAGACCGGATGACAGACGCTCCAGCGACTTGGCCAGCAAATCGTTGCTGTGGCCCAAATTCCGTTGCGCCGTTAAACTGGGGATGTTGGTATTGACTGTTAACGCCATTGGAAATTCCTCCGTGACAGATACCGTACTGGAACATTAAAACGCCGCAACATCCATGTCGTCAGCCTGATGTGTGTGATCTCATTGCACCGGGACCCTTTCGCGACTTGCCTCCTTTCCCTGTGTTCTTGAGTTTGCATGGACTGTGTATCGGATGGTGACCCGGCGAACTTGAGAGGCGTACGAGCCTAGTGCAGGACAGTGCCGGTTGGTGGCGGTTTGTGCAGATGATTAGCCCACACGGGACGGGCGGGGGGTTGAGGTGCGATGTTCGAAGTTCGATGTTTTCGGAACGTCGTTCGTAGCTTGTGAAGCATTTCAGGAATTTAACGTCATACGAAATACGTTTCACGCCTTCCCAGCAGGATGCTCAAAACGTTCGTCAGCGAGGCCGCAGGCGAGTCGAAACCGGAGGCGTACCCTCAGGGGTACGTTGAGAATTTCGATGAGCCGAGAACGAAGCTGGCGGACGTTTTCAGCATCCTGCCAAATCAAGGAGGTTGGCGGCGAGATAGCGCGGCGACCCGATGGCAGGATCGAAACTATAGAACACCACCAGAATCCGCTGGCGGTCGAGGTCAAGAAATGCCGGATAACCGGCTTCGAACTCATGTTGATATGAGTAGCCTTGGGGATCGTCGAGCAATCGATGTTCAGTCCATGTCGCGCCGAAATCTTCGCTCAGGCTAATGCCGACGCCGGGCGTCGCAAGCCCTTGAGGATTTCCCATATGGTTTCGATATCCGAGGAGAAGCAGGCCAGATTCCGTCAGATGGAGCGAGGGAGAGGTCCCCCACAGCGCCATCGGCTGAGGCGCAGACCAGGTATGGCCACCATCTGAGGACAGACACTGGAACAGTTGTCGTACATCCGGTCCCACTCCCTGTTGGCGCAGAACGGCCAGGATACGCCCATCAGGCAATTCCACCAACGTCGCTTCGTTGAATCCGGCACAATGCACTACCTCGTCCTGAGGTGATGGGACTCTCGTGTGAGGGTCGTACCCGATGGTGACATGTTCACCCCATGTCTGGCCGGCGTCTCGAGAACGAACCAGGCCAGTCCGCCAAGGTTCATCGGATTGCCGCTTCCCCCAAATCGGACAGAGGAGATCCCCATTCCTCAGCTCAATGATCCTGCCATAGGCAAAGGGCTCGATCACGCCGGTATGGATCGGGGTCGGATCGGACCATGTGGCCCCATGGTC
>JANOMG010000336.1:0-10618 GCA_031420175.1 Nitrospira sp.
GCCGTCACGCACGTCGGGGAGCGCCCGGCCCACGATGACGCTCATCGCGTAACTCAGGTACGACGAGCGCATCTCGTCTTCAATGGCGATCTGTCCTAACCGTTCATCAGGGGGCATCTAATTTTCTCCACGGATGCTGAACATGACCACCAGCTTCGTTCTCGGTTCGTGAACACCTTCACCGTATCCCGAGGGTACGCCTCAGACTTTCACTCACCTGCGGCCTTGCTGGATGCTCATGTTGAGCATCCTAAACAGGCCAATGGACAGACATCATGAAAAACGAATCTTCTTCTACCGTTCATCGCTCAGCCTTATACGTCGAGATTGCGCACTTCCAGCGCGTGGGCTTGAATGAAGTTTCGTCGGGGTTCAACCTCGTCGCCCATCAGAATCGTAAAGATCTCGTCGACGCCGGGCACGTCTTCCAGTTTGACTTTCAATAGCGTCCGGACTTCTGGATTCATCGTCGTTTCCCAGAGCTGGTTCGGGTTCATTTCGCCAAGACCTTTATAGCGCTGGATGCTGAGCCCATGCTTACCCTTGTCGAGGATCGCTTTGACCAACTCCGCCGTCGCGGGCTGGAACTGTTCCTGCCCGTCGGTTTTGATCTTGTACGGCGCCCGGCCCAAGCCGATCGCCGACGGTGAGAGCTTCTGCAACTCGCGGAATTCGGCAGAGCCGACTAACACATGCGTCACGTCAACGCTATAGGTGGCCCCGTTGGCCAGCAATCGGCAAGTAACTTTGTTCGATTGATGTTCTTCATCCTCGACGATATCCAACGTCGGTGTCAGCTTCGGGTAGACCACCGCGAGCGTTTTCTTCACATTGGCGATGATGGTCATGAGCGCCGTGCGATCCTTGAGGAGCTCGCGATCCAGCCCCGGCTCATCCACAAACGCCCGCACCATGCTGGCCTCGTGCGGTTTCTTATTGAGCCGGCCGAGCAATGTCTCGAAGGCGATCATCTTCTTCAGAATGGGCAGGAGTCGCCGTCCCGTGACATAGCCCTGACTCCCTTCCACGTACACTTCTACATCCTCGACGGCGATGTCAGCCAAATGATCGTTCAACGCCAGTTCATCTTTGAGATACCGCTCCGTCTTGCCCTTCTTCACTTTGAAGAGCGGCGGCTGCGCAATATAGATGTAGCCTCGTTCAAGCAGCTCCGGCATCTGACGGAAGAAGAACGTCAGGAGCAGGGTCCTGATATGGCTCCCGTCTACGTCGGCGTCTGTCATGAGGATGATCTTATGGTACCGGGCCTTCGCGATATCGAACGAATCTTTGTCGGGCTTTTCGCTCTCTTCACGCTTACGGCCGATGCCGGTTCCGAGCGCCATGATCAACGTCCGGATCTCGTCGCTCGAGAGCATCTTGTCGAACCGCGCCTTCTCGACGTTGAGGATCTTGCCCTTGAGCGGCAAAATCGCCTGAAACTTACGGTCGCGCCCCTGCTTCGCGGAACCACCGGCCGAATCACCCTCGACGATATACAGCTCGCTCAAGGCCGGATCTTTCTCTGAACAATCGGCCAGTTTGCCCGGCAGCGAGCCTCCGTCCAGCGCGCTCTTGCGCCGGATGAGTTCTTTCGCCTTCCGCGCCGCTTCACGAGCACGCGCCGCATCAATGGATTTCCCGATAACCTTCCGGGCTACCGTCGGATTTTCTTCGAAATAGTTCCCCAGCGCTTCGTTGACTGCGGACTCGACGATGCCCTTTACCTCGCTATTACCCAGCTTCGCCTTCGTCTGTCCTTCGAACTGCGGATTCCTGACCTTGACACTGACCACGGCGGTGAGCCCTTCACGGACGTCGTCTCCAGTCAGCGTCTCGGTACCTTTTTTGAGCAGATCGTTGGCGTTCGCATAGCTATTAATCGTGCGGGTCAACGCGGCCTTGAAGCCCACCAAGTGCGTGCCGCCCTCCTTGGTGTTGATGTTGTTCGCAAAAGAAAACAGGTTTTCGGCGTAGCTATCGTTGTATTGAAGCGCGACCTCCAGCACCATCTCCGGCTTCTCGACCTGCACGTAAATAGGCTTGTGCAGCGGCACCTTGGCTTCGTTCAGATGCTCGACAAACGAGACGATCCCGCCCTTGTACTTAAAAATTTGCTCTTTGACCGGTTCTTTCCGCTCATCCTTGAGTGTAATCTCGAGTCCCTTGTTCAGGAAAGCGAGCTCGCGCAGCCGCTGGGCCAGCACGTCGAAACTGAAGTCGAGGGTCTCGAAGATCTGCCCGTCGGACTTGAACGTGACCATCGTGCCGCGGCGCTTAGTTTTCCCGGTCATCTTCAGCGGGGCCGTCGACTTGCCGCGCTCGTAGCGCTGCTCGAACACCTGGCCGTCTTGCCAAATCTCCAGCTCGAGCCATTCTGAAAGAGCGTTGACCACCGAGATCCCGACGCCATGGAGCCCGCCGGACACCGTATAGGCGCCCTGCTCGAACTTACCGCCTGCGTGCAAGACCGTCAGCGCCACTTCTGCGGCAGATTTCTTTTGTGTGGAATGCATCCCGGTCGGAATGCCGCGGCCATTATCCACCACCGTGACACTGCCGTCGATATGGATCGTCACCTCAATGGTCTCACCATATCCCGCCATATGTTCATCGACACTGTTGTCGACGACTTCATAGACGAGGTGATGGAGGCCGTCCACACCGGTGCTGCCGATGTACATCGCCGGACGCTTCCGCACGGCATCCAGGCCTTCCAACACTTTGATTTGGTCCGCGCCGTAACTCTCGGATTTCGGTGTGGTCTCGTTATCGTTACTGGCCATCAGTCTCCTAATTTCACAGGCATGAGGCGAGGGGCGAGAGGTAAGGGGGCGGGAGAAGTTTTCCCGCTCGCCTCGTGCCCCTGGCCCCGAGCCTCAAATTTTAATTGGCATCACGACGCACTTGAACCCGGGACTGTCTGACTCCTGGATCAAACAGGGGCTCAGCGGATTGTCCATTTGCAGAGAAATCGTCTCTCCGTCCATGACTCCAAGCACATCCAATAAGTAGCGGGCATTGAACCCCGTGTTCAACGCCTCCCCCTCGTACTGTGCCGCTAGCTCTTCGGTCGCTTCTCCACAATCTGGATTGCTGGAGAACAGCGTCATCTGTCCGGAGACAAACGAGACCTTCACCGCACTCGCCTTATCGCGCGACAATACGGAAACACGCCGAAGTGCACTTTCAAGCTCACTACGGTTGACCCCGATTTTCCTGCCACTCTCTTTTGGGACCACTTGCTGATAGTTCGGGTAGTTCCCTTCCATGAGCCGCGAGGTCAGCAGCAGTCCGCTCTTCCGGAAAATCATGAGATTTTTCGTGAACCCGATCAAGGGTTCGCCCTCGCCGCCTTCTTCCAGAAGACGCTGCATCTCATGCGCGGCTTTCTTTGGAATGATGGCCTTGATCTCTTGCGGCGCGCCTTTGACCCCCGGCATTCCGACCTCCTGCTCGGCCACCGCCAACCGATGTCCATCAGTGCCGACCAGCCGCAAGATCGTTTTCTTCTCCGACGTGATGAGGGTCACCAACAGACCGTTGAGGATGTAACGCGCGTCATTGTCTCCGGCCGCAAAGAGGGTCTTGCGAATCAGCTCTAAGAAACCGGCCCCGGCGAGGGGAATGAGCCCTTCCCGTTCGATCGTGGGCAACGCTGGATAGTCGGTACTGGGAAGCCCAACGATCTTAAATTGGCTCTTGCCGGCTTGAATCGTCGTCCAGTTATTGTCACCCGAGGTAATATCGATGTCACTGACAGTCAATTCCTTGATGATCTCATAGAGCTTCCGAGCCGAGACCGTAACCCCTCCAGGCTTCTCGACGGTGGCTTTATAGAGCCCGCGCATGCCGATTTCGAGGTCGGTGGCGACGATTTCCACCCCCTCCTGCTTCGCCTCAATCAAGATGTTCGAGAGGATCGGCATCGTGTTGCGCTTCTCAACGACACCCTGGACCCGCTGGAGGCCCGTCAAGAGTTCCACTCGTCCCATACGCAGTTTCATGATCTTTTCCCCCTAGCGCAGCCGCTCATGCTCGCAGAATCTGTTCCTTCAAGCTGTCCAACGTGGCACTCAATGCACTGTCGAGGTCTTTCGCTTTAATGACCTGCTTGCAGGCATGAATGATCGTCGTGTGGTCTTTGCCTCCGAACTGCCGTCCGATCTCCGGATACGAGGAGTCTGTGAGTTCTCGACAGAGATACATGGCAATCTGTCTCGGATGCACCAGCGTTTTACTCCGGCGACGGGATTTTAGGTCGGAAATCTTCACATGGAAGCGCGCGCCCACCGTTTCCTGAATATCGTCCATCGATACGATCTTTTTCTTGGTGCCGATCAGATCCCGCAGCACAGTCTTTGCCATCTCAAGCGAGATCGTTGTGCCGGTGAGCGACGCATAGGCGCCGAGGCGCACCAGCGAACCTTCCAGCTCACGAATATTACTCTTCATCGTGGTCGCGAGAAACTGGACGACATCTTCCGGCAACGTAACGCCATCGTCTTCTGACTTTTTCCGCAAGATGGCAATGCGTGTTTCCACGTCCGGCGGCTGGAGATCCGCGATCAGACCCCATTCAAACCGTGACCGCAGCCGTTCCTCGATATCGGGCATGTCTTTCGGAAAGCGATCGCTCGAGAGGACGAGCTGCTTATGCGCTTCATAGAGGGCATTGAACGTGTGGAAGAATTCCTCCTGTGTTCGTTCCTTGCCCGCCAAGAATTGAATATCGTCAATCATCAACATATCGATATGACGATACCGCTTCCGCAGATCCATCATCTTGTCGTATCGAATGGAATTGATGACCTCATTCGTAAACTGCTCGGTCGTCAAATAGGCAATGCGGAGATCGGTCCGTTCTGCCACATAGTTTCCAATGGCATTCAAGAGGTGGGTCTTCCCCAGTCCGGTCTCGCCGTAGATAAACAGCGGATTGTAGGCTTTTGCCGGCTGTTCTGCGACCGCCATACAAGCGGCATGGGCAAACTGGTTCCCCGCGCCCACGACGAAATTCTTGAATGTGTACTTTGGATTAAGCTGGATTCCCCGTTTTGGCCGAGTCCCGGTACTTTGACGATTGGGCTCTGGTGCATTCCCTTTTTCAGGCAGCTTTGCCACCTGTTTATGAAAGATGGAGAAGGTGATCGCCGTCTCCTCCCCACCTCGGGCAGTAGAGAGGGCTTCAACTAGGAGGGGTCCATAGTGCTGGCCCAACCAATCACCAAAAAACTTATTCGGAACGCCAAGTTGCGCAGTAGATTCCTCAATGCGTTCGAGGTGAATCGGTGTAAACCACGTGTCGTATACCTGTTTTGGCACTTTCCCTTGAATACAAGCCAACGCATCCTGCCAAACATTCACGAGATTCATTGTTTCTGTATCATTCTTCATACACAGACTTATTCACACCTGTGGATAACCTGGTTTTTCGCAGTGTTTTCTTACTGTATTTCTAATTTTTCCATTCCACAGACGATTTCAGCCAAGAGCTATCACTCAAGCCGACACAGGTTGCTGACTGTGCATGCAGGGGTTACTCAGAGTCAATCCACAAGTCTCTCCACAAAGACCGCGTGCGAGAAAATCTAACGAATCAACAACTTGATCGCCGTCCACAATATCCACAGAGCCTACTCTTACTCCTACTACGACGACGAACTCTTATTACGACACACATAACTTCGGAGAAGAGTTCACTAACAACCTACACAACAATGACATGTTCCGATGAGAAGATACGCTCAATAAGATCGTCGTAGGTCATGGTCGGACATGAAGAACCGACAACCTCTCCCTCAACTGCCACGGCAACTCCCTTCACGGAAGAAGGGACTGTCGATATCGCCTGCTCAACGAACACAATATCCATATCTGCATCACTGTCGCGAAAGAGCGATGAAGAAATACCGTCGGGCTGTTGTCGAAGAAGATAGAGCGTCATACCCATAGAACACCGAAGTCCTTAAAAAACGAGACTTCTATCAACCGTTTGAATCAACCGCCTAATTTCATCTGCTGTACGAGTCGTGACCGAGAAACTATCAGACCAGGCATCCATTGCCGTCCCTGACTCGACGATAAATGGGACAGAAAGATGTTTAAACGAAGGAAGATACTTTTCAAGGATATCGACATCGAGGATCTCATCTGTATCCTCCATCAGGAGCCGGGGAGCCTGCCCAAGGAGCACGACGGTCGTCTCATGATCCCCAGCACAGAGCCCTAAGGCGATACGAAGGGCTTCAACAGGACGAGCCGTCACACAAGGATCTTCTGAAATCACAACTGCAATCCGTTTCGACATAGAGAAAACACCACAATGACGACAACATCTTAAGTAAACGCGAGAAAGCGATCACATCCATCGATAATTCCAGACAGTACGACGAGCCCGGACAACGAGACCCTCGAATCGACCGTGGCCGTGGGAACACCATGTTGCTGACAGCCATAGGCGCAGATAGACATCTTCACTCCGGCATCAATCAAGCCAATATAGCGCTGATCTGTCGCGCTCTTGACCCCTTCATCAATAAGATACAGATAGACCTCAACTCCCCGGCGTAAAGCAGCCTGAGCCAGTTGGACGACGGTCTCAACACTAGGATGAGAAGGGGCTGTGGATAACAAGAGACCTAGCTTGCGAACCGCCATAGTAATACACTGAAGATATCAATATAATCAATTGCTTACGAATGAACTTCCGGGTGAGATTACGAGGTTTTCAATATAAAGTCAATACTGAAAATAATGTGGATATCTATCCGGCGAGATTGCGAGAATGGAGGAGAGAGGCGAGACCTGCGAGAGGAAGTTCCTCTTGAGCCTTCGTCTCGAGGTTACGGAGAATGACCGCACCGCGACTGGCTTCATCGTCGCCCAGAAGAATGGCATATCGGCACTTTGATCGATCCGCTTGGCGAAGATGAGCTTTGAGCGTGGCGGCACGATAGTCACATTGGGCCGACAGTCCCACTCTACGGAGTTCGTCTAGGAGCACAAGACCAAGCTTAGTCCCAGCCACTCCGAACGCTGCGACATAATAGAGCAACTCATGTAACGAGGACGATGAGGTCTCCGGAAGCATCAACGACACACGCTCAAGCCCGACCGCAAATCCAATGGCGGGAACAGAGGAACCTCCAAGCGTCTCCACTAATCCATCGTAGCGGCCTCCGGCACCCACCGCGTTCTGAGCGCCTAAGTGGGTCGAGGTAATTTCAAAACTTGTCAAGCAATAGTAGTCGAGCCCCCGCACCAGACGAGGATTCAACTGATAGGGGACGCCGATGGCCACGAGACCGGCAAGGACCTGGTCGAAATGGGCTCGGGCTTCAGGAGAAAGATGGTCGGTAAGCTTGGGCGCCGATTCGGTCGCTGCTCGACAGTCTGGAATCTTGCAGTCCAGTACCCGCAAGGGATTCGTCTCCATGCGGCGCCGGCAGTTGGCACAGAGGCGGGCTTCGTGCTGCGAGAGAAAGGCGAGCAAGATCGGTTTGTACGCTGCGCGGTCGCCGGAGCTTCCCAGACTATTGATCTCAAGTGTCAGGTCGGGCAGGCCCAGATCTGTCAGGAGGCGCCAGAGCAGTGCAATGGCCTCAACATCTGCGCGCGGATCCGCCGTGCCGAACGACTCCACGCCGAATTGATGGAACTGCCGGAGACGTCCCGCCTGCGGCCGCTCATGGCGGAACATCGGACCAATGTAAAAATACTTTTGCGGAAGCGGATTGGCCGCCCGATTGTGTTCGATGAAGGCGCGGACCGTCCCAGCTGTGCCTTCCGGGCGCAAGGTCAATGAGGTCCCATCCCGGTCGGGAAAGGTATACATCTCTTTTTCGACGATGTCCGTGGCCGCGCCGATACTCCGGGCAAAGAGCGCGGTGAGTTCGAAGATGGGGATACGGATCTCTTGATATCCGTACGCAAGCGCCCAGCGTCGCGCGGCATCTTCAATGAAACGCCACCGAGGGGTCTCCTCGGGAAGGATATCTTTGACGCCTTTAATGCCCTTGATCGTGTCCATGCTCAGCAACTGTCATGAAAGATTCGGGACTATAACTACGGGTTCGGGGCATGTCAACGCGCAGGAGCGCGTCATACGTCAATCGGGTCGGAACTGCCGACCATCGACCGCGTGAACGATTTCCCGCAAATGGCGGTTGACGAATGACGCCGCACCTTCTTGCGCGGACCGGCGCGCGGGCGTATAGTTCGCGGCCTATGTTTTTGTCAGGGAACGTCTCATGAGTATCGATCAACCGACCCGCCGCGTCATCGCGCTCGCACCGATGCCGCCAGAGAAGTCCGCCTACGCCTTGGCCCGCTACAGCCGCTCGCCCGACTCGATCGAGGACAGCCTCCGTTGGGTCCATGGCCACTCGTCTGAAAAATTCTGGGATCAGTTCTACTTCGACTATGGCCATGCCTCGATCGCCGATCTAGGCCATGTCATCATCTGCTTCGAAGACATCTCCGAACTCGCCGCAATTCGGCTCGAAGACGAGCCCCTGTGGGACGGCCAGGCCAAATCGAGCCGTTATCAGAACTTTGCGTCCGGCGGATGGTTCGTGCCGGATTCCATTCGAGGGTCCGAGACAGAGGGGACCTATCACGGTATTCTCCGTAGCCTCGCCGAGATCTATCGCCTCCTGCATCAACCCTTGACCCAATTTATTTCGGAGCGCGAGCCGCGCCCCGAATCGATGAAGCCGGCCGATTACCAACGGACGATTGCCGCGCGCGCATTCGACGTGACCCGGTATCTCCTGCCCCTCGCGGCCAAGACGAACGTCGGGCAAGTCGTCAGCATCAGGACGTTGGAAAAACAAATCATCAGACTCTTGTCGTCACAACTCCCGGAATTGCGCGCGATCGGAGACGAACTCAAGGATGCCTGCCAGCGGTCCCCCGTGAATGTGTGGGGCGAGTTGTCCGGCCAGACCGGCGCACAGGAACCGCTTGCGCCGACGCTCGCGCGCCATGCCAAGGCGAACGACTATCATGCTTCCGTCTACCTCGACCTTGCCCGATATGCGAAGGACGCACTTCAAGGAACCGGATGGGATCAACCGGCCTCCTGGGGCGCGCAGGAGCCGGTCGAACTCATCGAGTCCCACGATCCCCTGGACGAAATCGTCACCACCTTGCTCTACCGTGTCTCGCATGCCCCCTATCGGAACATCCTCGCGGTCGTCCATACCTGGACCGAGAAGCAGAAACAGGAAACGATCGACGTGGCGATGAGTGCACGAGGACCCTACGACGAACTCATCAAAGAATTCCGCAGCGGCTACGCCTTCACGTTCGACGTACTCATGGACATCGGCGGCTGGCGCGACATGCATCGGCACCGGCGCTGTCAGCAGATCCAACAGAACTTCACGACGATGCATGGCTATGAAGTCCCACCGCCGCTCGTGCAAGCGGGGCTGGACCAGGAATATCGCCAGGCGATGGATGCGGTCCGCTCGGACATCGAGCAGCTCAAGAAAACCAGCGCGGAGGGGTCGCTTTACGCCACGCCGTTCGGCTTCAAAGTGCGGTGCCTCTTCAAGATGGACTATGCCGAAGCCGAATATATCGCGAAGCTCCGATCCGGCGTGAAGGGTCACTGGTCGTACCGGACCATCGCCTGGCTGATGAAACAAAAAATCGCGGCGCGTTATCCTGCCCTCGGGGATCGCATCCAAGCCACCTCGCCGGATATTGAAGATACCCTCACCAGATAGCGCAGACGATCGACCCCGATGACCGACTACCAAGCATCATGTGAAACGACCCTGCTGGAAGGCCAATGGGATCAGGCCTTGCCTGCCGCATTGGCCTGGGCCCGCCATTCCGCCACCGACGCAGCGCGCGATCCGCGACCCCATTTCGCCCTGAACGTTATTTATCTGCTGCGCGGGGAGTTTGCCGAAGCCTGGGAGACGCACCCGAAATGTTTACAGGAACCGGAAGACATTGCCCTGGTCAAAGAATGGATCGAAGGATTTGTCGTGCGGCAACCTGGTCAGGCCAACGCTCATCTCGTGATGGGCCTGTTTCTGGCCCAGTCAGGCCAGTCCGAACAGTCGATCGCGTTCTACAAGGAATCGATCAAGCTCGCGCCACAGTCCGCCTACCCGCATTATTTTGTCGCACAGATTCATGAGCGGGCAGACCACCTCGAAATGGCCATCAAGGAATACCGTGAAGCCGTCCGGCTAGATCCCTCTTATGCGCCGGCGCGCACCAACCTGGGCGTGGCCTATCAAGAACAGGGCCGGTTGGAGATGGCAATCCCCCAATATCGCGAAGTGATCAAGCTGCATCCCAACGACTCAGTGGCCCATGCCAACCTCGCCTGCGCGTTGGCCGAGCAGGGCAAGTTCGAGCCGGCCTTGCAGTCCTACAAAGAAGCCTTGCGCCTGAACCCTAATGACGCAGCCGTGCATTTTGCGCTGGGCAACCATTATGAAACGAGGGGCCGTCTGGATCTGGCACTCAAAGAATACGACGCGGCCCTCGTCGCCGATCCGAACTTCGGTCCGGCCCATGCGGCGATCGGCTGGATGGCGCTGGGCAGACAACATATGCAGGCCGCCTACGAATCCTTCAATCGCGCCCTCAA
>JANOMG010000337.1:0-5939 GCA_031420175.1 Nitrospira sp.
TACTCTTTGGCCAATTCTTCGATGAGCGGAGCGACCATTTGGCACGGGCCACACCAAACTGCCCAGAAATCTACCATCACCAGCTCAGAAGCCTTCATGACGTCTGCATCCCACGTTGCATCTTCGACCTTCAGTGCATCACCTGCCACGTCACATTCCTCCTTCACTGAATACACACATACATTTCAACTCGATGAGACATCGTATACCAGCCCTCTTCAGGGAGTCAAATCCCCCGGACCGACACACGGCATTTCCAGAGCTCGGCAGGAGATAGCCGAGCGAGGCTAGCGGGATGGGCAAGAAAGACAATGGTGCGAGGTCAGAAATTCGAGGTTTTCGGAACTTTGAACTCTCAACTTCGCTCTTCATGTCTCGCCTTTCCCGCCAGTCTCGCATGTCTCGCGCAAAAATCTACTCACCGTCCAGTCTCTCCAATCCCAAGCTGGGACATAGGCGTGATCGACTGTGGCCTTCCATACGGCCCGCCAGGCGCAGCCCACGGCAGACCCTTCTCCCCGATCAGCAGCGGACTGAGAATACTGCGAAGCACCGCCGTGCCGAAGTTTTCCGTCCAGCCGATTCCAGTCAGGCTCAGCATAAAATTGTACTGAGCACGGTCTGGGAACTGCAGATAGAAGAGCCCCAGCGACCAGCACTTGCAGGGATTCTGATAGAGGGCGACGACATCGTACTCCGGGCTCTTGCCGTTCTTCACGTCGTAGTAGCCCTTGGCGCCAATCGTCCAACCCCACGGTGTTCGAAACCCGCCGCCTGCCGTGACAAACTGGATTTCTTCGGTGGGTGCATAGACCTCATTGAACGACACGGGATTCCAGACATCGCCTCGGCGCACGCGGTTCCCGTCTCGTGAGAATCGCTGTCCGACTTCCAAATACCAATGGTTGGACTGCTGAACCCGGAGGTCAGTGTTGAATTGACTCATCGTGGAACGATACGGATCGAAAAACGCATCGATGGTCAGATACTGATTGATGGCCGGCTGCTGACCGGGAACAGCACCAGCACCCCGGCCGAACGCAGCGCCCGCCAACTGAGCCGGCGTGAACTGAGGCGTCGTATTGCCGATCACGGCTCGCATCCAGAGGTCGGACAGTTTTTTGCCGTCAATAGCCACCGTCGCCGGCTGCAGCGGTTGCGTAATCGATCCGAGCGGCGGAGTGGCACCGAGAGTGAAATCACGCGCTCTCGTTTGCGTCGCACCCACGTGATAGCTCTGCGCCATCGTGAAATCCAGCCAATTAAAACTGCTGCCGCCCGCTTGCTCCAACAGCCGGCTGCGGATCGCATAGGTCAGCAAGTTCTTCTTCGGCAGGTCGTCTACCTGATCGATCTGCGTGATCTTCGCCTGGTCCGTGGGAGGCACATACTCGTAGACTACGCTCGGCTCGAGCGTATGCAGGAACGATCCACCGTCTCCGACACCGAACCGTCGGCTGAGCTTCGAGGTTGCGTCAAGGCTGGCCCACAGCGTCTCCCGATGCTGACTATTACTCGACTCGACGCCTCGTGTGTAATAGACCTCCCGGACCTTCGCTTGCGGCGTCAGACCAATGATGTGCCCCAGGTCGATGACATCAGTAGAGAGACCGGGCATCACATCCACCCGATTGAGCGTAAAGCCCTGCTCGCGATAAAAATTCACATAATTGCTCTCCAACCCAAGGAGCAGCGGTGAATTGAAAAGCGACAGATTGGGAAGGCTATAGCCGGTTTCCGGCAATCGCTGGAACGTATCCTTACCACCCGCCTGGAGAGGCTGCAGGTATTGACCGAGAAAATAGAGGTTCCCATAAGGCAGCCGCTGCGTGGCTAAGATGTTATTCTCGCTGCTCGGGAGCGCCCGCTGGGCGCCTGAGTTACTGAGCTGCTGCAGATAGTTTGGATCGGTCACAAAGCTTATCTGTGCACGCAACAACAAATCAGGCGTGAACTGTTGGGTATGAGTCCCGGCGATGAGCGCGCGGGACTGGGACGCACTGCCCCCGGTGTCCGTGACGCCTGACACGTTCGGTAATTTGGTCTGCTGCAGAAAACTCACGAACCACTGCCCCTTCGATTTCTGGTCCAGCACATAGCGATACTCCAGGTCGCTCCCGTAGCCGAGATTGCTGTAATACGACGGAGAGATCGTCAGATCCTGGCTAGGATTGATGGCCCAATAGAAGCTTTCTTGGAGATGCGTCCCGAATCGATTATCGTACCCGACATTCGGAATGAGAAACCCGCTCCGTCGACTGGAGAGCGGATATGTCAACGTGGGAATCGGAATCACCGGGACATCGTTCACACAGAGCCACCCGCCGGTAAAGGCGACGTGATCGCCGGCGTTTAAGTCCAGATCTTTAAACTCAAACCGCCAGGCCGGCGTCTCACCTTCCTGCGCATCGCAATTCGTAAACCGCCCCTCTTTCACCCGATAGTGGTCTTCCGAAAACCGCTGCATGAGGCGCCCCTCGACCGAGGTATTCGAGGCTTTCAAATACACCTGTCCGTGGGTGACCACCCCCGCCTCGGTATTCACGTTGAGTTCCAACCGTTCGGTCGCGAGATCGGCTTTGGGATCGATGAGTCGGACATGGCCCGTGGCAATCACGACACCGGGTAAGGCATGAATGGTCATGTGATCGGCCGTGAGACGCATGGTGCCCTGATTGACCACCACCGAGCCATCGGCTTCGTAGGTCTCTTGCTCTTGCAGATAATCGATTCGTTCTGCGGTGATATCGAGCGGGAGCGCACCAAAAGACGTCGCCGTGGGTACGGGAGCACCCGTGCTCCCTGCAGCGTGCCCGACGAGCGGGAACAACAGCCCCAACATCAGCCAACCGACCAGGCACCTGCATAACCGCATCACCATGCCTGTCATATCAGCCCCGAAGCGGCGACAGCCCACAGCCACGGAGCCAGGCCTTGCACTCGCCCACCAGCATGAGCGAGCCCGTGACACAGACCAGCCCGTCCGGTGTGGCCAGCCGTCTGGCCAAGGCCATCGCATCACTGAGCGACGGCATGACATGCGGATGCGGCAGCAAACCGTCGAGCGAAGCTCGAAGTTCCTGTGCAGTGGCGGAACGCGGAAGATCCGCCTGCGTCAAGACCACCTCATCGATAAGGCCCCTGAGCGGTTCGACAAAACCTTGATGGTCCTTATCGCGCATCATTCCCAGGACCAGAACGACCGGGCGAACGGGATGAGATCGGGCAGACTGGGTGAGGTAGTCAGCCAAGACCTTGGCGGCAGCGGGGTTATGGGCGCCATCCAGCAGAATCGTCGGACGGTGATCGACCACTTCCAATCGCCCGGCCCAGTCGACCACATGCAAGCCCGCTCGTACCGCTTCAGCCGTGACAGCAATCCCCTGAGGGGCCGCCGCCCCCAAGAGCGCCAGCGCACAGGCGGCGTTATCCAGTTGGTGCCGACCCTCCAGGGCACAGGTCAGTCCGTCATACTGCGCACCAAGTCCGCGATAGGAAAATTGCGCAGGCCCCTCCCCCTCTGTGCGAAAGTCCTCATGCAGACGAAACACCGGGGCCTGCCGTTCTTGTGCCACCTGCTGGATCGTCTGCCACGCGTCAGCATCAAGTCGCCCCAGCACCACCGGCACCCCTTGCTTGATAATGCCGGCCTTCTCGAACGCGATCGACGAGACGGTCGTCCCCAGATATTGCTGATGATCGAGTGAGATCGTCGTCACGGCACAGGCCATGGGCGTCACGACATTGGTGGCATCGAAGCGCCCGCCGAGTCCGACTTCCAACACCGCCACGTCGACCCCTGAGTCGGCAAAGTGCTGAAACGCCATCGCCGTCGTATATTCGAAGAAGGTCGGAAACAAGTCCGGTTGACAGACCGACTGAAGTTGTTCGGTCAATTGTGTCACCTGCGACTCCGCAATCATCTCGCCGTTCACGCGAATCCGCTCTCGAAACTCCACGAGATGGGGCGAGGTATAGAGCCCCACTCGATACCCTGCCGCCTGCAATATCGCGGCAGTCATGGCCGCGGTGGATCCCTTTCCGTTCGTCCCGGCGATATGCAGCGTGCGGTACTTGGTCTGTGGCATCCCGAGTCGCCCCATCAGTACCGTCATCGTCTCGAGACCCAGTTTAATGCCATGCTGTTGCAGGCGATAGAGAAAGGTCACGGCAGACAAATAGGTCATGGTGTGATCAGGCAGGATGGGAGGTTAGCCCGGATGCGTCATAGAGGGAACCAGGCTTAAAAGTGGGCAACGAGCGTACTTAAGGTTTCTTTCAGTTGCTTGCGCTCCACGATCATATCGATCATGCCATGCTCGAGCAGAAACTCTGCGCGCTGAAACTGATCCGGCAGCTGCTGTTTGATGGTCTGCTCGATCACGCGGGGGCCGGCAAAGCCGATCAGCGCTTTCGGTTCGGCGAGAATCACATCGCCCAACATGGCGACGCTCGCGGTGACGCCCCCGAACGTGGGATCCGCTAACAAGCAAATAAATGGCAGTTTCGCCTCACCCAGTTTGGCTACAGCGGCAGAGGTCTTGGCCATCTGCATCAGGGAGAGAATCCCCTCTTGCATCCTGGCGCCTCCGGAGGTAGTGACCAAGATCACCGGCAACCGGGCTTTCAGCGCGCGATCGATCGCCCGGCAAATTTTTTCGCCGACCACCGACCCCATGCTGCCGCCCATAAAACTGAAGTCGAATACGCAGAGCACCACCCGGCGGCCGTTCATCATCCCCTCGCCGATCACCATGGCATCTTTGCGGCCGGTCTTCTCCTGGTGCGCTTTCACTCGATCCTTGTACGACTTCGTGTCTTGAAAGCTCAGTGGGTCCAGGGGGCCGAGTTCTGCATCCCATTCTTTGAATGTGCCAAAGTCGACCAAGAGCGCAATGCGCTCCAAGACGGAGATGGGGAAATGGTAATCGCACTTCGGGCAGACCTTATTGTTCCGTTCGACCTCTTTACGATAGACGATCTCCCGGCAATGATTGCACTTGAGCCACATTCCTTCCGAAAGCTTGGATCGTTTCGGGGCTTCAGCCTCAGTCGTTTTCTGTTTTTTAAACCAGGCCATAGTAGGCTCCTTGTAGTCCGACACAGGGCCAACTGCCGCCAGGTGAGACAGCAGCGGACTCTCGCCGCTCCTCACCGGAATGTGAGGACGGCAGAATACCATAGCCGCCCATATGACGCACGTAGATTTCCCATTGATGACGGTGACGGTGCGGGAGTCAGAAGCGTTGACCGCCGAAGGCGATCTGGAACATCAGGGCGAGTCCGACGGCCATGCTCCCGAGACTGGCCAGCCCCTGGACCGCGAGAAACATGGGACGTCCGAAGTTCAACGACCACAACACTGGAAGACTCACGACGATCCCGACCAACATCATCCCTAGGATCGAGCCAACTCCGAACACCGCAATATAGACGAGTCCTTCCGGCACCGATCGAGCCGACGCCAGCACGATCAGCAACAGCGCCGCCGACCCGGCCAGACCATGGGCCATGCCGATGCAGAACGGTCGAACGGAGTTGCGCCACCAATGTCCATGCCCGTGATCCTCGACCAACGCATGACTATGCAAATGCACATGCGGCGCACCGTCATGGTCATGCGTATGCACATGCCAGCGTTCCCGGAGCAATCGCATCCCAAGCATGCCGCCGAGCAGCACGAGCATCACACCGACGCCGAACTCGGCCGCTACGGCGACAGGTTCAGGAATCGGCATGCGAAGCACCAACACGACCGCTCCAACCAGTAACAAGACCACCGTATGTCCCAGCCCCCAACTGAATCCAATCATGCCGGACGCGCGCAACGAGGGTCGCTGCGCCAGCACCGTGGAGACGGCCGCTAAATGGTCTGCGTCCAAGGCATGGCGAAGCCCCAGCACAAACCCGAGTCCTAAGATTGTGAGGAATTCAGTCTC